>JAFQEY010000007.1 GCA_017398765.1 Akkermansia sp.
ACCCGGAAACATCATCATCCGCGAGGACGGACAGCCCATCATCATCGATTTCGGTTCCGCGCATCTGGGTACGGCGAATCATACCCTTACGCCCGTTGGCTCGCCCGGCTATGCTGCGCCGGAGCAGTTCAGCCCGAAAGGACGTGTGGGTGCGTGGTCGGACTTGTATGCCTTGGCACAATGCTTCCTGCACCTGCTGCCCAAGGAGCACAAGAAGCACTACCCACGGTGCTTCCTGAAATCCCTGAAAAAAGCGGCTGCCCCGGAAGCGGAGCACCGCTTCCGCAGTGCCACCCAATGGTTGGAAGTTCTCCGCCCCTCTGCTCGAAACAGAATCATTTTAATCATTCTCTCAGCACTGCTGGCAGGAGGCATCATCGGCGTATTGAGCCTGCTTGCACTACACCGTGTCACCGCCGATTCACAGCAGAAGAAGCCCCCGGTGGCAACAGTCACGCCAACCCATACTCTGAATGCTGATTATTACACCGGCAGAGAAGAAATTATGGCGCGGTATCAGAAACAGATAGACGAACTTACGGCGGCGTTGAATTCCGGCACGCTCTCACCGGCTGAGCAGAACGAGTATCATCATCGGATAAACGAACTGCAGGACAAAAAGTTGCAAGAGCTTGACCAGCTGCTGGTGCCATTTGTTCCGGAAACCATAGGCTTGCGAGACGGCACCATCATCTACGACGCTTCCGGGCAGCTGGCACCCAATGACCCCCGAATCAAGGAGCAGGCAGAGCAGATACATGAACAATATACACAGGCTCTCCTGATTTACCAGGGGAAAGCCGAAGACCAGGGCATACCGAAGCACGAACAGCAGCAGACCATCGAAAAATTAAGGGCAGACATGGAAAACAAGCTCCGTGAGCTGCACCGAAGGTGATTTTCTCATCACCATGCCCACCGGGTGGCGGGCATGGTGATTGATATACTCAGCGGAAGATGACTTCATATACGCGCATGCCGGGCTGGCGGGGGGTCTCCAGCTTCACGGTTTTGGTGCCGGGGTTCAGCTCAAAGGTCATCAGCCCGTCAAGCTGTCCTGTGGGGGTGGCGTTACTGACCGTACAGTCAGCCGTGGTGATAACGGAGAGTCTGGTGGCACCTGCGGGAACCTTTAATTCCGCACAGAGTGCTTGTTTGCCGCAGTTGTAAGCACTGGAGATATCTCCGTCCGTCAGGCTGTGTACATTGGTATCAGGGGCTACATAGGGGAGCTTGAGCGCAAAGGAATTGAGCCGAATTTCCCTGGCCTGGCTGCTGGCGTTGAGCAGGCGAACGGAGCGGATGGCGGCAGTGGGCATGTCTTTTTCATCGATATAGAACAATTTTTCGTATATCTGCTGTAAGCGGGGGGTTACCACAGTACCGTCTTCCAGCGTAAGTTCCAGTTTGCACCATGAGCTGAGTGAGGCATCATCCATATTCATGCTGAATGATTGGGCATACACCGGAATGGGCAGGTCGAGGCTCAGGTAGCTACCCGGCTCTGCCTTGGCTACTTCCATTTTGCGGCTCAGACCTATGGTGGTTTCGTCACTGTAGGCGTAGATGCCGGTCAAGCCCTGAATAGAGGTAGCCAGTTGGGCCGGCAGAGGTCGGTTGACTGTAAACTCACTAATGGCCAAGGGTTTGCCCTCCGTAGGTTGGACGATGCGGTAGCGCACCATGCGTGCCGAGACCGGCTCAGCCCGACGATCCACTGTCACCTTGGGGCCGTAGGAAAGCCCACCCAGCGGAGTCCAGGTCTGACCGTCTGCAGAGTATTCCATCTGTCCGGACAGGGGAGCTCGGTTGCGGCGGGAATTCCCTCCCATGTGCAGGTTGATGGTGCTGACGGGGGTGAGTTCACCCAAATCGAGGCAGTACCAGTCACCCGCCTGCTGCGGTTGCCCGGATTCCCAGAGCGAGTTGTAATTGCCGTCGCTCACATTGGCTGCGTTTACGGAAGCATCCCCGCCCCGGCAACTGAATGCCGGAAGCATGGTGTGGATGTTTCGCCCCGCCAGTTCTGACAGGATTCCTGCGTTCACATAGTTGAACACGGAGCGCAGTGCCGGGGTCACGGCGTAGGAGCCTACCTGCACGTCCTGCACCTGCACCACGGCGTTGTCCTGCCAGGTATCGCGATACAGGAGCGACATCTCGTTGAGCGAGTCCACCACGTGCAAAGCTGTGCTGAGGCGTTCCTGCAGGCGGTCGGCACGCATAGCTCGGATAGCCTCAACCCCGGCCTGCCCGGTCAGAGCAAAGGCGCGCAGCCAGGGGGCTATTTCATTTTGCAGAGTTTGCATGCCGCGAGCTTGAATCAGATTGTGCCCGGCGGCGGCAATTTCTGCGAACTGATCACTCATGGCAGCGGCTGTTTCAGTGGAGGGAGTACCGGCTGCCAGCTCAGAACGAAAACGGGTGGCAAGAGGTAGCAGTGATTGTGATTCTTCCCTGGCGTAGCCGTGCCCATTGGGCAACAGGTCTGCGTTGTGCTCGCAGAATATTTGCATGGCTTCCGCACACTGCGGGTACAAACGCCGGATGCCTTCCCGCCAGGTTGGTTCAGAGTCGAAGGCGGGAATGTTCCATGCATAGGCGGCCACGCCGAAAAGTCCCACCTTGTTGGCTTCTGCCCGTTCCATGGGGTTGGCAACAAAGCCGCTCATTTCCTGTTCCATGCCCGGGGTCTGATCCAGCCCGTAGGTCCGCCCCATGGAAAGGCGGGAAGGCTTCATGTCATTGCAGGGCCAGTTCCACCAGATGAAGGTGGGTCGCCCGGTGTGACCATTCACCCACTGTTGTCCCTCCATCGTGATATCATTCACCACGGTGTTACCTGTCCACATGATGTGGATGCTCTTGTCAAGCCCTTTTCCCAGAATTTCCAGCTCAGAGACATTGGCCCAGCTCTTGTTGTAGCCGGTGGGGCACATGATGAGTTCCTGATTCACGTCCGGGTGCTTCCGGATAAAGTTTTCCAGTATGTAATTACAGAGCTGCACCTGGCGGGAGGCCTTGCCTATTTCTCCGAAAGAATCGTCTACCAGTACGGCAAAGTCGCGTACTCCCAAGTCATACATCCATTGCAGCTTGGCGCAGAGTCCGTCCAGCTGTGTTCGCCCCTCATTCTCCTCCCATTTTACAGTGTTGGCCGGGTGGATGGCCCAGACGAAGCGGACATGGTTTCTGCGGGCGTGCTGCACCAGAGCCGCCAGCTCATGAGCTTTGTCCTCCGGGTAGGGCTCATAACAGCCTTTTCCGTGGTGGAGGGGGTCATCCTTGGGGGCGTAGATGTAGATGTTCATCTTATTGCGCCCGTAAAAATCAAACAGCGAGCGCCGGCCTTCATAGCTCCAGGGTATGCCGTAGTAGCCTTCTACCGCTCCGCGGTAGCGCAGGCTCGGCCAGTCTACGACTGTGCCGGTGGGTAGCTCTCCCAGTGTGGCAATCTGCTCGATAGTCAGGTTGGGGTATGGGTCTTTTTGTGCGTTGCAGGAACCGGGAACGCCGATGAGCATCTGGGTGAGCGTCTGCCGGGCATAGAACACACCCGCATTATCATTGGCCAGTACCTGCACCGTGCCCTCCGGGGAGATGTGGATGGCATAGGCTCCTTCTATACCGAGGGGAATTCGCCCCCACAGACCATCTGTAGATTGTTGTGTGCGAATTTGCACGGATACGGTGCTGACCTTGACGCTTTGGTCGGCAGAAATTTCGTAATGCTGAGGCGCGGGGAATACCGGGCAGCTCAGCTCTTCAGTCGCCGTGGCAACCAAAGCCGGCACGGCTGCCAATGCGGCAGCCACTGTCATTGCTTTGTTTGTTGTCATCATAAACTCAGTATCAGGGGGAGAAGTGAAGAAAAATCGGTCAGTCGCCAGTCCGGATTCAGTGCCAGACAGGCCGCTTCCTCCTGCGCGGCAGTAGATGCCCAGGCGGCGTTGATGATTCGCACACCGACTCGGTGACTCAGCTCGATGTCTGAGGGGGCGTCACCCACGTAGATTATTTCGTCCGGGCGGAGATTCCACTCCTTCATGACTTCTGCCAGCCGTTCATGCTTGCAGTTGCGGGTGGCGGAGCCGAAGCCGCGCCACTCTACAAACTCATCCAATCCGAACAGGGAGATGGTGGGGTTCCCGGTGTGGTGTTCCTTGCCGCTGATGATGCCGATGCGGATGCCGGCGGCCCGGAGAGCGCGCATCATTTCCACCGTACCCGGGAAAGGTGTTGCTGCCAAGGTGGGTTGCAGTCGAACATAGGACTCCACAAAGCTGCGTATCGGCAGCGCGGGGTCATCCGGCTGCATGTCCAATAAGCCGGCGAGCACGCCACTGTCATTCAGCCCAAAGAAACTGACCACTTTTTCTGCAGTGGGGCGGGGGTGTCCCAGGCCGGCCACACAGTCGCGGTACGCTTCCACGCAAAGCGGGAGTGTATCACCCAGTGTTCCGTCCAGATCGAATATAACGGCTTTTATCATAAATGTCGGAATGGTGGCAGAGCTGCACTGTGCAACAATGTATAAAAACATACGTTGCCCCGGTGGTTATTCTTTCATGATTTCTAAACGGAACAGGTACCCGGTGTTATTTTACTCAGATGTATTGATGGACAACTCTGCCGCTTTGGCGCACTCCTCCAGCTGCTCGACGGTACGTGCGCCGATGAGGACGGAGCTAATCTCCTGTTTGTTCAGCAGCCATGCGAGTGCGTATTGAGTCAGCGGGATACCTGCTTCGTATGCTTGCTTGTTCAGCTTGGCTACTGCTTCTGCGTTGCTTTTCACTTTTTCTGCGTCCAGAAAGACAGAGTCTGACCGTGCGGCGCGCGAATCGGCGGGCAGGATTCCGCTCAGGTATTTGCCGGTCAGTTGTCCCTGAGCCAGTGGGGAAAAGACAACAGCCCCGACTTTCTGTTCAGCCGTGGCGGGCAGCATGCCCTTTTCCGCGTCCCTGTCCAACATGTTATAGCGGAACTGGTGCAGCAGACAGGGAATCCCCGCTTCTTTCAGCAGGGTGCAGGCGCGGTGAAATTGCCGTGGGGGATATTTGGACAGGCCGATGTAGAGTGCCTTGCCGCTGCGCACTATCTGTTCCAGCGCGCTCACGGTTTCCTCTATGGGGGTCTCCGGATCCGGGCGGTGGTGGTAGAACACGTCCACATAATCCAGTTTCAGGCGGCGCAGGGACTGATTCAGCCCGGCGATGAGGTGTTTTTTTGACCCCCAGTCACCGTATGGTCCCGGCCACATGAGATGCCCCGCCTTGGTGGCAATGAACATTTCATCCCTGTGCCCGGCAAATTCTTTCTGCAACAGCTCTCCGAAGCAGCTTTCAGCTGCACCGGGGGGCGGTCCGTAGTTGTCTGCCAAATCGAAGTGGCAGATCCCCAGTTCCAGAGCACGCCCCACCAGAGCGCGGCAACGCTCCCGGGAATCCGCTGAGCCGAAATTGTGCCAGAGTCCCAGAGAAATTTCCGGCAGGAGGATGCCGCTGTTGCCGCAGCGGCGGTATCTCATCTTGTTTGATGTCATGTTGTGTTGACTGTCCGAAAAAACTGAGCCGGAATCAGTGCTTATAGGCTTCGGCAGGAATGGCTGTTTTCTCGTGAGGTCCGTGTCCTTTTTTCCATTCGATTGTTATTTTGCCTTGGGCAGATTCACCCTGAACCACCGTCAGTCTGATTTCATGCAGACCTGCTTTCAGCGGTATGCCGCGCGCTGCCTGCGTTGATACTGCCTCTGCGGTGATTTCCTCTGCATTCGGTACGGAAGAGGAGGTTGCTGTCTCCCCCGGTGTGTAGTTAAAGTCTGCATCCACCAGCGGGAAGCGGTGCATGCGCAGGAATGCTTTGCTCCCCGGTACGTCATCCAGCGTGATGTAGAACTGCCAATGGTTGCCGTCTTCCGGCACATTTACATAGCCTCGGAATTCGGTAATGCTGCCGGCGGGCAGGACCTCCGCCGCCGGATCACTCACGATGACCGATTTTGCCTCAGCCGCTCCGGGTAAGGTGTCAAACTCCGGCACCCAGGCGCAGGCGGTCTGTATACGGCGCATTTGGAGACCGGGTACTGCGGCCGGATTCTCGTTGGCGGGAATCAGCAGCTTGTCATAGCAGCGCCCGCCGGAGATGCCGTTGTTGCGGCGTCCGGCAGCGCGGTCATGAGCATAGCCGAACGCGCGGCGATTTTGCAGTACAGCCGTGCGGAGCTGTTCCTGCATTTCCGGCATATCAGCTGCAAGATTAGCAGTTTCTGCGGGGTCGAGCTGTGTATCATAAATTTCAAAATCCTCTTGTCCGGTTTTGATGCCGGTGCGGATGGCTTTCAGGAAACGACCGTCCTTAGCTCGGAAGTATATAATCTGCTGCTCCCCTCGCGGGCGGTTTCGTTTGTTGGCTGCGTAGTCATCATAATATGCCATGCCTCCACCAAAATTGTATTCTGCATAAATGGTACCGAAAGTCTGCTTGTCCTCTTCACCCCTTAACAGCGGGAGCAGGGAAACGCCGGTGCTGCGCATTGGTACAGGCACTCCCGCCATGTCGGCAAAGGTAGCCATCCAGTCATGGAACTGGCTCGGGAAGCTCGTGGTACCGTTCTTAACGATTCCCGGCCCCCACACAATGCAGGGAACTCGCAACCCGCCGTCCCAAGTGTCACGCTTGATGCCGTTGAACGGGCCATAGCTGCGGAAGAACGCCGGATTTTGCGCAGGTGCGGGGTGCCCGGCAAAGCCGCCCACGGCTCCGGGTTCATTGTGAGGGCCGTTATCACTGGTGAACACGATAAAGGTGTTCTGGTCAATCTTCAAATCACGGCACAGCTGCAGCAAATCTCCCATGGCATCGTCTATGCGTGTCACCATCGTGGCGTGGCGCTGCGCAGAGCTGATAGCCTGACCGGCGCGTTCTCCGAAACGTTTCCGGGCATATTCATTCCACTGAGGATTGTTCACATAGGCGGGGTGAATAAAGCTGTCCCAGGCACCGGAGGTTGAGGTGTTAATCATCTTGCCGGGCAATCCCGTCCATTGTACACCGCCCGTGAGCCCGCCGCCGGCAGGATATGGACCGGCGGGAATTCCCAGTCGTGCATGCGGTGCTGTCAGCGTGAGTGCCAGAAAGAAAGGCTGCTCCGGCTTTTCTGCGTGGTGGTCAACAATCCATTTCTTGGCGCGGGCGGTGAACAAATCCGTTGTATAGCAGTTATCCAGCGTATCCGTCAGCATGCGCTCATTCTCCCAGACAGCATTGCGGTGCGTATCCGGGTCGGCATTACTTTCCTCCTTGGGGTAGTGACGGTGTCCTGCCAGGTGATTGTGGTAACCGAAGAAGAAATCAAAACCGCGTTTGGAAGGCCAGGCTGCGGCGGTTTCCGGGGTGCCGCCGCTTTCATTGCCACCGCCGATTCCCCATTTGCCCACCAGAGCTGTGGCGTAGCCGGCACTTTTCAGAACGGTGGCCAGTGTGTGGGAGTTCTCCAGTGCAGCATCAAAGTTGTTGTTGCGTATGACCTCTGTCACCCCCTGATGCATGCCGCCGAACAGGGAGGCTCGTGCCGGGGCACACACAGGTGCGGCGGTGTAATGCCGCTGCAGCACCAGCCCGGTCTGCGCCATTTCTGAAAGTTTTGGCATTTCGATGCGAGGGGTTCCTTCTGCTTTGGGGGTTCCGTTGGGCAGATTCATGTCTCCCCACCCCAAATCATCCACCAGTACCAAAATAATATTCGGCTGTGCTCCCATGACCGCAGCCCCTGCACAGGCAAGCAACATGCAGGCTTTTGTAAAAAGGTTTCGTGTGCGCATAACTCCGCTATTTTATCAGTTATTATTCTTCTTTCAAGATATTTTTCTGTGTCAACTCAGGTATGCGACTTCCTCCCGCTTCTTCCCCCCCCCTGAGAAAAACGCTGCCACCTGCGGAAGGTGGCAGCGTTGGAAAGGAGTGCGCTGTCAGGCATATTTCACTTGCGGCGGCGGCGGGCTGCAAGCCCGGCAAGTGCCAGCAGGCTCAGCGTTGCCGTGGTCGGCTCAGGAACGGCGGGTGTGCTGATGCTCAGGTTGCTCATGACGGGGGGCTGCCAATCTGTTCTTCCATCAGTGGGAGAAGCGCCGCCTTCAATGGTCACCATAATTTTGGACACATCGAGCGTGGTGATTCCCAGATCGTATGTAAGCGTGGAATTTGTGGCGGAGGAGCGTAATAAGTTATAGTTTGTTATGTTCTGAATGGCAGGTTACATCCTCTTCCCTCGCGCGATGGTCAGGCAGAATGATGCCCCGCCGCAGGCGCAGTGTATCGCATTTCGAATGCGATGTACAGATTTTTTTGTCCAAAATCCTGAAAAAAAAGCTTTTCTGCGTTTAGCTTGCTTTTTTTTTACTCCGGAAAATCAGCACTGTGATTTTATATGTATCAATATGCGCTTATAATTGAATTTTCACACGTTTACTTTCGCCAATTAAAATTTGTTAATATAAAAATCTTAAAATCAAGCAAAAACATCTAAATTGAACAAACAGTTAACGGAATAATGAGCGAGTAGTCAGACTGTATATGAGTCAATACAACATATTCGACGCATAAAGGATTATTGAGTAGAGCGCGATAATTTGTGACAACTTCAGATTATTTTAGCTGATTAGTTTTGATTAGAAAGAAGCTTTGGAGAGCTAACTTGGCATTTTATTCACAATGTAATAAATTTAGATCACATCATTCTAAGATTTGAAACATTGAAAAGATAGTAGTTCATGCCAATACTGCTATCCCGAAGCAGCATCGCATTCGAAATGCGATATACTGCGCCTGCGGCGGGGCATCATTCTGCCTGACCATCGCGCGAGGGAAGAGAATTGAGCCTGCCGTTCAAAACATAACAAACTATAACTTATTACAAACGATGAAAAAGACGATTATTGCTCTTCTGGCACTTGGCAGCGTAGCTTCTGCTGCTTCTATCGGCTATTCCGAAATGAGTGACGCTCAAAAGGAAGGCGTCGTGATGGGCCTGGATTGGGCCGGTTCCGATTCCGTGGGTTCTCTGTCCGGCGGAGAGGTAGTGGATGGTGCTTTGACTTATAGTGGTGCCCCTTGGGCGAACGTGAGTACCGGCTCTTCTTTCACTGTTTCCTTTGATATCACCGATCTGAGTGCTAAGGCGTGGCAGGATGTCCTCTGTCTTGCCTCTTCTGTGAACACTCATAACAACAGTGATGAGCGTAAACTGCAGTTGCAGGCCAATAATGACGGTATGCTGTATATGTACAACACCGGCAGCACTCTTTTCAACGGCAACTCTGATGCTTCCTCCACCAATATGGAACTGGGCATTACAACCTCTGATGTTGCGGATGCTGTTTACACGCTTACTTTTGTTTCCGATGTAAGTGCCAAGACGTTCACAGGCTACGTGAACGGGACACAGGTGGGGCAGTGGACAGACTGGACCAGCGATGGCGGTATCGGTGGTATTCAGTTTGGTCAGCGTTTCGGTGGCGGTCGTGGTTTAGAGGGTGATTTCACGCTTGACAATCTCACCATTTGGAATCGCGCATTGACTGCTGCTGATGTCAAGACCCTCACCACTGTTGCTGTCCCGGAGCCGACCACGGCAACGCTGAGCCTGCTGGCTCTTGCCGGACTTGCTGCTCGCCGCCGTCGCAAGTAAAGCGATGAGGCCGATTTAGTCCGTTTTTCAACGCTGCTGCCCTTGATGGGTGGCAGCGTTTTCTTGATTTTATAAGGGTCAACAGTCAGGAACGCGGCAACGCAACATGAACTGAGTTCCCTCAATTGATACGTTGTGGATTAGCGGCTGTGATAGTATTCGGTATCACAGCCGATTCGCTCACCGGGGGAAAGGCGGTATAAAAGGGTGAGCTTACTGCGATATTGTGCGATACAGGAGGGAAGTGTTGGCTGCAAATGATGCCGGGGCGGCGATTCTCCTGGTACAGAAGGTTCAGACCCGCAGAAAGGCTTTATGGCGGTAGAGGAAAAGGAGGGTGAGCCAGAGAAGCAGGAGACAGAGTGTGGCGTGTGCTGCGGGGGCTGCGGCACCGCAGTGCTCTGCGAGCCCATAGATGAGGGGGTGGACGGCGGTCTGCCAGATGCTGTACCCGTTTGAACCGTGGATTTCCGTGAGCAGGTAGGCGAGCAGAGCGTTGCAGCCGATGACTTGCAGGGGAAATGCTACGCGGGCGAGGCTCTTTCCGTAGTGGTCGAAGAGTAGATGGAATACCGCCAGCAGGAGGATGCACCAGCCGCCGCTCCACAGGACGGCGGTGGTGGTGTATATGTGTTTGATGAGCGGGGTGTCTGCTTCCAGCAGGAGGGCGGCAAACAGACTGCCGCTGCCCATGAGGAGCAGCTGACCGATGGTGCGGAGACTACTGCGGGAGCGGATAAGACTGCCGCAGATGCTACCCATGAGGGTGAGTGCCCCGAAGGAGAGGGAGGTGAGAATCCAGCTGTAAGGGGTGCCGTCTTGCCATGAGCCCTGGAGAACGCGGTCAATGTGGATTGCCAGGTTATTATCCGGCAGGAAGAGCCCGGCCGACTGCCCGGCGTAGGGGACAAAGCGTAGCAGTGCCCAATAACTGATGAGGCAGAGCAGACAGCCTACTATTTGCCCGCGCAGTCCGCAGAACAGGAGAATGACGGAGGTGATGAGGTAGCCCTCTGCGATGGCTTGCAGTGTGTTGCAGAAGAGGCTCATGCGCTGCGTGTCGGCACTTGCCAGATTGCCCTGCACCAGCATGCCCAGCAGAAAGAGCAGGGTGACACGGCGCAGAACCCGCCACACCGTGCTGCGCCGCCAATGCTCGCCCCCCTTTTCCCGGTACTTGGCAAAGGCGAAAGGCATGCTTGCCCCGGTGATAAAGATGAAGAGCGGCATCACCAGATCCCAGCAGGTGAACGCCCCGCCCCAGTCGGCATGCCGGAACTGCTGCATAATCCAATCCGGTGCGCTGCCCGTATACTCCAGCAGGAGCCGCAGTACGCTCGCTCCGCCGCAGAGCAGCAGCATGTCCAGCCCGCGCAGGGCATCTATACTGATGATTCGGGTTTGGGACATGCGGAATATAGCCTGAAGGACGGAAGAGCTGCCTCTTCCGTCCTTCACTTGTTCAGTCTTTCATGTTGCAGGTGCCTTCCATGGCAACCACATCAAAGGGGTTGAGCGTTATCTCTATGGGAGTGTCCACGTCAATAGCTTTATCCATGATGGGCAGTACGGTCTGGTCTGCAAAGCTGCTGCGCAGGATGACGCTGCCCTTGAGTGTGGCAGGGATATCCAGAATGCTGCGCAAGGTTCCCTTGAGCGTCTTGGTCTTTCCTGAAGAATTGCGCAGGGAAAGGGTGCATTTTTGCTTGTTCCAGGATGCCCAGCCGTAGATATCACCGTCTTTGGTCTGCTTGTTCCAGGGATTACCACCTACCCAGTGGGTATCAGCCAGTACATCCGCGTTGCGGCGTATCCATGCGATGCAGCTTGCCAGTTCGTCCCACAGCCGACCGTTTTCCTGCGCCAGCAGGTCAGAGTCAGCGTATATTTCCTGCAAGCCCGAACCGCAGGTGAAAGCGGTGCGCATTTCTTTGACACAGTTGGCGGGGTTGGTGCTCATGACGCGGGGCGGCCCGTTTCTGGTGATGATGGTGCCGTGGGTCATGATGGCGTTGATGGGGCAGAGCGGGGCTCCCTCTACATAGACTTCATGCACGAGGCGGTCACGGTAGGTAATCCAGCGGTCGCGCGCGTCTCCCACGTTGCCAATCTGGTCAAAATCGTTCTCTTGGCGCCAGATGGAGTCTGCGTGCAGGAACCAGAAGGGGCTTGCCCATGTGCCTACTGTGGTGTTAAGGTAAATGTCCGGACGAGCCTTGCGCAGCTCCGATAACACTCGCAGAATTCCCTCCGCGTCCTCTAATGCTCCGGGACCTTTGGCATGGAATTTGGTGGAAATGCCGTCGAACTTAAAGTAGCGCATGTCGTAGTTCTTCACCATATCCTTGCAGCGATCCACGAAAGCGTTGAAATACACCGGGTTGGAGAGTTCGAAGTTGGCGATGCGGTTGTTCGGGTGTACCTTGTTCCAGTAGGCGATGCGCATGCGTTTGGAGGCACCGTAGCCACCCACGGGCCCCAACCAGGTGCCGAGCCCGCAATCCATGGCGTTAGCCACCTTGTTGATTTCAGTAAAGCCATTGGGGAAACCGATATGGAAGTCCCAAAGGCTGTTGAAATCATCCCAGCCATCGTCCATTATGTAGGCATCAATTTTTACTCCGCGCTTGTCGAAAAGCTCACGCTTCCAGTTGTTGATGACATTGAGTGATATTTTTTCCGTGGTGCGCTTGAGCGGCTCTCTGAAGTCATGTCGGGTGATGCCGATTTCATACCAGTCGTTATAATGCACCATGGTGCGGTAGGGGACGGGTTTTTCACGCTCCAGATAGGAGAGGAATGAGCGGCGCTGCTGCCCGGGAGCAAAAAGACCGATGACCGAGCTGACTTTCCAGGGGGTAGCCGGCGTGAGTTCAGTTTTGCGTACCCAGCTGCCACGCACCATATCTTCCGGAACCGGGGGGGCTGTTTCTTGCGGGTTGCCCATGGCAAGGGAAAGGGAAATTCGCCCGCTGCTGGTAATCGGTTCTGTCTTTTTCTGTACCCAGTAGCGCAGGTGGTAGGTGCCGGCGGCGGGGATGCTGAGGTGGTATTCCGCATTCTCTGACTTGTGACCGGTATAGCCGGGGTGAATGTCCTCGTCAATCACCTGTCCGGCAGTAGTTACAAGTTGAACGCCCAAGATGTTGAGCCGATGATTTCCGCTTTCGTATTCGAAGTCAATTTCACAATTACCTGCTTCGATAAAGTTTACGGGTCCTTCTGCTACCAACAAATCCCGCATTGTAGGACCTATTTTGGCATCAAACTGATTCCCGTATACCGGGTGGAAGCTTTCCGGTACGGCAAAGACGTTGCCGAACATTTTCGGGGTCCAGCTCTCTGCGCTCCAGGCATCTTCCTGTGAGACGCCGTGCTGACCAACGGTGATGACCGACATGGGGGTTTCCAGCCCCATGAAGAGTTTGTCCGTCACTGCCACGGTGCCGTGGGTTGTATTACCGGAAATCGTGGGGATACCGCCCTCTTTCGTGGGGATAACCTGCAGCGGAGTGATGGTGTTGAAGGGGACTGCCTTATCGCAGGCTTTCAGAGTATATTCCTGCCGCAGGTAGTGGGAGCCGTCTCGCAGCACGGCTTTCCACTCTATGCTGAATGATTTATCCGGGGCGGTGAAGTCGGCCACAATGGCTTTCCCGCCAAGCTGCTCAGCATAGCGCAGTGATTGTGTGGGATTGAGTGTTTCGAGCCGGGGGGTAGACACCGCCATGTCAGTAGAGCTCAGGCTGCTGCCGTCTGCCAGAGAGAGGGTGAATACGGGCTCTCCGCCCTGTATCAGCGGTGTCCCGTCTGCTGCTTTCAGCCCACAGAACGTTACCCCGCCGTCTTTGTATTCAAAATCCGCACTCAGCAGGGAGTTTCCTATGCGAAACAGATTTTCTTTCTGTGTCGCAAATGCCTTGCCGGGAGTATCTCCGGGGTATTCCACCGTTGTCGCGAGACATGCGGTTGCCGCCATTATTGATGTGAGAAACAGACTATATCGCATAGGTATGAGGCGTTGATAAACGCTTTTCCTCTCTACCACATTTGGGACGACTTGACAAGGAAAAACGGAAAAAGGAGCAGGTGAACTTTATCTGAAAGCTATTATCCGAAGGGGGCTATAACAAAATTGAGCGGGGGTGTACCCCGCTCTGATGAGAACTTACCCTTGCTGTGTTTTTATTTCCTGCCGCTTGGTTTTTTTTGATTGAACAGGGGGATGAGAGAGACACCCCAGGACTGGTGCTCGCCGATGTAGGGTTGTTCAATCACGATGGTGTTGTTTCCCTTGTTGAGCGGAAGTTTGGTGGCATCCTGCACCCACCAGATTTCCTCCGGGGAGAGCGGCTCCTCAAAGTTCCACTGATTCCCCCGCAGGGCTTTTTGTCCGGCGAGACTGTAGCGGCGCGGGTTTCGGACTTCTTTTCCGTTAATCCAGATACGGGTGCCCGCCTGTGACCAGTCGCCGTTGTTGGGTACTCCGGTCCAGCGGCGGTTGGAGCGAGCCGGGGCATCAAAACCAATCATGAAAGGCATTTGCCCGGTTTTGGGAGAGTTGATGTTGGTGATACACCACACGGTATGACCGGGGGCTGTCTGCATGAACATGCCCAGATACCCGGTGTCCGGGCGGGTTCGGAAATACAGGTTGGCACAGTAGGCCTTGCGGGTGGTAAGCTTGTCTGTCTCACCTGCCAGCACGGCTTTGCGGGTATTTTCCGCCTGCGAGGTGGGGACAGGATTCACCACAATCCATTCCACCCCGGTTTCCGGCCAGAAGGGGAATGATTCCGCTTTGAAGGTGCGTTTGCTCAGGGTATTCATCCGCTGTTCAAATGATTTGTAGGCGCGGTGAGCTTCTGTGTCAGGTGCGGGCATTTCCAGGGGAAGTGCGTCACCGTTTGAACCACCGCCAACCCAGGCGCGTTCAGCCATGGCGCACATGCCGGGCCACATGGCACACATGCCGGGGATGTAGTCTTTGTTGTCCACCTTGCCGTCCGGCCAGATGCATAAGATGGTGCCGAGTTTCAGCGTATCGCCTTCAGCGGCCCCGCAGGGGCGCATGAAGAAATAGCGGCGCACCAGCATGGCGGGGTCAAGCAGATTGGCGTAGCCCATGGTGGAGTCAAATGCCCGCCGGGTGATGCGGCTGGGGTCTATGGATTTATCTGCGGTGTTGGGCCCTTCACCCCAGCGCTGTTCGATGGAGCTTTCTCCCACCGGTAAATCCCGGTTGCTTGCCCACTGCATGGGGGTGCGGTTGTGTGATTGCAGTTTTTTTGTGACAAACCCCACAAATTCGGAGGCGTTGGGGATACGCACCTCATCTGCACCGAAATGGATGATGGGACACATGTCGGCGGGAATCTCGCGGCAGAACTCATCCAGGAGCTCGCCTACAATCTTCATGCCTTCCGGTGTGTGCATCTTGAAGCCGAAAGCCCGCTCGAAATAGGCACTGTGTCCCGGCATGTCCAGTTCCGGAATGACTCTGATGTTGCGCTGCGCGGCGTACTCACACAGCTCCCGAATCTGGGCGTAGGTGTAGGTGTCATGGAGATCGCGGGTGCGGTGCTTGGGTGAGTTGAGCTCCGGGTGTGATTTGCACTGGATGTGCCATGCCGGGTAATCTGTCAGGTGCCAGTGGAAGAGGTTCACCTTGAGCTGCGCTGCCATATCCAGCTCCTGCTTGAGGCGCTCTATGCTGCGGAAGTTGCGGCCGCAATCCTGCATGTAGCCTCTGTTCGCAAAGGCCGGCCAATCCGTGATATTGCAGAGGGGGAGCTTTTTTCCTGCTGCCAGCTGGCGCAGTGTCTGGATAGCGTTGAAAAAACCGGCTTCAGTTGCAGCCGTAATGGTGGCTCCCTGTGCCGTAACGGAAAGGCGGTATCCCTCTGCTCGGGCATTCTCCGGCAGAGCCTCCTCTCGCTTGAGCAGTTTGACGGGGAAGGGTGTGTCAGCCTTGCCTCTGATGCTTTTGAGCGCACTTTCCCACGCCGTCATGACCATGGGCATCTTTTCGGCATTTTTACTGATTCGCCAGGCAGAGGGTGCAGGGGTGGGTGTAAAGCCTTCCCATGTGACTTGCTTGGGGAAGGGGAGCAGGGAAACCGGAGCGTTGGTTTCCTGAGATAATGGGTGGGGGGAGCTCCAGCTGCTGGCAGATAACGGCATGTTTGCCCCGGTCAGGCATAGCAGTGCGGTGAGCGCGCTGTAGGCAAGAGTACGAATATTCATGGCAGGATATTAGTGTATCAAGAGTCGGTCTCTGTCCAGCCCGGTGAGGTCACCCAGCCGGCGCAGCAGGAAACGCATGACCAGAATGAGAGTAATCATGAGCGGTACGCCGATGACCAGATATCCCCACCAGGTCATGCTGCTGACTGCGTAGTTATATTCCAGTACCTGTTTTTCCGCAGGTTGGCTGAGTACAGGGAGCAGGAAGTAAAGGGAGAGGCAGAAGTTAGCGGCTGCGGAGCAGAACAGGGTGCCGGCAGTGAAGGCAGAAGCTTTCCACAAAAGCGCGTGGTATTCTGTTTCCTTTTCATTTTCCTTTACTGAGTTTTCGATGCGGGCGATGTCAAACAGACTGTCGGAATAGATGAAGAGCCGCAGCATGGAATCGCGTCTGCGGGCAGTCACCAGCATGGCTCCGCCCAGCAGCGCGGCAATGAGAGCCTCCTTGGCCGCGTACCACCAGGGTGTGTCCGGCCGAATGGCTGCGCCGTCTCCCGTGTTGGCATAAATGGTGACCACCCCGGTGAGGATGGTGCCCAGCAATCCGAAGAGGGTGATGGGGTCAACCTTTCGTTTTTCCAGAAACATCCAAACCCCACAGCCCAGTGGCAGGGAGAGTGCCACAACCATGGCCCAAGTGGTGCCCAGTTCCAACAGACCGGGGCCGGAGGTGGAGCAGTGGTCAAGAATGAGTACGGGGGCCAGAACGCTCAGCAGAACATTCAACAGGCTTTTGGTTCCGTTGTCCATGTCTGTGTGTGGGGGGGCGGGTGGTTATTTCATGGAGGCAATGGCGGCCGCCATATCCGGTGCGCGGAAGGTGGAGGAACCGGCCACCAGACAGTCAGCCCCGGCTTCTCGGCAGAGCGGGGCCTGGGCAGTGCCTATGCCGCCGTCCATCTGGATGATGAAGTTGAGCCCGCCTGCTTTGCGCGCTGCATCCAGCGTGCGAACCTTGTCCAGTACTTCGCTCATGAAACTTTGCCCGCCGAATCCCGGTACCACACTCATGACCAGTACCATGTCCAGTTCCTCCAGATAGGGAAGAACTTTTTCCACCGGGGTGGCAGGGTTGACAGCCAGGCCTGCCTGTGCTCCGCCGGCGCGTATGGCTGCCAGGGTGGCATGCAAATCCACCGCACCCTCCCGCTCCACGTGGATGGTAATCATGTTCATGCCGGCTTTGATGAAGCGGGGCAGGTAGTGATCCGGGGCATCAATCATGAGGTGGGCATCCAGGAAAGCATCTTCCGGGACGCTGTTGCGGATGGCCGCGCAGATATCAGGACCAAAAGAGATGTTGTCCACAAAGGAGCCGTCCATCACATCCAGGTGCAACCAGTCAGCCCCGGCTGCAAGAGCACGGGTGGCTTCCGGTCCGATGTGGCGGAAATCACAGGCAAGCATGGAGGGAGCTATCAGCATATTATCTGTCAGGGGGGGGATTGGAGTTCGTAATTACCAGGGCAGGGAGAAACTGCCGCGCGGGAATGAATAGGGAGGGGTGATAAAGGGGCGGTTTCGGGAATCTGACCCGAATAAGCTGATTTCCACGCCGGTGGGCGGGGTGGAAAAACACTGGCTGCCGCCGTAGCAGAATACGGCTTCGGGGGTCAGCACCGGCTGCTGGTTGAAAACGTTGGCTGCTTCGATGATGCGGGTTTTGCCGCCACGCTCGCGGAGCACCCATTTACGCCCAATCAGCCGGATGCTGTGGTGGCTCTTGTTGCGCATCTGCAGCCGGAAAGAGAGCCGGTACTCCGGTCGCGGGCTGCGGGAGATACTGATACCGGACATGGTTACGCCCATGTCCAGACAGTCAAGAGTCGGTAGAATTCGGGGATTAGTGTTCATAACCTTCTCCCACGGCCAGTGTGGAAAGGCGGAGCACCGTCTGGTGGATGGCGCGTACTTTTTCTACTGTAGGTGCTTCACCGGGGGGAAGTGTCATCAAGCCGACAAGTTCTTCCAGCAGAATCTGCATCTGCTCCGTTTTCAGTCTGCGAGCCGTGCGCGGAGCCAGGCCGTGCAGAATCTCGTTGAAATATTCCGGGGCTTCCGGGTAGAAGATAGCGATTGCCTGCCGTGAATCAAACTTTGATTCAATGGCGGCAGCGGCTGCATCCAATGCGCGCACCCAGCCGCCCAGAGCCAGCAGATGCGCCAAGTCCGGGTCGCGCAGCGCGGTGAGTTCCCCGTTGACATCTGTCTGAGTGGAGGTCAGGATGCGTTTGAATTCCTCCAACTGGCCTTTCTCGGCATGTTCCAGCAGAGCGGCAGAGTGTACATTCATTTTGTCCCCCACGCCCATGGCTTTGCCGTAGCGCGTCAAGTCCAGAGCAATGGGCTTTACGTCATTCATGTGCCCGCTTCGCACGGCGATGAAGCCGTCCGCCAGCAGATAACCCATCTCCAGTGCCAGGGAACCGGCATCAATCGGAAGCTTTTCCGGGCGTTCGCGCAGCACATACGGCTCCGGAATGGTGGGTAAATCATCCAGCTGGGCAAAGATTTTACTGATGGAGGGAGCCGTGTATACGTTGATACCCAGCTCACGGTTGGAATGGGATTCATCCAGCATGGAATCATCCCGGAACATAGCCGGTACCTCTCCTTCCCTCCGCGTTTCCTCTACGGCAAAAATGTTTGCCGGAGCCACCCCGGTGGTAATGTCGTCAATCACCACATCTTCTGTACCGGGGGCTTCTTGAGCGTTGCCCGACAGGGCGCAGAACAGAGCTGCGGAAAAAAAGATACGCTTCATTTTTTATGCTGACGTTAATGGAATGAAAGATATTTAGACTTGACTCTGCATTCAGTTTACATTACTATCTGCGCGCGTCAAGCGGCAAACGTGATGCTGACGCGAAAAAAATATAATGCGCGTGTTGCATTTGCTGCACTGTTCATTCCCTCACATCAACCCACCTGAATATGGAAAGATTTCAATACTGGTTTACCCTCTGCTGGCTCGTTGCTTACTTTTTTGTATGGATGGCACTTGCCGGGTATGGTTTTCACCGCCTGCTGATGGTGGTGCTGTATTTCCGCCATCGTAAAGATGTACCCAAGCCCGCCGGGCAGTGGGCTGAACTGCCGCTTGTGACGATTCAGTTGCCCATGTTCAATGAAAAGTTTGTGGTAGAGGGGTTGCTGCGCAAGGTAACAGCTATTGACTATCCCAAGGATAAGCTCGAGATTCAGATTCTGGATGACTCTACGGATGATACCTATGACCTCTGCATGCAGCAGGTGGAGCATTACCGGGCTCAGGGCTTTGATATTGTCTGCCTGCACCGTACAGACCGCACCGGCTACAAAGCCGGGGCTCTCGAAGCGGCGGATGCGGTGGCTAAGGGTGAATTTTTGCTGATTCTGGATGCCGATTTTCGCCCGGAACCGGATATTCTGAGGGCGACTATCCCGTATTTTACTGATCCGAAGGTGGCCTTGGTGCAGACGCGTTGGGGGCACATTAACCGTAATCACAATTTGCTGACTCGCTTGCAGAGTGTGTTCCTGGACGGTCACTTTGCGTTGGAGCAAACCTGCCGCAATCGCTCCGGGCGTTTCTTCACCTTCAACGGCACGGCGGGTGTCTGGCGTAAGAGTGCCATTTATGATGCCGGCGGCTGGGAGCACGATACCATCACGGAGGATATGGACTTGTCCTACCGCGCACAGATGAA
Source organism: Akkermansia sp. (assembly GCA_017398765.1). Lineage (GTDB taxonomy): Bacteria > Verrucomicrobiota > Verrucomicrobiia > Verrucomicrobiales > Akkermansiaceae > Akkermansia. The sequence goes on from JAFQEY010000007.1 coordinate 19,624, forward strand.
AGGCTGGCGTTTTGTCTACCTGAACGATTACGTTACCCCCGCTGAGTTGCCGGAGGATATGGATGGTTTCAAGGCACAGCAGCACCGCTGGACCAAGGGCTGTATTCAGGTTTGTCAGAAGATGTTCTTTGATATCTGGCGCTCCTCTGCTCCGCTGAAAGCCAAGCTGGAGGCAACCACGCATCTGACCTGTAACTACTCGTACCTTGTATTGGTGTTGCTCTGTTTCCTGGTGCTTCCCATCGGTGCCGGCAGTATTGCTCCGACCGGTGATTGGTCCTGGGATTCGCCGCAGATGCTGGTGTTGACTTTCTCCCTGTTCTTTTTGGCAACGGTTTCTGTTTGCGCCTTTTATGTGTTGGCTGAGGCAATAGTGAAACCGCGTCGGTGGTGGATGGTGTTTGTGCTGTTGCTGCCCCTGCTGGCTCTGGGTATTGGTATGGCGGTGAATAATGCCAAGGCTGTGCTGGAAGCTATTTTCGGTCAAAAGAGTGAGTTTGTGCGCACGCCTAAGTTCGGTGAGTCTAATCAGGGTGCTCTCTCCATAGAGAAGCGGGCGGCCGGGTACAAGGCTCTCAAATCTGTGCTGGTACCGGTTCTGGAGCTGATGTTCGGCTGTTTCTTCGGGTGGATTGAGGTTAAGAACCTGATGTGCGGCAACTATCTCGGCTTCGTGCTGACCGCTCCGTTCCTGGGATTCTTCTACACCGGTTTTTGCTCCCTGGGTCGCCTCATAGACGGCGTTATTCAGCGCCGTAGAGCCCGGAAGTCCAAATAACCGTTCGTTCTGTTAACGTATTATTTTCTTAATTCTGTATATGCCTTCTTTTTTTACGATGCGGACATTTGCCGGTCTGGGGCTGGCTGTTTGCGCTTTGTTGGGGTCATGCCGCTCCGGGCAGTATGGGCGGGATATTCCGCCGCGTGCGGTGGTGCGAGATGGTGTGGCGATTACGCTTTGCGACCAGATGCTGACGGTGTTTCGCGGTGGACGCAAGGTGAAGGATTATCCTATCAGCTCTTCCAAGTTCGGTATTGGTGGGACACACGGCAGCCGCCGTACTCCCTTGGGAATTCACGCTGTTTCTGACAAGAAGGGAGAGGGGCAGCCCAAGGGGATGGTGTTCAAGGGGTGCTCCCCCACCGGTGAGGTGGTCGGCGTGGATGCCGCCGGGCGTGACCCCATCGTTACCCGCATCATCCAGCTTGCCGGGTTGGAGTCATTTAATAAGAATTCGCACCGTCGCCGTATCTATATCCACGGTACACCTGAGGAGCGTAATATCGGCCGCCCGGCATCGTATGGCTGCATTCGGATGAAGAGTGATGATGTCGTGGATTTGTACCGTCGCGTGTACCGCGGTATGCCCGTTGCTATTGAGAGTTGCACTCAGTCTACATACATGAAAGCCGCGGCAAATATGGCTAAGCGTAGCATTGAGGTGCCAGCTGCTGTGGCTGCTAACCTGCCAAAGGATGGTCCGCGCTATGTGCCCTCGCGCAAGCGTTACAGCCGCAGTCGCTACAGCCGCCGCTCCCGAATGGCGCGCAGCAAGCGCTACGGGCGTAGCAAGAAGAGCTCCCGGCGCATGGTCAGCAGAAAGCGCCGCCGCCGTTGAGAATAGGCTGTTTTTTGCAACAGTTTTTACCGGAGCGAGCCTCCCTGCCGGTCGGTAGGGAGGCTCGCTGCTGTTGGTATGTCTCGAACCAAAAGGTGTGAACCGTGGCGGTGCTGTATTCTCTGCTAGGGGGGGATTGTGCTTGTAGTCGGAACGTTTGATTCCTGGGATAGCGTTCGATATAAACAGTAGGAATTAGGCACATCGGTAGATAAATGGAAAGTTAACGAGAAGTACAAAGTCAAATGGACGATGGACAAGGTGGAGAATTCCGATCGCTCTGCTCGCCTGACTTTTCCTTCGTCCATTGTTCTTTGTCCATTGTCCTTCAAATGTAAGCATTCGATGAAACAAAGATTTTGACAGATAAGCTAAAATGAAGGGATATGAACTTTATTCCTTCAAACCGCCCTATTCACATTTGTGTCCGACCTCATGATCTGCGTTACGGAGCCCGTTTCCTTCTTGCGCAA
>JAFQEY010000066.1 GCA_017398765.1 Akkermansia sp.
AACGGGCTCCGTAACGCAGATCATGAGGTCGGACACAAATGTGAATAGGGCGGTTTGAAGGAATAAAGTTCATATCCCTTCATTTTAGCTTATCTGTCAAAATCTTTGTTTCATCGAATGCTTACCATTGTCCTTCAAATTACCATTTATCTCACTCTTTACTCAAACTTTGGGACACGCATGGCAGGAAACGCGGTGCTCCAAGTCCAGAAGCCTGACTTTCAATTCTTTCCCGCCCAGGTAGTTGCCGGGCGGGTGGGAGACGGGAATAACCCGGTGACAGGGAATGAACAGGGGCAGGGGATTGCCGGCGCAGATTTGCCCTACAGCCCGCGCCGGGCCAAGTGAACCATAAGTTGCGGTTGAGCCGTAAGGAATAGCGGCGATTGCCCGCAGGATTTTTCCCGCAAAGCTTGTGCTTTCCGGGAGGTGCAGAGGTAGTTGGAAGTGTTGTCTGCTTCCTGCCAGGTATTCCTCTATCTGCTCAAAAGCGGCATCCGCCAGGCTGCCCGGGGCAGTGGGTGGTACCGCTATGGCATGGCAGGGAAGTTGCAGACTACAGACGGAGTTTTCCGTGCATAGCAGGGTGATGCGACCGATGGAGGTGTTACGGCTGCTTGCCGTCAGTTTTGTCTGCAAACTCATTGATTGAGGTTTTGTGGAGGCTCCGCACCAGCAGAATGGGCAACCCGAATACCAGAAGAAGCACCAGAGGAATGAAAACGTAGAGGTAGAGGCGCAGGTAGAGCGTGCAGTCCGCATCCCCGGCTGTACTGCCTTCCCGCCACCAGCGGTAAGTTTCCGTGGGCCCCCAGCGCAGCCCGGAGAAAGGAATCAGATGGAGAAGCCCGCGCCGCGCCATGGCTGCTGCCAGCCCGCGGTCTGAAGCCATGATGTAGTAATCATTTGCCATGTCGGATTCTCCGATACTGTCGTAGTATTTTGCCAATTCAAAGGGAGCGAAGGGCGAACGCAGCTGCTCTGCTGCGCGTTGGAGATAGTTCAGCCCGGCGGATTCGTCTTTCTCCACTCCCTTGCCGTAGAGCATCATGGTGCCGGCTTGTACAGCGGCATCCGCATGCCCCATGGAGGCTGCCCTGCGGTATTCCGCCAGTGCCTTATCGGCTTTCCCCTCTTCCTGTAACCGCCAGCCAATGTGGTAAATAGCGGCGGGGATGTTTTGCGCGGCTGCTCGCTCCAGATAGGGCAGAGCCGCGGCTTCATCCTTGGCCGTGCCTTTGCCGGTGAGCAGGGCATCCGCCACGACATAGGCCATTTGCGCATCCCCTCCCTTGTCTGCCAGGATTCGGGCATAGTGCAGGGATTTTGCCTCATCTTCCGGGGTTCCCAGTCCCTTGGTGTAGGTTTTGAAGAGCTGGTAGGCTGCGGGAATGCTGCCCTGCTCGGCAGCCTGCTCCATGCGGGTGATACCTTCCTGCTGCTGCACAGGAACACCCTGTCCGTTTTGCTCCATGTAGCCCTGCCAGTAGAGAGCGTCGGCATTGCCGGATTCGGCTGCTTTTTTGTAGAGGGAATATGCGCGGGCGTATGCCACCCGGGCATCTGCTGCGTTGCCCGCTTTGCTCAGCAGTTCACCTATAATGTAAGCGGCAGAGGGTTCTCCCGCTTCTGAGGCAATGGTGAACCAGCGGATGGCCTCGGCATTGTCCGGCTTGAGGTAGGAATCACCCGTCATGTAGGCGCGGCCGATGAGCCATGCTGCTTTAGCGTCTCCCGCTTCTGCTTTTTCTTTGAGCTGGGATATGAACTTTTCCGCCCAGGCGCGAGCCTGTTCCATGTGTCCGTTGAGGGCATAGCGCAGGTAGACTTGGCGGGAGGCTCCGGGATTACCTCTGTCCGCATCTGCTTTCAGTTCGGTCAATTTTGCTTCCAGCGCAGCATCATCACAGCTCAGTGGCTCTGCCGAAAGGGGTAGAGCAAGGAAAAGGAATGCGAGAAAAGTAGAGAAAAGTCGGGGGCGTATCATGGTTGGTTTCGCGGTTTGACACATGAGCCGTGACCGGTGTTGAAGAAAAAGCAACCACCCCCCGGAACCGGGTGCCGGGGGGTAGGGAAAGGTGCGTCTCTTACTCGCCCCGGCGGAATCCGCCATTGCCGCGGCGCGAACCGCCGAATCCCCGGCCTGAGCCGCCGAAAGGCTTGCGGTTTCCGAAAGAACGTGACCGTCCGTCAAAGCTGTTGGGGCGTTCTCCGAAGGGCTTGCGGTCACCGAAGGAACGGCGTTCGCCGCCAGAGCTGCTGCGGCGTTCCCCGAAGGGCTTGCGGTCACCGAAGGAACGGCGTTCGCCGTCAAAGCTGCTGCGGCGTTCCCCGAAGGGCTTGCGGTCACCAAAGGAACGGCGTTCGCCGTCAAAGCTGCTGCGGCGTTCCCCGAATGGCTTGCGGTCACCAAAGGAACGGCGTTCGCCGTCGAAGCCGCTGCGGCGTTCCCCGAAGGGCTTGCGGTCACCAAAGGAACGGCGTTCGCCGTCAAAGCCGCCGCGGCGTTCCCCGAAAGGCTTGCGGTTGCCGAAGGAACGTCGCTCGTCAAAATCACGCTTGCTTCGGGGGGCTTTGCCGAAGGAACGGCGGGGGTTTTCTCTCTCCGGTTCAAAAGCTTCACCGGAGTCAAACTTGGTGGCAGTACCCAGAGCTTCCTCTTCTGTTTCAAAATCGGCAGGATTGAATACATAGCCTGCATCCTCGTCCTCCGGTTTGGCGGAGCCGGTGCTTTGCCGGGGCTTGAATACCTGCTTGGCACCCACGAGCCCCTTGCGGCGGCGCGGGTTGGTTGTTGCCTCAGCAATCTGCTCCGGGGTGAGCAGGGTGCAGTGTCCGGGCTCCAGATCTCCCCCCCAGAGGGAACCGATGCGGACGCGCACCAACTTGCGGACACGCAGACCAAGACAGGCAAACATCTGGCGTACCTGGCGCTTGAGTCCCTGTTCCAGCACCACACAGGCACGGCGGGCGGAGAGGCGGGAGACATATTTGGCCTTGGCTTGCCCCTCCGGGATGCGTACTCCCTTGAGCAGCTGCATGAGCACGCTACTGTCAAATGCCTGGTCCAGCGTGACCCAGTATTCTTTTTCAATGCCTCCACTCGGGTGGGCAATATTCTGGGAAAGGACACCATTGTTGGTGAAAATAATCAGCCCTTCGCTGTCGGCATCCAGACGCCCGGTGTAGTTGGCGTAGCGGTACTTGGGCGGCAATAAATCATATACCGTGCCGACGGCTCCCTGTGCTTCTCTGCTGCATACATAGCCACGCGGCTTGTTCAGCAGAATAGTGACCTCCTCTTTGGGGGTGGCATGGCGGCCATCCACCTTCACAAAGTCTGTCGGCATGACCCGCAGTCCGGGTGTGTCCACTTTCTTGCCATTTACTTCCACTCGCCCTTCCTCAATGAGGCGGTCCGCGGCGCGGCGTGACTCATAGCCGCAGGACGCCAGAAACTTGTTAAGTCGTACGCTCCCCTCCGGTGCAGCCGGGTAGGCATTCTCGTCTGTCATAAGTGTGTGTGAATGATAAAATCCTTGGATGAAAAGGAGCCTCCCGGTCATTGCGTACCGTGAGGCTCCGGAAAATGTCTGATTGTTTACCAGTAGCGGCATCAGGACTCGAACTTGGTCTTGGGCAGACCGATCGGGCTCTGACCTTCCTTCCACTGACCGCGTTCCTTCATGAGCTTAACGCGTTCGAAACGCTTGAGAACAGAGCGCTTGCCGCCAACGGTACCGGTAGCCTTAAGAGTGGAGTGCTTGGACATATCGTTATTGTGTGTAAAGGTTAATTCCGCATCACTGCGGAGATGTGGTTGGCAACTTATACAGCATCGTTCCCAAATTTGCAAGCCAAATTTTTGTCTTTTTTTTCGATGCTGTACAAAAAAACACTTTTCTCATACGCCTGAATGATAGAAATGCTACCAAGGCGATAAGTTTTGCCTTGACGGATTTCGAAAATATCAGTAACATGTTTTCGTGCTGCTGAGTGCAGATAAATTAACAACCATCAGACCAACATATACATATATGAAAAAGCATCTTTTCATCATGACTGTTGCAGCTGCCTCCCTGATGATGGCATCCTGCGAGTCCTTGGGTACGCTCAACCGCGTGAGCAACAATCAGGCCAATGTGGCTTCCGTATCCTATCCTGCCACGGTGGTGGGTGTGGTTAACACCACGATTGATACTTCCTCCACCGCCAAGAATATGGGGACGGGGATCGGTGCTGCTCTGGGTGCCGGTGCCGGTCAGCTGTTGGGCGGCGGCTCCGGTCGTCTCGTCTCCGCTATTGGGTTCGGCGCAGCCGGTGCTCTGGCCGGGCGCTATCTGACGGATGCTGCCGGCAAGACTGCCGGTCAGACCGTGACGGTGCAGGTGGACGGCTCTAAGCAGATGTTCACTGTTACCCAGCCTGTGTATGAGGAAGTGGGCTACATCTCCGTGGGTATGAAGGGTATCTTCCACTACGGCGGCAATAACTCTCGCTTTGTTCCCTACGGCTACTAATTTGCAATAGTCAATCATGATAACTTGCCTCTGCCCGTCTCTGCGGGCAGGGGCTTTATGTTGGCCTGAATCAGGAAGCGTAAAACGCCGCAGCGCGGGAAACGCTGCGGCGTGAAGAATGTAAAAGCCTGTCTGCGGGGCGTCAGCCGGAGGCATCGCTGAAAGAAATGCCGCTTTTCCGGGCGGCTCCCACGAACAGGCTGAGGCCAGGGGGGGGAAACTTACGCCTCGATAAGGTCGATACCTCACCGTAACGGGAAATAACCGTTGTTCATCTTCTGAAATCAGGTGTCGGCAACGACTTTATTCTCCGCGATGTATATGTTCTGCCGGTACATCGCCTCCGAGGGGCTGTGGAAGTTCCTCCGGCTCTGTTGACGGTGCGGGTATGGCTGGCACGGAGCCGGTAAGATGTTGCTCAGGAGGCTCTTCGGGCACCCCCTGATGCGGAACATCGCCGGGGAGGCTCTGACGGTCGCACCCGGTGAGCAGGGTGCCTATCACAGCCAACACCGCCGGGGTCACGGGGTTCGATTTAGTCTTTACCGGGTGAATTTTCATTGTTGTATCATAACGGGGGTGGTTTATCTGATGGAGAACAACATGCCTCGCTGCTTATAATCATTTCCTTCTCCGTAGCCTTCCTTGGTGGCAGTACCGGAAGTCGGGGCCTCGAATTTCAGGTAACAAGTGTGCGTACTCTCGGCCGATTCGTAGTAAATCTCAGCACTGTCCGGCGCCGTCACTGTGCTGCAACCGGTCAGCAGCAGCCCGTACAATAAGCAGATACTTATTCTGGTTCGAGTCATGACGATTATCTGAGTAGGTATCCGTTAAGTGGCTGATTTTTACAGGGGTGAGGCACTGGTGCGAATCACCCCATACGGCTGCGCTGCGCTTGTACCCCAGCTGGGCACATAGCAGCCTGAGTAAAGGAGATTTGACTGGTAGATGAGCGAACCCTGCTTAGTGTAACCATACACAGGGCGACCATCGGCATAGCCGAAAATCGGCAGCCCGTTGGCGTCATAGCGAGCGCGCTGCCAGTAGATACCGTTGGTAAAACTGGTCTGTGCAGCGTTTGTACCGGTCTGAACATTCGTGGTCGGAGTGTAGAATCCATTGCCGATGAAATCCTCCAGCATCAATTCGCAAGAGTTGAAAGAGAGGAGCGCTCCGACTGTCAGTAGTATGTTAGTGCATGTGCGTTTCATATCTGAG
>JAFQEY010000067.1 GCA_017398765.1 Akkermansia sp.
CACCATTGAGCGTTCCCTGCTGGTCAACCAGCTCAAGGCAGAGAAAAACTACGGTCTGTCATTCAACAATGCAGACAAGAAAGCAACGTGGGGCTGGGAGGCCGGGCTCTGGGTGAACGGTGCGCGCGACAACCAATGGGCAGAACCCGCCTTTGACAGCGACACCGGCTACATGTTCGGCGGCGGTATCAGCTACGCCACCGGAGATAACAGCCGACTGTATCTGGACTACATGCACTCGTTTGCCGACTGGAGCGACACGGAGAACACCGACCTCTCCTACGAGGGCTGCGGAGCCCGCGATATCGTGGCACTCACATGGGAAACCAAACAGGACAAACTGCGCTTCACCGCAGAAGCCATTGCCGCCTTTAATCTGAACTCTGAACAGGCTGAGAACGCCTGCGGAATCGTGCTGATGCCCACCTACCGCATCTCCCCGCACTTCGAGGGCGTGTTCCGCTACCAGCTGGCCGCCGGCAGCAATGCCATCGCGGGCGATGGCCACTTCTTCACCAGGAACAGCACCTACAACGGTGCCGCCGATTTGGTTCAGGGGCTTTACTTCGGGATGAACTACTACGTGTGCCCCAGGAACCCGGACGGCATGAAACTCATGCTCGGTGCGGAGTACCTGAACTCTCACGGCACGGATGCCGCGGGTAACAAGGGCTTCACCGGCTGGGGTATCGCCGGTGCCATGCGCGTGAACTTCTGATACCTGTCATTTGAATCCATAAGGGATGTCGAGCTCCGCCCCCCCGCTGCATACCCGGTGTAAGCAGCGGGGGTTTTTAAGCTTCTGCGAGCGGTAGCCAGCCATAATGTGAAAAGCTCATGCTTATGTATTCATTTTCATGAAATCGCTCATGTTTGGCATTGACCGCGCAGAAACGAGTGATTAGAATAGCCCCATGAAGTTCTTTGCTTATTTTTTGACTACGGCTCTGATGCTTGGTTTACCGACTTCGGCCGAAGTTCCCACACCAAGTGCGGATTTAATGACCATGACACAGGATGCCCGCTGCCGACAGGTGCTGGTGACGTGTCTGGTGGGCGGGGAGCCCCTGCGGATGCTGCTGGATACGGGAGCCTCCCATACCGTGCTGCACAAGGATAGTGCCGCCAAGCTGAAGAATGTGCACCGCCCTGATATCTCGATGCTTCAGTTCAAGGGTAATGCCCGGCAGCGACCGGAACTGTTGACGGGGACGTTGCAGGCAGGGGCATTAACGCTGCCCGAGCATACATGCCTGGTGATGGATTTGACCCCGGTGCGCGCGGCCATGGCTACCCCGCCGGATGGTATTCTCGGCATGGATGTTCTGGGCATTCTGCCCTTCACGTTTGACCAACGAAACAGCACTTTTTATTGGGGGCTGCCCAAAAAAGCACAGGGTGTGCAGATGAATGGCCGACCTGACCGCTTCGGGCGCTTGATTGTAGAGGCTGAGTGCCGGGGGAAAAAGCTGGAGTTGCTGTTGGACAGCGGCAGCACGGTGACCCGCATGCCGGCAGATTTATGGTCTGCCGGGGTGGAAAAGACGACCACTGTTCAGGTGGGAGATGTGAATTGCGATACGCACTTGCAGGTGCAACTGGGTAAACCGGCGGATTTGGCGGTTGCCCCGGGGGTGGTGCTCTCTGCGGTGCAACCTGTGCTCACCCCTGGGCAGCCGCCGATACTGGGGATGGATTCCCTGCGGGGTGTGGCTCTGGTGCATGTGCCGGTAAAAGGCTCATCCTGTGGTGTGTTCTATGTGGTGAAATAATTGATTGAATCTCAAACGCAGACACACGCCAGGAGGAAATCTTGGCGTGTGTTGCTGTTTTTTGGGGGGTAGTTGAGCTGTGGACACGGGGGGGGCCTGAATCACACAGTGAGTGGGTGATTTTGCTTTCCCCGTATCGACAGCATTTGGGCTCGGTAAGACAGCACTGCTATGCAGACGCAGGCGTGATATACCGTGACTTAGTGGGGAAATGGCGCGGAGTGCAGCAGGTGTGGCGGCACGGTGTTAAATGGCGTCCGGAGGCCGGGGAACTGCATATTCAAGTCCATGGTCAATTTGTTTGGACTTGTGGCGGTCTGTATTACGTGTCATGCCGCCTGTTGTATACTGAGGGTGCAGAATAGGCTTCTGCGTGCCGGGGTGTTGGGGGGTGTGTTTGGGGCTGCTTATGGATGATACAACCGGAGGAGAGGGACGAGGGGGGCTCATGTTTTGCGCCGGAGATTCATCATTCAAGAACGCAAGGTCATCCGATGGATACTTTTCAGAGGATTCTGGTGGGCTGGTATTGTGCATATTAGGTTCAGATTCTTTGGCTCGTATTTCTTCAGCCGGCACCATGGCGAGTGGTGCTGTGCTGCTTGGGGTGAAGTGTAATGTATCTTCTGCTCCGGGGGATTCGGTATCAAGGCTCAGGCCGCCCAGCATATCGATGATGCGCTGCAAGTGACTTTCTGAAACAAGCTTGCAGATTTCAGCTTCAGCTACGCTCGGAGAAAAGCTCCCGTTTTGTTTGTTCTGGGGAAGTGCTGCCGCTGTTCCATATTGAAGCATGAACAGGTACAGAGAGAATTTCAGCATCCCGGCACTGTCCAACTGCAAATAGCGACAGAGTTTCTTAAGATTGGAAACCATGTTCCGGGATACGCTTTCGCTGTGGTTCGCTCCTGCGGCTGCTTCCGCTGTACACGGCTCAACACCATGGCTGATTTCCGCCGTTTTTGTCTGCTGCAGCTTCCGGGACATCACACGGTACTTATACAGAATATCGCGGGTCATCCCCGGATTCCGGTTGATTTCTGCCAGCACCATATCCCGGAATGAGAGTGCTTGCTCCCGCGCCGCCTCCGGGCTCCCGTACTGCTTGTCCGAAAAATAACGCGCAAGCGTGGTCCCCTGGCGGCTGATGGCGACTCTCCAACCCTGGAAGTTGGTGAACTCGTATGTGAATCGCGTGATATGCCGTAAATTCATGGTCGTGATCTTCTATTGGCTTCTTGTTCGTGGCTGCGGCTGCTCCCTTTCTTTTCCGCATACCTCAGCCGCGTGGATTTTAGTATAAAATTTTGATTAGTCAAGATGAATTTATAGAATTGTTCTAAATGTTGGAAATTTTTTCCTTCCTGTTTGGTTGGTTATTCAAATTGTCTTTTTTTCTGCCACCAAATTGACAAAAATGTCTACAGGAAAATTGAATAAACAAAGATTAAACAAGCGGTAATTCCTTGTATATTTAACGCTTGTGATATATGTTTATTAAATTTAAAATATACAGAAAAGATAAAGCTATATTTTACTCAAGCTTTTTTGACGAGTGGGAGATATTTTAGCTGTTAGATGGTTTTCAGGGAAGAAAAAAATGTTAGAAATAAATTTTTCACGAGAAAAAAAAGAGGCAAAAAAAACGGCTTTTTCAAGCGACATCCGCCCGTCGTTGCGCCCGGCATTGACGGAGGGAACGAACATGTATCAGCACGGGGGGAGAAAAAATCACCTTCTCTGCTGCCGATCTCTTTGGCTCAGCGGGCTTTAATGGCGGTGATGGTGGCGATGATGCTCGTGGCAATCGTCATCACAATCTTCATCATCATGCGTCGCCAGATAAAGAACCCCGGCAACGGCAGCGATGAAAACGCCGTTTTCCAAAACAGTCACGGGAAAATCCACCAGCAGCCAGTTAAAGGGAGCCGCCACCCGAATCAACCCGGCATTCGGGGACTCATAAGTATAGGACACCATCTTGTCCCCCGCCGGTTTCACCACCGGCATTGTACGGCATTGTTTTTTGAGCAAGTCCGCATTCGGCACTTCCTCCAGGAAGAGGGGTTCTTTGGGGCCTTTTCCCTGCCCGGTCAAATACTGAGCAAAGTCTGCCGGGATGCGGAAAAGCCCCATGCCCCGTTTCTCAGAAACAGGTTCCTGAGATTGCCCAGAAAGGGTACACTGCAACTGCACCGGGATGCCGTAGCGATAACGCGGCAGCTCAATATAATACCCCGTTCCGTTGGTGTATACCACAGGATTAGGTGCCGTTTTCAAATCTGCCGTATTGGCGCGAGCCTCATAGCGAGCCTTATCCAGAAGACGCCCCGTTGAATTGAAATAACAGCTGTTCAACAAAGCCACCACCAGCAGACCGGATACACCAATACGTAAAAAGGGATTCCTCATCATAACAGGCAGAATATTACGTAACGGACACATATATACAAATATGAGGCTCTTCTGTCAAGGACATATTCCATGATACAGCATGGCACAAGCATGCCTCATGCACAAAAAAGGCGTTTCCGAGCTTGCTCTGCACCCGCAACAGCCCAGCCGCACAGAATAAGAGTTCAGCGGTTGAGGATAACGCGGAATGTGGATTGGGCGCGAAGATTCGGGGGAGCGACAGCGCGGAGGGTATGAAGCCCGGGGGTAAGGCGGGCGTAGTATTTGCCGTGTCGGCGGATGATGCGGAGGGTATCGCTGTGCCAGGAGACAGTTGCGGCAGGAAGCGTGGAGCGCAGTTCCAGCAGGGAGCCCTCCCCCGGCAGGGTGGGGTCAAGTGTCACGGTGCTTTCATGTGCCGGAATGAGGATGGCGGCACGCCGCCCGGAGGGAGCATCCTCCGCCAGGGCAAAGAGGTGTTTGCGGTCGCAGTCGGCATACCACTCCGCATAGCGGGAATCCAGCACAGCACGCCCGGCGGCATCATATATTCCCTGTGGGAGACGGGCCAGCTCCTCAGCAGTAGCAAGCTCGCACCGGCGGCAAGCGTCAGGAGTGGCAGGGGGTGCGAGCGCGCCCGTGCGAGAATCAATGACTACTTTCTGCAACTGCGGCGGGCAGGAGGGGAAAGAGGCAGGATTCTGCTCGTGCAGCAGCGTCATGACACGGTGAAAGATGGGGCCGGCACCGCTCACACCGGACACCTCCTGCATGGGAGAATTATCAAAGTTCCCCACCCACACCCCGACTGTGTATTCTGCGGTGAACCCTACACACCAGTTGTCACGGAAATTGGAAGAAGTGCCGGTCTTGGCCGCCACGCGAAAGGGAAAGCTCAGGTTGGGGGCGGAGCCGAATGCCGCCGCACGCGCCGTTGAATCACTGAGGATGTGCGCCAAGCGGTAACAATGCTCCGGCTCCAGCAGGGGGCGGGGGGCAATTTCGCGGAGCGGCAAACGCGTTTGCAGAGGCAAAAAACTGCCGCTGCGGGCAAGAACGGAGTATGCCTGCACCAGCTCCGTCAGCGTGATATGGGCGTTACCGATTGCCAACCCCAACCCATATTCCTCTGCCGTACCGGGCACGCGGAATCCCACGGAGCGCAGGAGTTCCAGCTGACGCCCCACCCCGCCGAAGTGCTCCAGGGCTTCCATGGCAGGGATATTCTGGGAACAGGCCAAGGCCTGCCGCACCGTGATGGGACCGCGGTATTGATTATTGTAATTCCCGGGAGCCTGCACCCCATCGGCACTGCGGTAGAGCGTCGGTACATCTGCCAGCACGGTACCCGGCCAGGCACCCTGGCGAAACGCCATGAGATACACAAAGGGCTTGAGCACAGACCCGGCGGAGCGCGGGGTCAGCGTGCCGTTAAGCGCCCCGCCGCGCGGGCTGTCCGGGCAGGCAGCCGGAAGTGCCGCCAGCAGCTCACCGCTGCGGTTATCTGCCACCACCACCGCAGCCTGAGACACATTGCGCTCATGCAGTTTCTCCACCTCCTCACGGGCAATGGCGGCACAGCGGGTCTGCAGCTCCGCATCCAGCGTCAACTGCCCAGCCCAGCCCTCTGCAGCGGCAGGGGCATTGATGCTGCGACCGGCGACCCCGAGCGGCGGTGCACAATCCTCCCCCAGCCGCTTCAGAATGTGATTCCGCCGCCGCAACGCCGCCTCCGGGTAACGCAGGGGATTCAGCGTGGAGGGAGATTTCACCAGAGCCGCCAGCAGTGCCGCTTCTGCAATATTCAGCTCTGCTGCCGTTTTGCCGAAATAGAACTGAGCCGCCGTCTCCGCTCCGCGGCAGAGATTGCTGAAATCCGCGCGGTTCAGGTAGGCGCACAGCAGCTCCTCCTTGCTGTAGGTCATCTCCAAACGACGCGCCTGCAGCATCTCCCGCAGTTTCGTACGCAGTGTACGCGGAGCGGGCGGGCTGTAGAGCTTGACCACCTGCATGCTGACGGTGCTGGCACCGGATTTTCCACGGCGGCTCAGATTCTGCCACAGTGCACGCAGCAACGCCACAGCATCCACCCCACCGTGGCGGTAAAAGCGTTTGTCCTCTGCCGCAATCACAGCGCGAGCCAAGGTCTGCGGCACCGTTTGCAGGGGCTGGCTGCGGTAACCGTCCTCTCCCGGCACAAAGCCCAGCAGTACCCCGTGGCGGTCAGTCACCCGCGACTCCGGCGGGGGCGTGAGAGCAGGAGCCTCTACACAGAAAGGCAGCAGGTAATACGCCGCGGCAGCGGTGCCGAACAGCACCCCTGCCACGCGCATCAGAATATGTGCCCGAATCTTCACCGCGGCTTCACCTCAATTTGCTGCGGAATACTCAGGCCGTGAACCTCCGGCTGATACATCAGCTCTGCCTTGGCAGCGGGGGCCGTCACCTTGCCGCTGCGCACCACCCGCGCCACATAGCTCACCTCCGCCTTACCGCGATTTCCCCAATTATCAAAGAACACGCGAACACGGTCTTTCAGGAACTCACGGTTGCTGACGGAGGAACCGAAATTCCACCAACTCTGATACTGCTCACTGCTGATACCCGTCGGCAACGACTGTGAACTGAGCTGCGGATCCACTGCTTCAAACGCAGCGGGCAATCTGTCCTCCAGCACCAGATAGCGGAGGTTCAGGTGCCTGCCCGTGGCACGGGCACTCAGCGACACACGCACCACATCTCCCACACGGAAAACCGCCGTAGGTTTCCATGTACCGTCCGGCTGAAGGCACTCATAGTGCCGCTGCACGGCAAATCCCCTGTCCACCACCTGCTCCGGCTGACGGTCTGTCAGATAGCCCTCTGCCCGCCCGTACACATACACCGGATTCTCCGTGGCTTGAAAACGAGTGTCTGATGAACCGGCCGTCAGGCTGTAGCGCAGCGGTTCTGCCGCCGTTACCTTCTCTCCGTTGAGCTGCGCAGAGATATCCGCCTGCCCGGACCGCGCGGCATACATGCCCGCGGTCAGCACCATCCAACCGCTGCGCCAGGTGGAGTGGTTACCAACCTCTTCCATCACATAGGCACGCACGGCCGCCGCCGTGGCAGGTGAGGCGGCATCTGTCACAATCGCATGCAGACATTGCAGCGCACGCAGCGGGGGAAGGCAATAATCCCCCGCCCCGGACTCACGGGAAGCCTGAGCCGCTTTCAGCAGCTCTGCCGCTTTCGGATGCCGCAGCAGGGCGGCTGATACGGCGAGCGTCCACCGCTGACGAGCAGAAAGCGGGAATCGGCGGTGCTGCGCCCGTTGGAGCAGCACATCCGGCGCGTCTGCATCTGCGCTGTTCAGCAGTGCCAGCACCAACAGGGAGAGGTAGTCATTTCCCTTACCCTCCCGGACACAGCGGCGGAGATAGTTAATATCCTGCCTCACGCGTTTGCCCATCAGGTTACGCACCAACACCACATAGGGGGAGAAGTCTGCGCTTTCTGCAGCAGCACCATCCCAGTAGCGGTACCCACCGGACGGCAGCCGGCGGCTCTCCAACCTGGCATCTACCTCTGCCAGTATGGCTTCCGGCTTCTTACCCTGAGGGAAGTGAATCCCCAGTGCTGTCTGCAATTCCTCGCGCAACACCCAGGGCAGAACCGTGGAGCAGAGCTGCTCACTGCAACCATAGGGATAGGTGAAGAGATATTGCAGGGGATATTCAATGCCCGCCAGCGGCGAAGTGGAGAATAACAGCTCCACCATGGACTCCGCGCGGTAATCTCCGCGCACCCAATCCCGCAGCCCGGCAACCGCACCGGGAGCCAGGGTATAGCTGAAATGCTCGCGGATATACGGGGTGGGAGGCACCGCCTCAAAGCTCAGCTCCACGGCATCCCGGCTGCGTGCCAGCACACTTCCCTGCGGTGCAGAAACCGCCTGCACACTCCAGCGCAGGCTGACCGTCCCGGGGGCTTTCACGTTCACCGGGAAATGCACCGTCACGGGAGCATTGCCGCTGAGCGTGACCGTCTGCTCCGGCTGCGGCAGCTCTGCATTGGAGCCGGTGAGCTTCACCAGCCATTGCAGTGCAGCACCGTTGGCAGCTTCCGGCAGTTCCTCCGGCAGCATGCTCAGTGTCACCGGCAGCAACACTTCATCACCGGAGGCGGCACTCAGCGGAGCAGCGGGCTCCAGCATCACAGGCTTGGTGACATGGTAAGCACTCTCGCCTGAGCCGAACTTATCCCCTGCCGAAGCGACTGCCATGACCCGGTAGCGGGTCAGTGTGTCCGGGTTGGAATAGACGGCAGAGAAGCGGCCTTGCGCATCCGTGCGGACAGAACCCAGCCAGAGTGCACAGGGGTTAAAATTCTTACGCAGATAATCCGCCGCCGCATCGGATACCGCATCATCTTCCGGCTCCCAATCACCACCGCCGATAAACACCCCTTTGTTGCCGAAGTAACGCCTGCCCAAGTTCTCACTCACCAACTGCCCCAGGGCAGAATGTGTCTGCACGCCGTGGTCACGCCCCGTCTCGCTGTGGAAATAGTGCAGCGGGTCAGGCAGCCTGTACCCCATCACCTGCAGGGTGCCCTCATCCTCCGCGTACAGTGTCACATCCGCATTGCTTACGGGCTTTCCGGCGGCATCTGTTACCACACCGCTCACCCGGCATTCATCCCCGGGCAACAGACTTTCCTGCGGCACGTCAAGACTCACCCCAAGCTTTTTGTCGGGGGAGTCCAGCAGAAGTCTGCAAGTACCCAGTTTGAGCAAAGGCTTGCCGTCTGCGGTGCGGTTACCGCCATTTTGCACCAGACTGACACTCACATACACCACCGGGGCATCACCCGCTTCCAAGGGCACCTTGATAACAGGATTCGCCACTGTCACCGCCTGTCTGAAATGGCGCATCACATTGCCGCGCTCAACCGTCACCAGCAGCTCAGCATCCACCGGGGTCTGCACCAGAAGTTCAGCGGTTTCGCCCGGGCGGTACATCTCTCTGTCCGGCAGCAGCTCCAGTCCGCTGCCGTTCATATACTCCCAGGGTGACACATCATCACCCCACACATAATGCCGCGTTGCACTGTAAAACTCCCGCCCGCCGACGTCTTTCCCACGAAGTTCAATATCATAGCATCCGGCGGCATCTGCAGGAATTTCCATTTTCTGCGGCACTCCCGTGAGCTCTACAGCTATAGTGTGTTCCGTAGTCTCCTCCTCCGCGTTGCGAACGGATGAAGCAAAGAAAGAACCGTAGCGATACGGGCGGAACACCGTGCGCTTCACCCGAATTTCCGCTGCCAGCGGAGCTCCGTCCCAGGCAGAACCGTCCGGTTTGACCGCCACCAGCTCCACCGGCAGGGTTCCGCCCGATTTCGCCAGCACGGCTCCGGGGCGAATACCGCCATAGACATCGGCGGGGTGCAGGCGGTGCTCCTGCACGCTGCGGATACTCTGAGCATTGCCGTTTGTCACCGTGGCGGTAGAAACCAGATGCAGACAGGCAGGCACCGGCGGCTGGGGCAGTGTAAAGCTCATGCAACCGGTGCCGGCGGCATCCAGCTTACTGCTCCGTGAGGTATAATCGCTCTCCCCCGCCGCTTCTTCCCCGCGGTAATAGGCATAGTAGTAGCTCCACGGTTCCGCACAATAGGAACCGAAGCGGAAATCCCGCCATTGCGGCTGTTTCGGGATAAACTGCACCGGGGTGGTCTTCAGCGACCAATTCACCTCTCCCCCGGCCACCGGCGTGGTGTTGAAATTAGTTGCCGAAGCATTCACCGTTACCGTGCGTTCCTTTTCCTGCACATTCATGCTGCTCTTCACCTCAAATTCATTGCGGCGGAACTCTTTACAGCTAATATCAATATAGTGTTTACGAGGAAGATGAATCCCCTCTGCCATCTTACCTTTAAGCACAGCACTATCCGGGCTGGTTTCATCCTTATCACCCTTGTAGTTAATCGCCAATTCCACGCGGTAGTTCCCCACAGCATCTGTGGGGACATCCAGCGTAAATGTCCCGTCCGTCTGCACATCCACAGGCAGCGAGCAGACTTTCTCGTAGTTAAGTTTCACGACTGCCGTGATGCTCTCCACCTCCGGGATGCTGAGCTGATTATTTGTCACCCAGCGCATGATACCCTTGATATGAGCGGTTTCTCCCGGGCGGTAGAGCGAACGGTCGCTGAAGAGATAAACCAGCGGAGTCGGCAGAGATGCGGGGGAGACACCCGCTTGCATCAATTTCCGGTGCTGCCAGTGTTGCCCCCAGCCTGCATCTTCCTCAGCATTGTCCACTCTGTAGGGAACGGTCACGCGGTCATCCCCGGCAACAAGGCGGAGAAAACGCGTGGCGACCGGCAATTCGCCCTCGGCAATGCCGTTGCTGACAGCAAGCTCCGCAAGCTGTTTTCCGCTGCCGTCCAACAGCTGCAAACGGCCTTTTTCTACCTCTTTGACCGTGCTGAGTCGGTAGGCCCAGGCAAAGAGGCGTCGCCCGTCCGTTTTCCAGAGCACCCCCAAATCCGTCACCTGCACCAGCCCCTGATTCACGCAGGGATATTTGCTCTCCCGCAGCGGGTGCCCCACCACCTCCACCATGTAGAAGCCACCCACAGGCTGGCCGGGGAAAAGTTCCGCCAAAGGCAGTTGCACCTCTCCCGCCTCAGCAGCGGGCAGTTCACGCTCAGCAGTAGCAATCACTCCCGGCAGGCTGTCAGCCGAAAGGAGATGATGCGCAGGATTTTTTTCATCCAAGCCGGCTTCACGTCGCGTCTCACGGCGCTTCTCTGACTCCCAATACGGCAGGTGTGTCCCGGTATACAGCCTCTCATACTCTGACAAAAGGCGGGCTACATCCGCCCCCTCACTGCTCAGCTTCAGAACGCGTATGCGCCCTCCGGTCACTCGCCCGTAGCGGCAGCGAATCGTCGTGCTTCCTCGCATCTGAAGCAAGTCAGCATTCACGTCTGTGTACACATAGGGCTTGAGCGGTCGCAGCACGGTCACATCCTCCGCGTTCTTCCGGGGCTTTTGCTCCGGTTGCGGCACAATTCCCCGATAGCCCCCCTTGATACGCAGGCGGAGCTCAAGCCCACCCGTCTGCACTTTCATGCGCAGGCTCTCTGCTCCTGTGACGCGCCTGCCGTCCGACAGCAGAAGGGTGGCGGTTTTCAGCTCACCGGGGGTAATCACGATATCCCTGCCCTGCAACTGCCCGCAGAGCGTTCCCTCCCGCCACTCCAGATTCTGCCAATCATTTTCCTTACCCTCCACCGGTGCCACAGCCCACTCAAACTGAGTGAGCAGCGGCTCCGGTTCCGTAGCCGCAGCCGGGGCGTTCATTGAAAGCTCTGCCTCATATTCCCCCCGGCTGATGCAGCGATTTGTCAGAACATACGAAAACTCAGGCAAAGCAATGGTATGAATTCGCGCGTCCGTATATTGTTCTTCCTCATCACTCCAGACCGCATTCGGCAGCATGACGGATATGGGTGTCTCTTCCGAACTCAAGGCCGGGGCCTCAACAATCCACGTGTGCTTCAACAACTCATCCGGCGAACGCTCTGCCGCCTCCTTTCTCAGTTCATCGCTCAAATTGTAATGGAACGCATCATTAAAAACATCCCAGTCCGCCAGCGCATCCCCCACGGTGGCAGGGCGGAAATACGGCACACGCCGCACCCCACCCGACTCATAGTACATGTTCGGCAGCATAGATTCTAACACCTTGGCATCTTCATCATCTCCCGCACGGATGATCAGTTTACCATCCTCACAACGCGTTACATCCCAAATGGTACCACGAGATGTCGGAAGCAGCTTCACGAAACCGGACAAGCGTTCCCCATTCAAGCCGACAAGCCCTGCCGGCACCTCCAGACGAAAAACCTGCATCGGCGGCAAATCCTGCATGATTTCCACCTCCAGCCGAGAGCTGCTCAACCAACGTGTCCTGACGGCGGCGGCATGACTGACCCGCACCACACCGGGCCTGACCTCTCTCCCCACTTCTGACTCCGCCGCCACCGGCACGGGAAAATCCACCCACAGGCGATTTCCCGCATCCATGGAATAATAGGAGCCGATTATCGAATGCAGCGTCGGCGCAGGAAGCGACTGAACCGCCGCAGTCGCGGGAGTCTGCTGTGCCCCCAACGGCATCAGCCCACTCAGAGTTATCATCACAAGGGTGCTTATCAGGGTTGTTTTCATCTTGTCTCAAGGCTGTTTTTCCTGCCTGTCTGACACTTTAACCTTTTTTTCCCGCGGCCTCAAGCAAAAAGTAATTTATCTCCCATACTAAAAAAATATGAAGCAAGCTTCCTATATGTTAACCACATCTAATTCCATACAGCTGAAAGCTCACCAAAAAGAACACGCCATGGCTCCCTCCGCAACAAGAGGAAACTCATGTTGATTTTCAACACATTAGGCAAAAATGTCTCGTATTGACTTCCGATTTGATGGGCTATGAGCTATTTTCCGCTTCAAAAAGAAAAAAACAATCAAAGTATATTGACAGCAATACGGAATCATGATATCCTACCTACGATATAGGGAAAACTCATTCCCAAGTATCAACAAGCCTACAGAACAAACCAACCCAAAACAAAACCAAATCTCATGGATAAAAACACATTTTTCGCACTCGCCTTAGCACCGGCAGTCTGCATGACCGCCTATGCGGACAACGCCACCACAGCGCAAGACACGCTCAAAGGGGCAATCGTAGAACTGACAGAACTGACCAAGGCAAGCACGGACAAGGAATTGGAACCGCTTATCGCCGAGCTCCACGCACTGCTGACAAAGGTGACCCCCGGCATCCTGACTGCCCTTGAACCGCTGACGGATGAAGAACGCATGAGTATTCTCGGAGCACTTTCCGGCTCACCGGAGCTTGCAAGCCTGATGCAGGCCGCAACCCCCATGAGCGAAAGCAAGGCCGCCGCCGCTATCATGCCGCTGATGGAGAGCACCAATCCCACCACCGCAGTAGATGCCGTTTCCTACACCGCTAAAATGCAGCTGGTTGACATCGTTGCCAACCTGACCAAAATCGCTATCGGACTGGGAGCCGACAAGATGGTTGCACTGATGGGCAGCTGCGATGAAGAAGAGGTCACCATTGATGAAGAATACTAAGGATATAACACTTAACAGAAACCAACGAAAATGGCTGTAACAGAAACATCAACAGAAGGGTGGGGCAGCCGCCTGGGCAACTCCATCAAGGGTGTCGTTGTCGGCGGAGTTCTTTTCATTGCAGGTATTCCCCTGCTTTTCTGGAACGAAGGACGCTCCGTCAAAACCACAAAGGCACTGGAGGAAGGTGCGGCCAACTGTGTAGTCGTCCCCTCTGCTGACAGCGTGGATGCCGCCAACGAGGGAAAGCTCATCCACATCACCGGCACCGCCAAGACAGAGGACACACTGACCGATGAGCTCTTCAGCGGTGTCAGCATGAAAGGCATGAGGCTCTCCCGCACGGTGGAATACTACCAGTGGGTGGAAAACTCCAAGTCTGAGAAGAAGAAAAACTTAGGCGGCTCGGAAACCACCACTACGACTTACACATACTCCAAGAAGTGGGTCAGCAGCCCGGAGGATTCCTCTGAGTTCAAGGAAGCCGGACACGACAACACTATCAGTTTTGCCGAGGCAGAGAACACCACCCAATATGCCTCACAGGCAGCACTGGGGGCTTTCTCTCTGAACCCGAGCCAGATTCGCTCCATTTCCGGTCAGCAGAATGTGAAATTGGAGGGAATCGAATGGCCGAAAGAGCTGCAGGGCCGCACAGCCGTCTCCGGCAATACACTCTATATCGGCAAAAGCGGCAACCCCATGCAGGCAGCCATTCAGGCCAAGGGCGCAGCCCCGCAGCTCCCCCTGAGCAGCGAATACGCCGTTATCGAAACAATCCCGGGCAAAAACCTGTATGTGCTGGAGGACAACGGCAACAAATACGTGCAGACACCTACCGGAGATCTCTACAAAATGGGCGTTGATTTCCAAACCGGCTCAATGTGTGTTTATCTGCCCAACGGAGCACCGCGTGCGGTAACAGCCTACGGGGCTCTGACAACCACGCCCCCCACCGCAACCGCACAGGTTCCCGCCTCCATTAACGTAGAGCGTCTCGGAGAATGCCCGGTTGTCTGTGTGGGTGAATTTGTCTATGTTCGCACCACAGACAATCGCCTGCTCCTCGTAAAGCCGTATCAGGACTATTTCGTTGTCACGGACAACGGTGTCATGAAAAAGGCCGACATCATCCTCGGCAATATGGCTTCCGGGTCAGGCTCAGTCAACCCCTCCGCCCCTGAGATTGGTGATGTACGCATCACCTGGACAATGGTTCCGGCGGAAATGCCGGTTAGCATCATCGCCGTGCAGACAGGCAACACCTTTGCCCCCTACATTGCCAAATCCAGCGGTTACAAGGTAGACCTGCTTTCCACCGGCATTAAGACTAAGGAAGAAATGTTCCAGAATGCAGAAGAGGCCAACACCATGTGGACCTGGATTCTCCGTTTCGTGGGTTGGTTCATCATGTACATCGGTCTGAAGATGATTTTCCAACCGCTTTCCGTGCTGGGTGACGTTCTGCCCATTCTCGGTAACATCATCGGCATGGGTACGGGCATTCTGGCCTTCCTCCTCTCCTCTGCCGTGGCTCTGGTAGTCATCGCCCTTGCCTGGGTATTCTACCGCCCGGTGCTGGGCATCTGTCTACTGGCTGTAGCCGTTGGTCTGATTGTACTGCTGATTAAGAAAAAAGCAGCAGCTAAGGCTCCGGCTCCGGCAGATGCGGCATAATTGTTCACACGCATTCAACCAGCGGGGTGCCTCTGCACCCCGCCCTTTCTCTTTTCATCACCATGAAAATCACCGCGCATCTATGCACCGGGCTGCTGTTTTTCTCAGCATTATCAGCGATTGCCGATACAACGGCGACACACAGCGCAAAACTGGCGGCTACCAGTCAGCAACATGCCCATGGGCAGAATCTGGCTTCATTGTTATACGGCTTGCAGGAGTCGTCAGAGGTACAGCCGGCTGGCTTCGCACACGAACTCCTGTTGGCAGGGTTTAATCCGGATGCCGTGCATCCGGAAAACGGGCAAACAGCCCTCCACATCGCAGCCCTGCGCGGTGATTACCGGTTGGCAACCCGCCTGCTGGCCTTCGGTGCCAATCCCACCATAAAAGACAAAGAGGGCAAAACCCCAGCCGACCTTGCACACGCCAGGGAGTTATACGCCATGCTCCTGACCGGCACTCCGGTTGAGCTCAAAAGCAACACGGCGCGCAGCACCTACGCCAAAGCATGCAGGGGAGATGCCGATGCTCAGTTTCAGATGCACCTCATGTACAACAACGGAATCGGTGAAGATGTGGGGTACATGAGTTGGGTGACAAATGAAGCCGACCCCGATGCCGCAGAGAGCTTTGCCTGGCTTGAGCAAGCCGCTGCACAAGAACACCCCCGGGCTCTGTACAGTCTGGCTATGTGTTACTTCTGGGGTGTCAACATGCCGGCGGACAAAGCACGAGCACTCCGGCACCTGCGCCGCGCGGCTGAGCTGGGCAATGAAGAAGCCAAGATTTTCCTGAGAGATAACTCCGAAACGCCTTGACCCGTAGTCCCCCCTCCTTATCGCATGAAAAAAACAACCATTCTCTCACTACTGGCACTGCTCGGCACCGCCTTTGCCGAACAGGTAACGATTCTGGGTATCAATGACATGCACGCCAACATAGACAACCTGCCCCACCTGGCCGGATTCCTGAAAAAAGAGCGTGCGCGCACCCCGGGGGCACTCCTGCTGGCAGCAGGAGATAACCGCACAGGCAGCCCGTACGTGGATGCCGTCAGTCAGCCCGGATTACCGATGATTAAGCTCATGAACCAACTGGGCTTCAACCTCTCCACCCTCGGCAACCATGAGTTTGACTCCGGCAGAACAATGCTGCGGGATTGCCTTGATGCCGCAGATTTCCCTTTTGTATGTGCCAATGTACGGGTCAAATCCGGCGCAGAGCTGAACCTGAAACCCTACCACTTCTTTGAGCGCAACGGTGTGCGAATCTGTGTGCTGGGACTGATACAGACCGGTGACAACGGCTTGCCGGATGCCCACCCTGAACAGCTGAAAGACATCTCCTTCCGCAATCCGTTTGAAGCCGTGCGTGACTACGCTTTCCTGCGTGATAAATGTGATATTCTCCTGCTGCTCACTCATCTGGGGTTTGAGGACGATGTCAAACTGGCTCAACTATTCCCGGAGGCAGATGCCATCATCGGCGGTCACTCCCACACTCGCGTGGAAAAAGAAACCATTGTCAACGGCGTTCTTGTCACGCAGGCAGAAAACAAGGTCAAGTTTATTTCCCGTCTCGTTTTCGATGTGGAAAACGGCAAAGTGAAAAGCCGGGCATACGAGCTGATTTCCCTGCCGGATTTTCCGGCAGATGAGAGCATGGCAGCCTCTGTAGCAGAGGTCAAAAACAACCCCGACATGCTGCGAGAGCTTACCGTTGTCAAATCCCCCATCAACAGGCGGGAGAGTCTGGGCTGCATGATGGCGGATGCCATACGTGATGCCGCAGGAACAGATATAGGCGTGGTCAACATGGGCAATGTGCGGCTGGATAGCTTCCCCGCCGGAAGCATCCGCGTAGAAGATTGTTTCCGCCTTGATCCTTTCGGCAACAAAACAGCTGTTCTGCAAGTGAGCGGCGCGGAGCTGATTGCCTTCCTCAATGCCGTGCCCGCCACCGACCACCACGGTGCTCCCTGCGTGTCCGGCATGCGCTACAAAGCAACTAAAGCCGCCGGCGAGCGCAAGCCCATGCGTATCACGGAAGCCTGTCTGGAGGATGGCACCCCCATTACCCCGGATAAAATCTACACCATGGCAACCAATTCCTACCTGCTTTCCACCGTTCCTGCCAGACCGGCAGACCCGGGCAAAGCACTCGAGCTCGATGGTGCCGACAGCATGATCATGTATCTCGAAAAACAGAACACTATCGACTACTCCGAAATTTCTCGTGCAGATGTGACAGTGGAATAACTTCTTCTCTTCTTGTAACAGCATGAAAAAAACTCTTTTTCTTACCCTGCTGACCGGAGCGGCAGCCACGCTGTGGGCTGAGCCGCCCGCGCAGATGTCGGCTCACACCATACGGCTGGTGATGTCTGATTCTCAGGTTGCTCGCACGGCACGTAACGCCGCTGCTCAGGGGCCTTGGTACCGCCTGCAGGACGTAGGGGATTTCCTTCTGAGTTTTCCCATTACCGACAAGAACGCATTCTGTGTAAACTACCCCCGACCGGGCGGCGGTGAATATGAGGTCAGCGTCAGCTACACGCCGATTCCCGCTGACAACAAGGCACACGTCAACCTGGAAAGTGCGGATTTCAACGTCGGCATTACCCTGAGCTTCACCGGCAACAGCTCCGGCTCTGCCGATATCCGTTGGCATGAGGCCGGGGAAACACGCCATTTCCGTAACATCCGCTTTTCCATTGCACAGGAAGACCCGGGCCCCGGAATCACCCTGCCGGAGGAAAGCCTGAACCGCGATCCGGAGCTATGGGATGATGGCTTACAGAATATCCTGCAAGACATCTCAGAAACCCGGTATCACAGTACGACAGACAAACTGTATCAGAAACGGCTCATCTCCCTGCTCCCGCTGGTAATGGTCATGCACGATGCCTCCTGCACCACACCGGATTTCAAAGGAAACACGGCACTGCACTACGCCTGCGCGCTCAGCCACACAAATCTGGTACGCTGGCTGGTCAATCACGGTGCGGATCTGGAAGCTCTCACGGAAAAGGGAGCAAGCATCGATGCCTGCATAAGCGGCACTAACGCTCAGAGCATCAGGGACATTCTGGCCCAGGCGCGCCGTGAGCGCGATTACCCGCTCCGTGGACCACAAGCAGAGGAACAAGAAGCGGCTCAGGCTGTCAAATGGTTAGAAACAGCCTTCACCTGTGCAGATGTCAACTCGCCGCTCTACGAAATTCCGCTTAGAGACGAACTGGCTCAGCAACATGCGGATTTGCTCTACCTCTACGTCCGACAAAACCGGGCACTTCCCCCACATGTGGACAAAACGGAACCGCTGGGCAATCTGCTCACCCGGCTTCAGCGGGCCAATATGCACCGAGGCATGTTCTCTGATGCCCTGCAACAACAACTCTACCAACTGCGAGCCAACGCGCTCCATGAGCTGCAAAAAGATGGCAAAGCCCTCGCCATGCTGCCGCACATGATGCTGCAACGGGAAGCAGAGGGGATGAACTACGATGCCTGCTCCGTCCTCTACCGTGCCTGCATGGAGGGCAATGTTGCGCTGGTCAGCTGGCTGCTGGAACATGGGGTGCAACGCCGGCTCACAGATAAGGCAGGCAACGAGGTTGAGCTCCCCGCAGATATCCCGAATGCCGCCGAAATCCGCGCTCTGTTGCAGGATAATGGCTCAGCAGCATCGGAATCTCTCGCGCCCGCTCTGGTTGCCGGAAAAACATTCTGTTTCAGCGGGCATCCGCCCTGCACCCATACCTGGAAACAGAGCAACAACGATTGTGTGGGGGCTGTCCGCGTTGATTCCGACTGGTGCATCATCAACATCTCCTACACCCGCACCGGCAACAACACCGCCACCATCACCCGCTGCTCCCAGTGGTCTCCCGGCGGCACCTATGCAGCCGACAGTGAAACCCGCACGTTCCATCTCTCTTTCACCTCAGACACGGAGGGGAGTGCCACCTGCACGGTAGAAACCAAAACAGGCGAACTTCACACCTCCGCCGGCAGCTTCACCCTCCAATAATCTACCTTGATGAAAACGCTATACCTCAGCCTGTTGGCTCCTGTCATTCTGGCGGCACAAGCAGCAGCAATCACCATACCCGGCAGCCTCGTCGGCTCCTGTCTGGAAGTGACGCTGAACCCCGTACAAATCTGTGAAGCACCGGGGAAAGAAGCCCCCGGCACCGAGTGGGAACAGCGGCGGCTCAGCCCGTTCATCATCTGTTTCACGGAAGAATCAGGCAACTGCTTCACCACCATGCACCCCGCCAACAGAGCACGTATCGGCACTCCGGCGGCTGCCTTTCCCATTCCTGATATCTGCGTGAGCTACTCTCCCTTTACCAACGGGGAAAACAAAGGGGTGGTACAGCTGGAACACGAGGATTTCTTCATTCAGATTATTCTCACATTCGACCGTCAGGACAAAAAAGGCTTGTTCTACGGCTCAGCAGAAATAGAGGAGAAAGCCGCCGGCACTACATGCTATTATCGCGGAGCCCGGTTTTTCACCCGCGCCATTCAGGAAATGGATTACCCGCTTACTCTACCGGAAGACAGAACGAAAAAGGCCTTGACCACAGAGGAACTGTCTGATCTGCAGCAGATTCTTGAGGAACTGAAACAAACCACGCCTCAAAATGCTACAATGTCCCTGTATAGAAAACGCCTGCTCATGCTCCTGCCCCTCATCTTCGACCGGGGAGATGTCAACCTCACCACCCCGGAGACAAAAGGAAACACCGCCCTGCACTACGCCTGCGCGCTCGGACACACAGAACTGGTGCGACTGTTGGTTCAAGCCGGGGCTGATACTGAAGCCAGAACCGACAAGGGAGCTCTACCGGCTGACTGTGTCAGCAGACCGAATGCAGCCGCCATCCTCAACATTCTTCAAGCAAAAAAATGAAAACAAGTCACTGCCTCTTGCTCATTCTGAGTCTTATGCCTGCGTGGGCAGACATGCCGCAGCATCTGAACGGACGGCAAATTCAATTCAGCCACTGCCCCTCGTTCAAATTCACGCCTCTACTCATCAGCTTCGGCCAATCGACAAGCGGGGGAACCTACACCGTCACCTCTGAAAACGGGCAGAACTATCAGCTGCAATATACCCCGGATACAGCGAACAAAACCGCCACCCTCCGGGTGCAGCACCCACACAACAACGCCACCATCAACATGCGTTTCGAAACGGATGTATTCGGAACAGCAAGCATGAACTGGAACGGCATCCCGTACTATGACCTCACCTTCCGGCTGTCCGAACATACGGATACCACACCCCACCTGGCACGCATGGGCGACCCGGTCGGTGATGTTGTGCCCCGATGCATCGGTGGTAATGTTCTCGAAATCAATTTCGACGGAGCCGTAGTGCAGTGGCTCAACAGCCAGGCAGAAGTTACCTCTTCCCAGCCCTGCCAACCCACATCGCTTATCATCCGATTTCCGAAAGGAAAAAACGCCTTCACCTGCACACTGAGTGACGGGAGCAAAGCAACGGCTCAGTTCGAACACATTGGTTGCGGAGCTGGGGTCGAACTGAGAGGCAAGCAGTTTAATGCCGAAGTGATGCTGGATTTTGCCGATTCCCTCTCCGGCACAGCAACGCTTGAAAAATTCTCGGATGAATCAACGCTCCGCATCCGTGGAGCGACCTTTCGCCTGACTCCTGCCGCGTCTGACACTGCCTGCATAACCCTGTCGGACATCAAGGCAGATACTTCATTGCAACAACTGATTCAGGATCTGAAACACAGAAACTATCCTACAGCCGTGGAACGCCTCTACCAAAAGCGCTTGTTGACTCTACTGCCTCGCATCCTTGCAGGAGAATCCGTCAACACCACCCTACCCCACGAAAACAACACCACTGCACTGCACAACGCCTGCGGTCTCAGCCACGTGGAAATCGTGCAATGGCTGGTTGACCACGGAGCAGACCTGAATGCCAAAACGGCCAAAGGAGCAAGCCCGGATGACTGCATAGGCGGCGCGAAAGCCAAAGAAGTCCGCTCCATTCTCCGCAAGGCACTCCACCAACATACCCCCCGCTGACCATCCGCTTTTTCACTCCTCACTCTCTCTATCCATGACTGTTTACGTTAACGACATCGAAACAAAAATTTTCCAGGGAGCCACAGCTCAAGACGCAGCACGCCGATTCAGCACCGACACAGGAACTCCGCTGTCCCCCGGGCAACTCTACGACTCATGGGGAAACATCATTGCCCCGGACAGCCCCATGACAGAAGGGCGCCGCATCTACACCGTTCGCCCACGCTGAGTACATTCCCCCCATCCCCCCGGCGGGCAGCCGCACAGCGCGCTTTCACGCGTGAGAACGTCTCATCGCCTATCGAAACTTGTCAAATCGACAAGTTTCTACTCGTCCTGTTATAACACGGCGCGAAACAATTAGCGTGTTAGATTGCGAATCCTCAACCGATGTGCGATGATGCATCCGGCGCAACGAAAAAGCGCCCCCATTCATCAACATCCAAACACATCCATACAAGCATGACACAACGCAACATCACCCGCTATACCTATGAGACCACCTCCTTCCAGGGCTGGAGACTGAGCATCTGCCGC
>JAFQEY010000068.1 GCA_017398765.1 Akkermansia sp.
CAGGGTGTTGTAGCTCTTACGTTTCGTTCCGTTATGATACTCTACCCATTGCGTGGAAGTCAAGTTCCTTTCGTCAATTGTTAGATTTTTGCTCTCCAGGGTGTCTGACAGATTGGAAACGAGCGACTTCTGCACACTCACCAGCGGATTGCCCGCTGCATTGTAACGGGTTCGGGTGACGGTGCGATAGATGCCATCCGTCAACTCCTCAGCACTGTAGGCCATCTCCGTGATGGGTGAGTTCAGCCGCGTGGGCGTCGGCTTCACTGTTTCACGGGCGTTGTTGCCGCTGGTATCATAGACATAGTAGAGCTCCCTCTGCCCCGTGCCGGCGAGATGAGCCACGCTGCCGTCCCGATTGCGGGTAGTGATGAGCGTCGCCCTGGCGGGCGTGGTTTGATCTATATAGTAGTTGAATGTTGCTGCCCCGCCATGGAGCAGCGAACGTATACAGAAATACCATGCTTGCCTCAGTAAAGGCAAGTGTGCAGCGGGGTGATTCTCTTCGTTTGCGTGATGGCAAACGAAGAGAATAACAGCAAAAGCCACTAAAACTCAACAAACTCAGGCACGTTTTGCCGCCACGGAAAGCTTGCGCAACCATGCGCTCTGTGGCATTTGTGCCGCCTGCACGGCAGTAAAAGGCATGCGGGGGCGCCAATTAGTGCCGCCCACTGTGCCGGGAGTATTGAGCCTCTCCGGGTAATCGAACAGCTCCGTCCACATAAGCGCAGCGTATGCCGAGCGGCACCCCAGCAAAGCGCGGATGAGTGCGTGCTTGATGTCGGAGCACCACGGCACCATACTCTCCTCTATGGAGAGGCCGGCAAAATCTCCCAACCAGCACATGACCCGCCCGCTGTCACGCGCAGTGAGCAGGAGGGGGCGCAGCTCGTCAATGCTCAGATTCTCATTGGCCACAGCATCCCGCGCAATTTTCACGTTCACATACCAGTCATTCCAATCATTACACAGCGGCGGGAAATCATGAGTGGCATAAGTAGCAAAAGAACAGGGATTATAACTACTGCCGGGTATCACTTTCTGATTCGAATCTATCTCCCAATGCGGAATCTTGAATCCGGCAATGCGAAGGAAAGACAAATCCGGGCGCACATAGTCCGGCACGCATCCCAAGTCTTCACCAATAATAAGCTGCTGCGGAGCCGCCTGAATAAGTTTACGCAGAATACGGTCACCCTGCATGAGGTTGGCCATGCGGTCAGACTTTTCCCAATCCGGGCGCGGTCGGAACCCCGGGCGGCGTCCACCGCAGCGGGCGGCAGCCTCATCCTCACTGAGGTTCAGGAATTCATCATTGCGCTCCGGCATCCACGGGAAGGCGTAAATGCGGTAGAAACCCAGAATATGGTCAATGCGGTACATGCGGAAAATTTCCGCCAGCTTCTGCACTCTGCGGCTCCACCAGGCATAGCCGTCCTTCTCCATGACATCCCAGCGGTACAGCGGAATTCCCCAGTTCTGCCCCCATTTGGCCGTGAAGGGGTCATCTGCGAAATTACCCTCTGCCGGGGCTCCGCAGCTCCAATCCATATCAAAATAGCGGCGTTCAAAGAACACATCCGCACTAGCAGCGGAAATACCGATGGGGACATCGCCCATAAGCATCACCCCACGGGCATCTGCATGAGCACGCACGGCAGCCCACTCCCGCGCGCAGAGCCACTGCAGCCACTCGTGATAATGCAACTGCTCCAGAGAGTCCGCACCGCTGAGAACACGATTGCGAACCGCATCAGGGTTCTGCTCCGGCCAAAGCCACCATGCCGTGGTATTGAACGCCAGCGAGGCCACACGGAAGATACAGAAATCCGCAAGCCACTCCCCCTGCTCCGCCACCCAGCTGCGGAACTCAGAGCGCAGGGGCGCATACTGCTCATCCTGCGAAAAAGCTTTCCATGCCTGTCTCAACAGAAAACGCTTGAAAGAACGCACCCGCGCGTAATCCACCAAATCAGTTCCCCCGGGCATTTGCAGCGGAGGCAAGTCTTCCTGATAGGGCGGGAGCGGCAGGGGCATCCCCGGCACACGCTCCAGCGAGAGATACAAGGGCTCCAGAGCCACGGAGCTGATGGAAGAATAGGGAGACGGCGAATCTTCGTCTCCCAGCGCGTTCACCGGCAGCAACTGCAAAAAGCCCACAGCATGCTCCGCCGCCCAGTCAATCCACGCCTCCAGAGCTTTTAAGTCCCCGATTCCGTGGTCACCATCCCGCCGCAGAGAAAACAGCGGCATCAACACTCCCGTCTTGCGTTCCAGTACCATACAATGCGTAGCACTATACCACACTTGTACCGCTAATGGCAATGACAAATTGGTAACTGTCAGAGACAAATCATCCGGCCTGAGCCTGAGTGTGGCTCAGGAAAGCATCCAGCTCTTCCAGAGCTCGTTGTTGGGTGGGGCAAGCGCGGCGGCGGGCTCCCAGCAGGAGACTGCACTGCTTTTTGCCGGAAAAATTGTAGGAATTCAGCCCGAGCTTTCGTAACTCTGCCAGACGCTTGCCCAATTCTGTATAAAAGAATAGCGGCAAATCTTGCTGGCAGGCAAGAGCATCCAGCTCAATATCGACAGCGGGGGTGAGCAATTTCAGGTTCTGAGCAATCAAAGGCAAGCCTACCTCGTAAAGCATGCGTCTGATGCGGTCAAAGAGATACTCCAGGGGGACGGCACGGAGGGGGCATTCCCGCTCCAGATACAAGAGAACCGCACGGGCAATTTCATCTCTGAAAGGAATGCGAACGCCCGCCCTATCAGCGGCATCCTGCAACACACGCTCAATCCACTCCACTCCGTAATCAGAGATGACGCAGTAGCCGGTCTGCAGCAGCGGTAAACTGTTCTTGAAAGCAATCATCCCAGCGGTAATTTGCGTTGCAGAGCATCGTTGGCTGCTTTTACCTCCATGCGCCGCACCAATTCAATAAATTCCTCCACCGTGCGGAATTGGCGGTAGACCGATACATAGCGAATGTATGCCACAGGGTCAATACCCTGCAACTTTTCCATCACCTTCATACCAATCAGATAAGAAGGCACCTCCCGCTGGTGGTCGCGGTGCAGATCCGCCACAATTTCATCCACGGCGACATCCAGCTGATCCATCCCCACGGGGCGTTTCTCGCAGGCCTTAATCATGCCTTTGAGAATCTTCTCGCGGTTGAGAGCTTCCGTCATGTTGTCGCGCTTGAGCACGCGCAGCTCCGTGCGTTCCATCTGCTCATAAGTCGTGTAGCGGTAACCGCAGCGCAGGCACTCACGACGCCGGCGGATACACGTCCCTTCCCGGGACATGCGCGAGTCGATGACCTTGTCATCCATAAATCCGCACTGAATGCATCTCATGCCCGCATGATACCACAACTTCTGGTAGCGTCAATAGCAAAAACATGCCACATCTTGCAGTACTGGGCATTGCAGCTCCGTGCGTTTTCTAAGTTTTCCGAAGCATCTGCCCGGCAACACAACAAACTCCGGGATTATATTGAATGAATACCAGGCACTAAGCATCTAACAGACATGGACATGACCGACAGGCACACATATTCGGTGCGTTTGTTTCCTCCGTTAATGACAGCACTGGCTATTTCAGTGATGATGAGCAGCCCGGTGTGCGATTTCAGTTTGGGAGGTCTCGTCGTTGTGGGGCTGCTTCAGCTGAGTGTATCATATATCTCATTGTGGGTTTATTCCCGGCTCTGCCGGAGGGTGCATCGGAGAAAATGGCTTACGCTGTTTTTACCGTTCAGTCTGCTGGTGATTCCCCTGCCGATGTATGGGGTACTGTATGGCGTGGCGGAATGGAGTGCGTGGCCGATACTGCGGATTGTGGGCGGAGACGGGGTGTTCGGCATGATTTCCTGGGGGTTCCAGCTGGCACTGGTTGCCTATGGTATGGTATATTCCGGCAATGCTCTGCTGAAAAATGCCCCGCTATTTCCGCAGTCACATGCAGTCTCTCTGCTGAGTGGGCTTGCCGGGCTGCTGTTTGCCAGCATATTCTTTCTGCCCGGGATATTCTCTACACTGGTGGAGGGGCACCTGGACTGGCTGCCATTAACGGTACCCCCGTGCTTGCTATTTCTCCTGCCGCCAAGCGTATTTTTTCTTGTATTCGGGGGGGAATCCCCCGCTCAACGGGCAGCCCGCAGTAAAGCAGAGCATTCCACGTGAGAGTTCCTTTCCGCATATTGTAAAGCCGTGTTACCGGCGGCATCTTTTCGGGAAGCTTTTGCCCCCACGCTGAGCAGAAACTGCACACAGGGAGAGAATCCATGCTCCGCAGCAATCATCAGCGGAGACTGCCCCTTGAGATTAGGCTCATCCAAGGGGATGCCGTATTGAGCCAGAGCGTGCAGGAAAGTCACGTGACCGCCAAAGGCTGCATGGTGAGCCACTGTATTGCCTGAGGTGTCAATCCCGACAGCATTTGCTCCCTGCTGCACCAAAAAGACAAAGCAGTCCACATGACCGCCCCATGCTGCATACATGGGAGCCGTCACTCCATCGTATGCACACGATTGAACACTAAGTCCCTGCTCCATGAGGTAGCGGCAGCACTCCACATTGCCGCTGTAAGCAGAAGCAATAAGGCAATTAAGCCCCTGAGTGTTGACAGAATGGATATTCATACCCTGCCCCAACAGATAGCGAATGCAGTCCGTATGTCCCCCATAGGCAGCATATATCAGCACATTGTTGCCCAATTTATCCGATTCGGAAAGAGACAGTCCTCGTTCCTGCAGATAGCGCAGCATCTCCGTCTGCCCGCCCTGTGCGGCTTTCATGACCACAGAGGCCCCGGCGGCATCCGTATCCTGAAGAGAAAGACCCTCTTCCAATAAATACACAAGCGTTTCCCGATATCCGCCATACGCAGCCATGAGCAAGGCAGAGGTATCATTTTCTCCCTTGGCTGCTACATCAGCTCCGGCTTCCTGCAGTTCTTCCAGGACCGCCGGGAGGGTCTCCTCATCTATCTTCAGCGTGGAAACCAATGACAAGAGCTGCGGAATACACGCGAAGTCGCTCAGCGTACACTTTCCCGCACGAAAATCATCTATCCGTTGCCGAAAGGCACACAAGGCGGAGTTATCCTCTCCGTCCTCTGTTACCATAGACTCACACAGCTGCACCGTCAGCGGCAG
>JAFQEY010000069.1 GCA_017398765.1 Akkermansia sp.
CATCGCATTCAAAATGCGATATGCTAAGCGTGTAGCGGGTATTGTGCGGGGCTCTCAGCATTCCGATGCGCGTAGAACTGGGTATCCACGGGCAGCTCGCCTAGCAACAACAAACATATAGAAAACACTATACAAATGAAAAAGACGATTATCGCACTTTTCGCCTGTGTCGGGCTTGCCTCTGCAACGGAGCTCACCACATTGGTTACAATGGATGAGCTGGTGGCTTCTGCCGTTACCAATACTGCCACTCTTGTGGAAGATATGTCCGTGACGACGTATCAGTTCGGTGGAGGAACCTACATCGGTGGTATTACGAATGAAAATCTGAACAGTGCTTTGGCGGACAGCAGCCAGTACATTACTATCGCCGCTTGGATTAAACCGACTGATACGAACGGTGTAGAAGCTATTTTCGGATATGGAGCTCAGTCTAATGGTTTCAAATTCTGCACCAATGGTTCCGGGCTGCAATACACTGCCAAGGGGGTGGTAGATAAAGAGACGGCGAATGTTGGCCTGACGGCTGAGACGTGGTATCTGGTGGGTATCTCTTTCAAGGGTGGCAATGATGCCGCTAATGGTGCCAAGTACATTTGCGGTACTGCAAATAGTAATTACTATACTCGCAATCTGGGTGGCTTCACTACTCCCGGTGCTGCTGATCAGACCTTTGCCATCGGCTCCGGTAATTCCGGCAATGCTCGCGAAACGTTCAATGGGCAGATTGCCGGGTTGACCATCTTCACGTCTTCCTCTGTCATCAGCGGTGTGGATGATATCACTGCGCACATGGGCACCACCGCTCCGAGCCTGGTTGTCACTCCCGCTGTTCCGGAGCCGACCACGGCTACGCTGAGCCTGTTAGCTCTTGCCGGCCTTGCCGCTCGTCGCCGCCGCAAGTAAGATTTGCTGACAGCATAGACAATTATACGCGCTGCTACCTTTTCCGGGTGGCAGCGTTTTGTTATTGCTGAGAATGCAAAGGACGGGGAGGCTGTGAGCGAAGAGAAAATGTGGTAGTTTAGTACCTGCCACAGCATCACAGAGCTTGTACGTAACAGTGCTCTACTGTGAATACGGGCAGGGGGCAGGGGCTGTCGCGCAGCCAGTCCAGATGGGTGGTGGTGATGAACACCTGTGATTCTTCCGGCAGGCTGCTGAGCAGAGCCCGGCGGCGCACCGGATCCAGTTCCCCGAAGATATCATCTATCAACAGGATGGGCGGTTGCCCGGTTTCTTCCTGCAAGAGACTGCACTGTGCCAGCTGCAGTGCGGTTGCCAGCGTGCGTTGCTGACCCTCAGAGGCGTACTCAGCGGCACTGCGCCTGCCAATGCTGAGCAGAAAATCATCGCGGTGGGGGCCGATGGTGGTGTAGCCGGCTCGCTCATCATTGGGTAGTGCAGCATGGATGGCTGTGGCCAGCGGGGCACGGCAGGAGGGGGCGTATTGCAGGTTGATTGCCTCTTCTCCGCCGGAGATGAGGCGGTGGTGGTGCGCTACATGCGGGATGAGTCTTGCCAGCAGCATGTTGCGCAGCTGCATGAGAATCTCCCCATGCTGCGCGAGCAGCTCGGCATAGCTGCGGAGGACTGACGGGCTCCGCCGCGGGTGGCGCAGCAGTGCGTTGCGTGATTTGAGTGCTTTGCGGTAGGCCAGCAGGGCATCCCGGTAGCCGGGGTGCCACTGTGTGCCCAGAAAATCCAGAAAGCGTCTCCGTTCCTCGGCGGCTCCCTGCACCAGTGCCATATCTCCATTGCCCAGCCAGGTGACAGGAGGCGATTCGCTCAGGTAGGTGGCATAGTCCGGAGCTTCGGCGCCGTTGAGTCTCAGGCTCAGTTTTCTGTTTTCCCACAGGATGCGGCGGTTCCCGTGCTCCGTATCCAGAGAAATACCGAACGCGGCGTTGCCCTCCTGCGCCATGCGGTCAGCGCGGTTGGCGCGGGGAGAATGCAGGGTGAGCGCAAAGCAGATGGCCTCCAACAGGCTGGTTTTTCCCTGGGCATTGCAGCCTAATAACACCGCACCCTCCGCCGGGATGTCCCATTTCAGACTCCCGTAGCAGCGGAAATGGCTCAGGCGAAGGGTGGTGAGCATTGTGCAGATGCTCTGTAGCAGATAAAATCAGGCTTCTATGGGCAGGGCGCGGATGGCATCCATCACTTTTTTGCCGATGGCGAGCTGTGCAGCGCGACCCTTGGCTTTCAGCTCCTCAGGGGTGAACTGAATGGGATCACCCACGGAGAGGGTGATGGGGCGGAATCGCAGTCTGCTACTGTGGATGGGCAGGCAGTCGTATGCACCCTCAATGCGGATGGGCTGCACCGGCACATTGGCCAGCTTGCTCAGAATCAGACCAATGCCGGGCATGGCATCGTGTATCTGATTATCAGAGCAGCGTGTACCCTCCGGGAAGATGAGCAGGCGGTTGCCGTTGCGCACTGTGCGAATCACCTGCAGAATGCTGGAGGGATTCGGATTGTCCTGATCCACGGGAATGGAGCGCGAAAAGGGCATGAACTGCTTCATGAACGGCGGGTCAAACAGCGTCTTGCGCGCCAGAAAGTAAATGGGGTTGTGGTACAGCGTGCCAACCAGGGGCGGATCAAGGAAGCTCTGGTGGTTGGCTACCACCACGCAGGGTCCTTCTTCTATCAACTTTTCCTGATTCAGAATCTTGAGCGGAAAAAAGGCATGCAGCGCACTGCGACAAAGCGTGCGGGTGATGTGGTAAATGGGGTTGGCTTCGTCTATGGGAACAGACATGGTAACGGTTTGTAAAAGAAAATTTTATCAGGCAAGCTTGCTGCGGATGTCTGCTACGATGAAGTTGACCACCTCATCGATGCTCATGTCAGAGGTGTCCACCAGCAGGGCATCCTCTGCCTGCACCAGCGGGGCGCAGGCACGCTGGGCGTCCTTTTTGTCTCGCTCGGCTATGGAGTCAGTGATTCCCTCTGCCGCGCGGCGGGCGGCGCGCACTTCCTCTGAGGCTGTGACAAAGTACTTGAAGCGGGAATCCGGGAACACCACTGTGCCGATATCTCGTCCTTCCATGACAACGGCTTCACGCTTGTTGTATTCACGCTGCTTTTCCACCAGCAGCGCACGAACCTCAGGTATGGCTGCTACCACGGACACGTTGTCATTAGTCGCTTTTTCGGTGAGTTCCGTTGTGAGGACTCGCCCCTCATACACCACGGTAGAAAACGCTCCGTCCTTGCCGAATGAGAGCGGAATGCCGGGCAGGGCTGCCACCACGGCTGATGTGTTCTGCGGATTGATACCCTGCTGCAGAAGGTACCAGGTAACCGCACGGTACATGGCACCGGTGCCAATGAAAGTGTAGCCCAGCTCCTGTGCGATGCGTTTGGCGACTGTGGATTTACCGGAAGCTGCCGGTCCGTCTATGGCAATGGCGGGAGGTCTCATATCTTGCCCCTATTATAAAGCACCGGGAGCCGTCTGTCCAGCGTAAAAGGAAAGGCTTTTACCCTGTGCTGCAATCAGGCCTCGGCTTCTTCTTTGATCAGCAGCGGTGTATAACGGCCTTTGTGTTGATGCGATGTAATATAGCCATTGTCCATTCCGATATGGTAGAATACCTTCAGGAAACTGAAATAGGCTAAGTTGATGAGAAAGTTTTGTGTTGATGCCGGGAGGATGTAAAAGGTGATGATGTTCT
This sequence comes from Akkermansia sp., assembly GCA_017398765.1. Taxonomy (GTDB): domain Bacteria; phylum Verrucomicrobiota; class Verrucomicrobiia; order Verrucomicrobiales; family Akkermansiaceae; genus Akkermansia. Next base: position 3,687 of record JAFQEY010000069.1, read on the forward strand.
GCAATAAGGCACAGGTGTATACAAGAAAATACTTGAGATAAGGTGTTTTCCTGAGAGCCGTGCCTATGCGAATCGTCATGACAAAACCGTAGATATGACCAATAAAAGTCAAGCACAGACCGACTATTCCTAACTCCTGAATGGTAGCAATAAACCCACTGTGCCAGGCTCGAATAAACGCCTGATTTTCCTGCGATTTTACATCGTAGGTGCCTCTGGCGGCAGCTCGGTAAGTGCGGGCGTGTTCGCGTACGTTCATGGTGCAACCATCTCCCCAGACGTAATCGCGGATATAGTTGGTACGCGGGTCGAGAGCCCATCTCCACATGACGTAGCGCCACTCATTGGAGCCGGATGTTTCATTTTTAATTCTTGAATCGACCTTGACACCCGGAACACCGGCTAGCGTACGCTGTATGGTATAGGGCAGGGAGTCTATCAGATTCGTTTGGTTGATGAATAAGATGGAAAAGGCTGCGGTGAAGAAGCATGTGAAAATCAATATGTATTCTTTCTTGATTGCCAGAACACCTATCATGATGAGCCCCAATCGCAGCAATCGGTTTCGGTATCCTGAGAAGACAACGAGTACAACGGATAATAGGATTAAGAAAAGCTTACCCGGAGATTGCAATATCAGCCGAAAAGGAGCACTGGCGTATACAAACACGCACAGGTTGGTGGCAAAAGTGGTAAACATGCCGAATCGCACACGTTCGCCTGCCCAGGAGTTGAAGAATACGTTGACGTTTGTTTCTTCCACCTGTGTGTTATAGCCCGCAATGGCGGTGACAAACAGCAAAATCAGTTTGAGAATGACGCCCCAATGAATGATTTTGAGTAGATTTTTATTCTCAAAAGGTATGCAACTGTATGCAATATAGAAAAAGAGTACAGCAAAGGTCAGGGGGTATTCCAGACCGGTTGTTACCAAATCCGTTTTAATGCCCAGGAAGTTGTTAATGACGGTACTGGAGGCCGGATGCCGAAAGATGGTAACGACCATGTATGCCAGAAAGGCAAAAACGAACAGGTCTGCCCCTGGCATTTTTCGCCAGGTAAAACGTGCGTGCCCCACGACGGCCAGTATACACCAGTAGATTAAGAGTACAGCGATGAAAACAAAGTACCACGGTAGCTGATAGACGGGAACCGCCTGCCCGATGGGAACGAGAATGAACATGAGCATCCACACGTGTCTGCCCATTGCTACGACACCGGCTAAACCGGCTATCCCGAAAATGATTAAAGCGGCTGATTTCGCACTGTCCGCTGCCATGATACCGACCAGAAAGGCCAGTACAATCAACACCAGAAAGGCTACCAGATTTTTGGTTATCGATGACCCCATGATTGACAGAGAATAGATAAAGACATAGTTATGCCGCGCGGGGCGCGGCATAAATACTTATTTTAAAGAGCAGAGGGAATTTCTTTTCCGAGGTCGGAGGCTTTGCGCCCTTTGCCGTCACCGGCGATACGTTCCAGAAGAACATCTCTGTAGGACATGCCACCCGGTATCATGGGCAGTACGTGGATATCGTAGGGAACCATGATGTCCAACACGTATGCTTCTTTCGATTCCAGCATGCGGGTGATGGCGGGTGCCAGTTCGGAAGGCTCAATGACTCGCTCACACTTCACGCCGAATCCGGCGCAAATGGTGGTGAAATCCGGGTAGAGCGCGGAGGGGGTGTGGTGAGTCGGATCATACTGTACGGTCGGGTCTGCCAGGAATGTGTTGGCGCGGTTGGAATCGTACTTCAAATCTTCCCACTGAACCACCATGCCCAGGTGCTGGTTGTTCATGATGATGCACTTGATGGGCATCTTCTCAATGTGAATGGTAGCCAGCTCCTGAATGTTCATCAGCATGGAGCCGTCGCCGTCGATGTGGATAATCGGCTTATCCGGGAATGCAACGTGGGCACCCATGGCGGCGGGCAAGCCGTAACCCATGGAACCGAGTCCGCCGGAGGAGGAGAATCGGCGCGGTTTGTTGAACTTGAAGAACTGAGCCGCAAACATCTGGTGCTGACCCACACCCGTGCAGATGATGGGGTCTTTGTCCGCCACCTGATTGTACAGTTCCTCCATAATCTGCTGCGGCATGATTTCGCGCTCACGCAGCACGTGCTGCATGGGGTACTGCTTTTTCCAAGTCTCGATGATGCCGAACCACTCCGGGCGGTTGGCTACGGCGTATTCACGGCGTTCCATGCCTTCTTCGGCAAGCTTGGCGTTCAGATAGCTCAGAGCTTTTGCGGCATCTGCCTTGATGGCAAGCTCCACGCGCTTGTTTTTGTTGAGTTCAGCGGCATCCAGATCAATGTGGACGATACGGGCTTTCGGGCAGAATGTGGCAACGGCCCCCGTTACGCGGTCATCGAAACGTGCGCCGATGGCAAGTACCAAATCGGCTTCATTGACGGTGTTGTTGGCGTACACGGCACCGTGCATGCCGAGCCAGCGTACGGAAAGCGGGTGATCCTCCGGCATGGCCCCAAGCCCCATGAGGGTGGTAGCCACGGGTATCTGAGTGCGCTCCGCGAACTCTACCAACTGTTCGGAGGCTTCTGAGATGACAACTCCGCCGCCCGCATACACCGCCGGTCGCTTGGCTGCCTTAATCATCGGGATGACCGCATCAAGTGCAGCTGTGTTCAGCGGAATTTCCGGCTCATAGCCCGGCAAGTCCATCTCTACATCAAAATCAGGCGTAATCAGAGCCTCCTGACAGTTCTTGGGAACATCGATGACCACGGGGCCGGGACGCCCGGTGCGGGCAATGTAAAAGGCTTCCTTAACAATGCGGGGAATATCCACCGGGTTGGTTACCAGGTAACTGTGCTTCACAATCGGAGCCGTCATGCCGAACACGTCCGTTTCCTGGAAAGCAGAGGTTCCAATCATACCCGTGCCCACCTGTGCGGTAAAGGCCACCATGGGGATGGAATCCAGATATGCGTCAGCAATGCCGGTAATCATGTTGGTGGCACCGGGACCGGAGGTGGACATGCAGACGCCGACCTTGCCGGTGGCGCGCCCGTAACCCTCTGCAGCAAAGGCTCCGCCCTGCTCGTGGCGGGGAAGAATGGTGCGGATGGTCGGCTCATGACTCAGAGCCTGGTGAATGGGCATGCTGGCACCGCCGGGATAGGCAAATACCACATCCACACCTTCGCGTACAAGGCTTTGAACCAAAGCTTCAGCACCTGACATCTGTTTGGTGACGGCGGGAGTAGATGTAATCTTGCTCATTTTCGTGATGGGGGATTGTATTGATGATAGCAGGCTGTTGCCATTCGCACCTGCGCAGGCAAATTATAACATAGTTTATTTGCTTTGCAATGTTTTTTTGATGGGTTGTGGGCTGTGGAACTAAAAATCGGCATCGGCGTGATATTTTGCGGGCTCCGATGAGTTGGAACGGATTGAAACGTTCGCTGTTACTTGA
>JAFQEY010000008.1 GCA_017398765.1 Akkermansia sp.
CAAATGTGAATAGGGCGGTTTGAAGGAATAAAGTTCATATCCCTTCATTTTAGCTTATCTGTCAAAATCTTTGTTTCATCGAATGCTTACCATTGTCCTTCAAATTCCCATTTATCCTTTGCAAACTTGTGGAATCATTTATCGAACGCTATACTACGTTCTGCACCCCTGCAACGTGTATAAACCAATTTGCATCACTAATTGCCAAACCATTACGCATTTGCATTCCTCTCAACCTTGAGCTAAAGCTCGTGTTTCTGCTCAGAAAAAAGTTCGACAAAAGCCATAGCGGCACTTGTGAGACCCTGGCTTCAGCGGCGGCCCAACCCTGTACCTCCCTGTGAGGGCATAGAAAGGGAGCATCGCGAGACTCGAAGCCCCAAGTTATGAAGATTGCAAGCTATCAAGGGGTGTAAATGGAGTTCAAACGGATAAATCACCAAGCTTCTGCACGACTACATGGGCCGCAAGACCACGTGGCAAGGCGGGAAAAATATATGCGCCTCCCCACCGGGCAATCAGCAATGGTAGCGATTGCCTGTAATCCCGGCGGGGATTCCTTGACGCACATCTGCTCAGCGGCCCTCAAAGAAGCTGCGGAGCGACTCGAAATCGGACTCAGCGGGGCGATCAGCGCGGGCGATGGCTTCTTTCTGGGCAGCAGTAATATCTGCCACGCCTTTGGAGGCAAGCGCGAGCATCTGCGCCATTTCATCGGCAGTGAACACGGCTTCCTCACCGGAACCCTGCACCTCCACATACTCGCCGCGCTCGGTCATGACCACGTTCATGTCCACCTCAGCATCACGGTCTTCCACATAGCACAAATCCAGCAGCGGGGTTCCCGCCAGCTTGCCCACGGAAACAGCAGAAACCAGGCAGCGCATGGGGTTCTTCTCCAGCGCACCGGTGGCCACCAGACGATTGAGCGCAATGCTGAGTGCCACAGCTGCACCGGTAATGCTGGCCGTGCGAGTGCCGCCGTCGGCCTGAAGCACATCGCAATCCACCCAGATGGTGCGTGCGCCCAAGGCTTCCAGATCCACCACGGCGCGCAGGGAGCGACCAATGAGGCGTTGAATTTCCACAGAGCGCCCATCCACCTTACCGGCAGAACTGTCGCGCTTCTTGCGGTCAAGGGTGGAATAGGGCAGCATGGCGTACTCCGCCGTGAGCCAGCCGCCGGGCACATGCTGGTTCTTCATCCAGCGCGGGACATCTTCCTCGATGGTGACAGAGCAGATGACACGGGTGTTGCCGAAGCAGGAAAGCACGGAAGCGGTGGCGTGGGGTGCTACGTTGAGCACAAACTGAAGTGGGCGCATCTCATTCTGAGCGCGGTTATCTTGGCGTTGCATACAGCGGCGGTTTTATCACAGACTCACGGTGGATTCAATCAAATTTCTTGCCACAGGGGCAGGAGAGGGGTAAAATTATGCGCGTGGAGAATCTTCATCTCACAGCCCCGGCACCCGGGCTGCTGCAACTGACCCCACGCGGTATCCTGCCGCGGGCAGAAAAGGCGTTTTCACGCAGCGCAGCCATGGGCATGCTGGATCTGGTGCAACACGGGCTTCCCGTGGGGGCAGATGCGGCACTGTCCTGGCTGCAGGAGCAGGCCCGGCAGCGGCTCATGCGCTATTTTCGTGCGTTGAGACGGGCAGATACCGCCGCCGCCGCCCAGCTGACCGTTTCCCCCACGGAGGCCGCCGCCATGCTGGAATCCCTGCCCCCGCTGCATCAGAGCAGTGTCTGCGCCGGCGATATCCGCACCTGGTTTGAGGGGATGGAACTTGCCCTGCATGACAAAGCAGCACTGGCCGGGTGCAGCGTGACAGAGTGGCTCTGCCGCCTGGGCGAAGGCTGGCAGCAGCTGGGCATGCTCTGCCTGCATCTGGCAGAAAACGGCGGTGCAGATGCCGCAGAGGCCCCCTTTGCCTTTCTTGCCACCTATATTCACAAGGCCGGGCAGGATGGCAAGCCGCGCCACGCCCCCTTGGGGCTGGCAGCGCAGATGAATGACAACGCCGCTCTGGCTGCCCTGCTCCGCCCGTTGCAGCAGGTGGCGGCTCAGAGCCCGTTCTGGCAGCAGCTCATCCGCAGCGGGGATATCTACCGCCCCTGCGCCTGGGGAGCGCGACGGGCTTATGATTTTCTGGAAAGTCTCCCGCTGCTGGAGGCCGCCGGCATCGAAACCCGCATGGTGAACCTCTGGAAGACGCAACCGCCCCGCGCAGAGCTGCAGGTGCAGCTGGAAAAGGCGGGCGACAGCAAGGACGACCTCGCCCCCTCGCTCAACATCAATTCCCTGCTGCGCTTCGTGCCGCGGGTGGTGCTGGGCAACCATGCCCTCACGGATGAAGAACTGACAGAGCTGCTGGCGGCGGATGAGGACGGGCTGGTGCGGTTTCGCGGGGAGTGGATTCGGTTGGACCGCGAGCGGTTGCAACACCTGCTCAACAGCTGGCGGCAGGCGGCCCGCATGGCGGCAGGCGGCATCCCCATGGTCGTGGGGCTGCGCTGGCTGCTCGGCAAACGCCCGGAGCACACCGTCAAGCTGCCCCCGGCAGAAGAGGATGCACCCGCCACCGCCGCCCCGGAGCTGGAGGAAGCCCTGCGCCGCCTCACCCTTGCCGCACCCGAAGCGGATTTGCCGGAATCCCTCCGCAGCATCCTGCGCCCCTACCAGAGGGAGGGGGTGCGATTTCTGCTGGGAGTGACAGAGAGCGGATTCGGTGCCTGCCTGGCCGATGACATGGGACTGGGGAAAACCTTGCAGGTGACCGCCTGGCTCACCCACCTGCACCGGCAGGGAGTACTGGCAGAACGGGCGGCACTCATCGTGGCTCCCGCCTCGCTGCTGAGTAACTGGCAGGAGGAAATGGCACGCTTTGCCCCGCAGTTGCGCACCATCCTCCTGCACCCGGATACCCTGACCGCCGGGCAGACGGATACCCTGCGGCGTAACCCCACGCAGCTGCTGGAGGGAGCGGAAGTGGCCCTCACCACCTACGGCATGGCAACCCGGCTGGCCGAACTGCTGGCAAAGGAAGAGCTGCCCGCCCTGGTGCTGGATGAGGCACAGGCCATTAAAAACGCCGGTTCGCAGCGCACAAAGGCCATCCTGCAACTCAGCTCCCCGCGCCGCGTGGCTCTCACCGGCACCCCGGTGGAAAACAAGCTCAGCGAGCTGCGCTCTCTCTTCGATTTCCTGACCCCCGGTCTGCTGGGCAGCGAAAAGGAATTCAACGCGCTGGTGCAGCGCATGGGGGCGGATTTAAGCCCACTGCGCCGGCGCATCCGCCCCTTTCTGCTGCGCCGCCTCAAGAGCGACCCCACCCTGCTGCCGGAGCTTCCGCCGAAAACCGAGAAGCCGGCTTACTGCCTGCTCACCCCGGAGCAAACACGCCTCTATGCCCACGAGGTGGAGAGCCTGCGAGCCGTCATTGCGGAGCCCGACCCGCAGACCCGCCTGAGCCTGGTGCTGCCCCTGCTCAGCAGGCTCAAACAAATTTGCAACCACCCCGCCCAATACCGGGGAGAGGGCTATTTCGACCCCGCCGCCAGCGGCAAGATGCAGCGTCTGGGCCATCTGGCTCGCTCCATTGCAGAGGCCGGAGACTCCTGCCTGGTGTTCACGCAATACCGCAGCACCATCGAACCCCTGCATGATTTTCTGGCGGGCATCTTCGGTGCCCCCGGCCTCACCCTCCATGGCGGCACCCCGCTGGCGGAGCGGCGCGAACGAGTGGCCGCCTTCCGGCATCCCGGCGGGCCGCGCTTCTTCATCCTCTCCCTCAAAGCCGCCGGCACCGGGCTCACCCTCACCCGAGCCCGCCACGTCATCCATTTCGACCGCTGGTGGAACCCGGCGGTGGAAAACCAGGCCAGCGACCGCGCCTACCGCATCGGCCAGACCCAGCCGGTGCTCATCCACCCGCTCATCTGCCGCGGCACCATCGAGGAAAACATCCACCGCATGCTCACCGCCAAACGCGCCCTGGCAGACAATCTCCTGTCCGGCGGGCTGGAGAAACTCCTCCTCACCCTCCCACCGGAAGAATTAGCAGAACTGCTGGGAGTGTGAACACTCGTATCCCAAAGATTTCGTTCGCTAAAGAAATAGCCCGCCCGATAAATGGGGATTTGAAGGACAATGGACAAAGAACAATGGACGAAGGAAAAGTCAGGCGAGCTGCTGGCTCGCAGTAGTCAATGATTTAGTTGCAAAGCTTTTGCATGCTAGCAGAGCGAGCGAAATTTTCCACCTTGTCCATCGTCCATTTGACTTTGTACTTCTCGTTAACTTCCCATTTCTCCTCCGTAAACAAGAAACGCTGCCACCCGCAATGGGCAGCAGCGTTTGAAATTGATTCAGCTGTCAGGCAAGCTTTACTTGCGACGACGGCGGGCAGCCAGACCGGCCAGAGCCAGCAGAGCGATGATTGTCTTTTTCATTTTTTTCGTGTTTTCTATCTGTTTGTTGTGTTGTTTAGTGGCGAGCTGCCCTGGGATACCCAGTTCTACGCGCGACGGAATGCCGAGAGACCCGCGCCGCACTCGCCGCAGACGAGTGTATCGCATTTCAAATGCGATGATGCCCGCCTTTACTAATTGATTTTTTCAGGACAAGCAAATATAAACAAAACCCTTCCCTTTGAGCTGGCAATATAACTTCATATAAAATCTTTTACGCGGAAATAGAGTTGAACATTTAGGGCAAATTAGAGCAAATTGCCCTAATTTTGCCCTAATCGCTTGACTTTTCCCTAAAAGGAAGTAACCAGAGAGCACCTTATCAGTTGGGGGGTGCTGATGCCGGACGCAAACGGGCAACTGCTCCCAAGTGTCACATTCTGCCTGTTCGCCCGCCCTGCCGCTCTTCATTTTTCAAGAATACAATGTGCCGTCTTTTTGAGCCACGATCGTAGTCATTTTCTTGACAGTCGGGAATTGACAGGACCTGTTCATGAGATGGCAGAAGAAGCCATCAACTATGTCTTGAAAAATACTCGCGTAGAATACAGAATAAACGGCTTATACCGTGAGGAATTACATGAAATCCCCCTGCCTGCGCTCAGAGAGATTATTATCAATTCCATCTTGCACCGTAATTATCTATCCCCATCATTCATTCAAATATCCATCCATCCGGACAGAATAGAGTTCTTTTCACCCGGCGCGTTACATGGAAGCATGACAAAAGAGAGAATGTTGCAGGGAAACAGCTCATCTTTACGTAATCCGCAGCTGGCAGATATACTCCACCGCATGAATATCGTGGAACGCTGGGGATCAGGCATAGGGCGAATTTTTGCAGCATACAGGGAACGGAACCTGGCGATTCCCGAATATGATGTTGATGATATGGGAATCACCGTCACCATCAGGAGGAACCAATCCGGAGATAAAGCTCAACAGTATGTACACTCTGCTAATAAAGGGAAAAGAGTAAGTGTGACAGAAGAAGAAGTGTTGAGCTTCATCAGCCACCATACAGGATGTACCTATTCTCAACTGCTGCAGGCTTTTGACATATCACGCCGCACGCTGACTAACCGACTTAACAGCCTGATGAAGAAAGGCAAAATACAGCGTTCCGGCTCTACTCGCAACGCGAACTGGAGTTCCCTTTAACCCTGAACTTTATCCCTGAGCGTGCAAAACGCAGCAGCCTGTAATGGGCTGCTGCGTTGAAGTTATTATTGCTATGTACCCTCGTCTTACTTGCGGCGACGGCGGGCAGCCAGACCGGCCAGAGCCAGCAGGCTCAGCGTAGCCGTGGTCGGCTCCGGAACGGCGGGAGCAACAGAGGGAGTGCTCAGCGTAACCGTGGTCACAGGTATATACTGACCTTCCCAGGAGTTAAGAGTATTGTTCTTGTAAGTACCCCAACCGCCGGGGATACTCTGGGAGAAAGAGTTCGTAACAGAGGTACCCCACTGCATGGCAGCTGCCTTATATCCGTCAAATGTCCCCAGAGTAGCATCATCTGCAGAGGCGTTCACATACAGGAACTGATAGCGGTCGGAAGAGTTTACGGTGATACCGTCAAAGGTCAGCGTGAACGTGGTGTTGGCAGCAAACTGAACAGTGGAAGACGTGCCCAGGAAAGCACCCACCGTGCCATCACTAACGAACTCGTACACGGCAACCTTCATATCGCCAGCAGAACCGTCAGAGCGGGAGAGCAGGGTGATGCTATCAAGATTCAGCTCCGTATCAGCAGGTACATCCGTGGTCAGGTAGGTGGCGTTGTCAAAAGCCAGCGTGAAGCCATAGTAGTTACCCTGAGCTCCGGCACCGGACTTAGCGGGGGTGCTGGCGGTGTAGGTGTCAGCCATGGCAAGACCGGACAGAGCCAGCAGCGCGATGATTGTCTTTTTCATTTCTTTCGTGTTTTCTATATGTTTGTTGTTTAGTGGCGAGCTGCCCGGGGATACCCAGTTCTACGCGCGTCGGAATGCTGAGAGACCCGCGACGACTCACCGCGGGCGAGTATATCGCATTCCGAATGCGATGCAGCCTGAGCTTATCAACACAGTCATGGGCTTGTATCTTTATCTTGCCGCAAATGGCGGACGGTAGATGAAGATGAATCTTTGTTCTCGGGATAAATCGGCGCGTTGCCTGAAAAAAAGACTGATTTGCCGACAAAGGTACAGAAAGGAAAATTTTTCATTATCATGTGCTGTCGCCGATCTTTCGGATGATACAGTAGTTTATTGAGGGATTAGCGTTGTTTCGGAATGGTTTTTTCGATCTTCGGATGGTAAGTGTGCATTTTTGTCTAATTTGATTTATTTGCCTATTAAAATGGAAGGTAGATAAACCTTATCCTAATTATTTTTTTATTTCAATAAATAGAAAACGATTTTTTTGGTTAATGGTTAATTGATATATGAAATTTTAAAAGTAAGCATTCGATGAAACAAAGATTTTGACAGATAAGCTAAAATGAAGGGATATGAACTTTATTCCTTCAAACCGCCCTATTCACATTTGTGTCCGACCTCATGATCTGCGTTACGGAGCCCGTTTCCTTCTTGCGCAAG
>JAFQEY010000009.1 GCA_017398765.1 Akkermansia sp.
AGTGAAATTCTCGCCTGCGGCTCGAGTGAAATTCGGCTTTCGCCGAGCGAAATTGGCTCTGCCGAGCCAGCGAAATTGCTGCCTCCGGCAGCAGTGATAGAGTTCCGCAGCCCGTCGGGCTGCCACCTTTTTTCACTACCGCCGTTCCGGCGGTAATTTCGCTATCCACGTAGTGTATCATTTCGCTCATGGCTCCAGCCATGAATTTCGCTGCCCGTCAGGGCAATTTCGCGTGCGGGCTTGCCCGCACATCTTCCCCTACAATTTCCCATTTATCCTTTGCAAACTTGTGGAATCATTTACCGAACGATATACTATTTGCATTTCAGGCGGTCCGGTAAAGTTGCCGGAGTATGATGCACGGGGGATTAAGAGGGGGAGTCTCCCTCGCAGAATGCGTCGTGATGCATCATAAAGAAATCGTGTAGCAGGCGGATATTTTCCAGCTTATACCAGGGGCGCTCGCAGATGGGTTGGGTGCTCAAATCGTACACTCTGGCACCCCCCAGAGCCAGCAGCAGGGGAGAGTGTGTGGCGATGATGAACTGGGTGCGCAGTTCCAGGCTGGCGCGCAGAAATTCCACCAGCTGCAGCTGGAGAGTGGGCGAGAGGCTGTTTTCCGGTTCATCCAGCAGGTACAGTCCTGTTTCACCGATGTTTTCTGTAAAGTACAGGAAAGCGTTTTCCCCGTTGGAGTATTCCCGCACGCGCTCACTCACACCGCGGCTGCGGGCATAGCTGACGGGATTGTGGCGCAGAGCGTTGCGGTGGGCAAGAAATTGGTCCACGCCGCCTTGTTCCCATGTATTGAGCCGCAGCTTTTTAATATCATGCCGCCAGTTGCGGGATTCCTCATTGAGGCGCAAATCACGCTCCTCATTATCCTGCCGTGTTTTCAGGATGCGGGCAAAGACCTCATCACTGGAGATGTAGCGACTTTCTGCCGGGATACTGATGGGGAAACGCTCATCGCTTCCCGCCAATTTGGCGCAGCAAAGCTGCTTGAATGAGTCAAAGTATTTCGTTTTGTTATAGGGGGCACTGCGGCCCAGCTCCAGATACTGCGCGATAAGATTCAGAATGGTGGTCTTTCCGGAGCCGTTGCCGCCGTACAGGATGGTGACAGGGGCAAACTCCAGCGGTGGAATATCCTCGGTAAATAACTTGAAGGGATACACGTTGGTATCCGTAACATACGTCAGAGCATTTTCCTGCGCAGCGACGGTGGGCAGGGTGAAGGATTCAAGATAAATCATCAGCGGTTCACAGGGTAGTTGGGGGAGAAGGGTGAGGTTCAGGCAAAGACTGCTGCGAGTCTGTCCACAACAGAGCGCAGTTCTGCATCATCCTGCAGTTTCTGCTCAATGGTGCGGGCGGCGTGCAGCACGGTGCCGTGGTCTCGCCCGCCGAAAGCCGCTCCGATATCCTGAAGAGAGGTATCCGTGTGTTTGCGGGCCAGATACATGGCCACCTGGCGGGGATGAGCAATGGCGGCGGTACGGCGGCGTCCGTTGATGTCTGCCAGGCGGATATTGAACTCCTCTGCCACGCGCTGCTGGATTTCGCTCACGGTAACTTTGGCATTGCGCTGGTGGCGCAGCAAATCCTTGAGCTGGATGCGGGCATCCGCCACTGTGATGTTGCGGCGGGCAAAGGAGGCATAGCTGGTCATGCGTACCAATGCTCCCTCTAATGCGCGGATGGAGTGGGTCACGTTCTTGGCAAGGAATTCCAACACCTCATTGCTGAGCAGGTCAGATTTCCACTGCTTGCGCAGCTTGTTGCGCAGAATGGCCATGCGGGTTTCATAATCCGGGGCCTGAAGACTCACGGTCAACCCCTGCTCAAAGCGGGAGGTAAGGCGAGCTTCCAGGTTGGTGATGTTGGAGGCGGGGCAGTCTGCGGAGAGGATAATCTGCTTGCCGCTTTCAAACAAGGCGTTGAAAGTGTGGAAGAACTCCTCCTGCGTCTTACCGGCGCGTGCCATGAACTGCACGTCATCAATCAGCAGCACGTCCGCTTTGCGGTATTTTCGGCGGAATGAATTGAGCGCGTCTCCTTTCTTGGAGATAGCATCGATATAGGCATTGGTGAAATCTTCACTGGTTACGTAGAGTACGTTCGTTCCCTCATTACGTGCCTGAATGGCGTTTCCAATAGCCTGCAGAAGATGCGTTTTGCCCAGCCCGGAGTCTCCGTGGACAAACAGCGGGTTGTAAGTGCAATCCTTGTTGTTCACAATTGCCTGCGCGGCAGCGTAGGCAAACTCGTTGTTGGAGCCTACCACGTAGCCATCGAACGTGTAGTCGGCATTCAGCCCGCTGTTGGCGGGGCTGCTGCTGCGCCGGGTGCGACGTCTGGCGGCGGGGGCTTTTTCCTCTTTTTGCGGGGTGGGGCAGGGTGCTGCGGTGGTAGCGGCTACCTGTTCGCACACTTCTGTGTCTTCCGTTGCCCCTGCAGCAACATACTCGATGCTGCGTGCCGCGTTCAGCACACGAACGGCGGCATTCACTATATGGTCGTGGTAATTAATCTCAAACCAGTCAAATACTATGTCCTGCGGGTATTCCAGCACCAGCTTGGTGCCCGTGTCCCGCAGTAGTCTCAGTTTAGAGATGTAGGTCTCGAACCCGTATTCCCCCACGCTGCCAACGCTGCGCAAATCTTCTGTGATCTGCGTCCAGATGGCCTGTTCCTTTTCATGTTGGTTCATTGCCTGAAATCTCTTTGTTTCCCTTGGTGATTGTGTTCCCTTTCCCGTTTGGTGTTTTCGGGGCGGGGAGGTGATGCGGGGGGAACTATGCCACGACTTGGCGTTTCAAAAAAGATTTTTTTTATTGTGTTCCTTTCCTGCCCCCCGTAAGGTGCTGTTCCATGGGGGTTCCACGGCTTGGAAAAAAATTGGCATACTTTTTGAATTTAGTTAATGTTTCTTGATATTTATTCTGGGTCACCACAAGTAAGGCAAAATCGCTGTGGAACATTTTTCAGCATTTTCGTAAAGCATTGCTAATACACTAGTTGAACTAATTTTAATCAAAAGTTAGACGCTAAAAAACGGGCCAAAAAGCCCCCTGCAAAAAGGGTGTTAAATAAAGGAATTAGGCAGAAAAGTGCTGCCAGCCGTTCCCGAGGATATCACGTTTTCGGGGAACAATTTTGCCGATGGGGGTAATGGGAGACGGCAAGTCAATGAGAGAGAGCCGCTGAGCGGTCTCCGGAGCAAAAGTCATGAGCAGTTCATAGTCTTCCCCATCTGTCAGGGCTTGCTGCACGGAGCAACCGGGGTGACAGGGAATGGAGGCCGGTGTAAGCTGGTAGCCGCAGCCGGAGGCCTCTGCAAGTCGGGGTAAATCCGTGGCAAGGCCATCGGACAAGTCCATCATTGCCGTGGGGGCAAGGTTGTTTTCCAGAAGGAAACGAGCCAACTTGAGAGCCGGCTCGAACGTGAGGTGGCGGGCAGAGGGGAAGGAGCCCCCCAGCCGCCCCGATACGCACAGGATATCCCCTGCCCGGGCACCGGAGCGCAGAACGGCTTTACCACGCTCCACACGCCCAGTCAGGGCCACATTGATGACCAGTCCGTCATAAGGCAGGGATGATGTTTCCCCCCCTGCAACGGATACACCACAGGCGGAGGCGAGCCGGGAGATTCCGCCATAAATTCGCTCCAGAAGCTCCACAGGACGGGAGGGGTGGATGAGCAGGGTAATGAGCGCATGCTCGGGAATCCCACCCATGGCAGCAATATCAGACAGGGCCCGAGCCAGTGCTTTTCTGCCGATAAGTTCCGGGGCTGTATCCGGGGTAAAATGCACGGATTCCACCACGACATCTGTTTTAAGCAGAGTATCCCACTCATCGTTGCGAGCCACCACAGCACAATCATCTCCCGGACCGACAATCAGGCTTCCATTGTCAGGCAAGCAGCAGAGCAAACGCTTCAATACTGCATTTTCTCCGAGCTCTGAGAGCGGGGTAGACATGGGGAAAAATCAGTGTGGCAGAAGCAGGATAAGAATCAGCGAGACGGTGTTGTAAATTGCATGCAGCAGGATAGGGAGCCGGAGTGAGCGTGCCTTATCATACAGAATGCACTGCACGATGCCGAAGATGGTGAGGGGGACGGCCTGGGCCATAGATCCGTGAATAACGCTGAACAACAATGCGGAAAGGATGATGGCCACCCAACGGCGGCTGTATCGTTTGAGAATGTTATATATAAAGCCACGGTACACGATTTCCTCGCAGATGGGGGCCACCACCACCGCCGCCAGAGCAATGGTGCCTCGCTGAGCCCAATCGCCGTTGCTGAACATGACTACGATGTCCTGCAGCTCCGGGCAGCCGGTCAGTTCCATGAGCAGCCGGTACAACCCGAGAAACTCCATGAGTGAGGAAGAGACGAAAATAACCAACAGCGCAATGAGCAGATATAACAGGGTGCGCCCCACGCCAAGGCTTGACTGCACGGGGGCCGGCAACAGGGCAAAACGTATGACGAAGGGCAGATAGACGGCAACCTGCAGCCCCAGATTCACAAGTAACACGGAGGCTGACATGTGAGTTGCCGGCGGGGAGGCTACAGCTGCCAGTGTGCTCAGAACGGTGACAAGAACAAAAAAGGAGCTGTAAATCCAATCAAACAAATTAGGGAATAATGCGCCGGGAAAGAGCGGTACGGGTGGCAGGAGGTTCGGGTTGAGTCTGCGCCGCAGGGCCCCGCCGACAATAGCGAAAAAAATCAGAAGGGGAATCGCTGTGAGTAACAGCGACATGAGCTGAGCATGCAGGGGAAAGGAAAAGAGCGGCATACAAACAGGAAAGAGGGTTGCGGTATTCTAACGGTTTAAGGAAAAATTGCAAGCTTTATTCATGAGGCCGATTTTTGTGTGCAATCTCGCGCAGTGCATCCTTGACTCACCCATGAACAGATATTATACTGGTGGCATGTTCGGAAGAAGACACTATCGCCGCTCACCTGTGTACAAGCGAATTCCTATCATTCCCGGAATTCTCTATATCAACCTCAGCAGCTCCGGCATTTCCCTGAGCTTCGGCTCCGCCTCTACCGGTCGGGCAACTGTTAACAGCAGTGGCTTGCGCCTTAATAAAAGCATCGGCGGTTTTCGAATCGGCAAGAGTTTCAGCTTTTCCAAGATAGCAAAACTTTTTGGTTTTGGCAGGGAAAAGAGTAAATAAGGAAAGCTTTCATGTACGAAGGACAAAGGACGAAGGACAAAGTACGAAGGACGAAGGACAAAGGACGAAGGACAAAGTACGAAGGACAAAGGACAAAGGACGAAGGACAAAGGACGAAGGACAAAGGACGAAGGACAAAGGACGAAGGACAAAGGACGAAGATATGCTTGCGCGCAAAATGAACGGAATTCTGCACCTTGTCCATCGTCCGTTTGACTTTGTACTTCCTTAGAATTTTTAGCCGCTCTCTCCCCCCCAAAAAAAACGCCCCGCAAGCACGTATGCAGGCGGGGCGTTTTATCAATGTGGTTGAAAAGCAGAATCTTATTTGCGGTCAATGGTGAGAGATTTCCACTCATTGAGCGTGTCAAT
>JAFQEY010000070.1 GCA_017398765.1 Akkermansia sp.
ACACGACGCAAGAATGCATGCCAACAATAAACACTTAATCAACCGTAACATAATAGAATTCTTATAAGCTATGGAGTATCCCCCCCGTGTCCTGAGCACAAGACCTAATATTCGAGGTGTATAATCCATTCTTTTTAAGGAGTATATTCAATTTATAGTGATTGTCAAACATTTTCAGGGCAGCTATGGAGTGTTCCGCTACGACTAGTATAGCGTTCGGCAAGTATTGGGACTCTCATCAGAGGATGGAAGTTCAATGTCTTTCATTTTGTATGTCCAGCAAAATACAACGGGCTCTTTATTGATTTCGTCAAAGTATTTGTATATACGGCTCTTTAACTCCTCTTTGTTTTCCACTCGTATTCTTCTGAGCATCTGTTTTGTCATCTTGCTGAAAAACTCTCAATGATGTTTAACCATGAACCATGCCATCTCGTTTTTTACAGTAGTATTTGACCTTAAATGGCTTTAAGCCTTGTTCACTGAGAATAAGATGTAAGGTGCTCTTCGCTATGGTTGAAAGTCGTGGATAGCCTGCTTGTGTCGCATTGATTCGAATATGTTTTGTGAGCAGCTTGTAGGTCCACAACTCTGCCGCATAACCACATTCACATGGTTTCATACAAGCAATGTTGGTAATCCAGGCTTTATCCTCACCAGTTATTTCTGTCTTTCTTCCCCGTCCGGGAGCATCATACCGGTAGATGGTTTTTATCCTCATATCTCTGCGTATGCGTGCAATTTTTTTTGCCCCTATCTTTATGCCGTAGTGGCGCTCCACCATATCAGGAAGCTTTCGCAAGCCCAGACATGGGTCTTTGATGTAGAGCTCATTCAGCGCTTTTTCTATAGGTGTTTCATCGGCTTTTGCTACGCTTGAAGATTTGAGATAGCCCCTCCTGTGCTTGTTTCTTCCATTGGCGCACCAGCTCGGGACTGATGTTGTTCTCGGACGCTATTTGCTGGAGCGTCTTTTCCCCATTCAGGGCTTCGAGTGATACTTTCTCTTTCAGGGCAGCACTATAGCGCCTCGCTTGTGAATTTTGGTCATGTTGATGAGTGTGTTGTGTTTTTTGAGGTTATTCTACACTCATCCAGACTTTTGCACAAGCTAAGCTGAATTAGCTCTGTGTCCTAAATTCGGGTGGCAGCATATCATTCAAAAGTTAGCAATTTGTTTGTCTTGACTAATTACTCCGAGATGATTAAAGTACGGTGAGACATGGATGCTAATCTCAAGAAATCAATAGCCGCTTTTTCCTCTGTGGTGTGGAGCGGGCTGCTCACGCTGATGAAGCTGGTGGTGGGGCTGATGACCGGTTCTCTGGGCATCCTCTCTGAAGCACTGCACAGTGCTCTGGATTTGGTGGCAGCCGGGGGCACGCTTTTTGCGGTCAAAGTGGCAGCGCAACCGGCGGATGATGAGCACCCGTACGGTCACGGTCGTGTGGAAAACCTGATGGCCCTGGGTGAGGCTCTGCTGCTGCTGGGTACAGCTGCCTGGGTCATGATTGAAGCGGCACAACGCCTGCTGAGTGATAACCCGGATACGGCTTTGCATGTGGAGCTGAGCATCTGGGCATTTGCCGTGGTAATTATGTCCATTGTGGTCGATGTGAACCGGGCGCGGATGCTCTACCGCGTGGCAAGGGAAACAAAAAGTGCCGCGTTGGAAGCGGATGCCGCCCACTTTGCCTCCGATATCTGGAGCAGTCTTGCCGTGCTGACCGGCTTGTGCTGCGTAGCTCTGGCACCGATGACTGAGCCCGGAAGCTGGCAGCACTGGCTGCTGATGCGCGCGGACGTGTTCGCCTCCGTGGTGGTGGCGTTATTCATTCTGCACATCTGTTGGGAATTGGGCCGTGAAGCCGTGGCTAATCTGATGGATAAGGCAGATACGCAGGCTGCAGACAACATCCGCAGGCTGATGAAAGAAAATATGCCCGCCTACCCCGTACACCGTATTCGCGTGCGGGAAGTAGGCAACAAGCCTTATGTGGAAATGGTGGTGCTGGTCCCACGGGAATTACACGTTGATACGGCACATGATATCACGGAGGCCATCGAAGCGCTGGTAGAGCGGCATCTACCGCAGGCGGAAACCATCCTGCATGTTGAGCCCTCCGAAAGCCTGCCGGATACGCCGGAATTCATAATTCGACGCATCGCGCTCACTCACCGCTTTGGTGTCCACGGACTGGTGCTGATGCGCGCGGAGGAGGGATTCCTCATTTTTGCCGATTTGGAACTACCCAAGGATGCAGAGATGGACAGTTGGCAGGTTGCGATACAGGCTTTCCGCAGTGAAGTCAAGCGGCATCTGCAGGCAGATGCAGTGGTGGTACACGTGGAGCCGCAAATTCGCGAGCTGCCGCGCTTCTCCCGCCCCCTGCCCCCGCAGGATGTGTGGCAACAGACAGTACGCCGTGCCATGATTGAGCTGGGGGCTCCCCTGCCCTCAGATATCAGCACCTTTAACAAAGGCGAAAAACATTTCTGCATCGTCACCATACCGCCGGAACCCTCACTTACAGTGGAGCAAAGCCACACCCGCCTCACTCAGCTGACGAAGCGGCTTTCCGCCACCCTGCCGGACACGGCTCGTTTCATTGTCACCTACCACGGCTGCCGATAAAAGTTCCGACTCTACATTCTCTCCCCTCCCCCCGAAAATTGGGTTTTATATTGAGGAGAGCGTGTCAACTGAACGTGTGTGGGGGGCGAGGGGAAGCCACGAAAATCTCCGCTATCGCCGGCAAACCCGCCCTCGGCACCGCCGGTCGCGCCGTTGTCTCGGGCTTCAAGAAGCTACTCAAGTAACAGCGAACGTTTCAATCCGTTCCAACTCATCGGAGCCCGCAAAATATCACGCCGATGCCGATTTTTAGTTCCACAGCCCACAACCCATCAAAAAAACATTGCAAAGCAAATAAACTATGTTATAATTTGCCTG
>JAFQEY010000071.1 GCA_017398765.1 Akkermansia sp.
GTACCGGTCTGAACATTCGTGGTCGGAGTGTAGAATCCATTGCCGATGAAATCCTCCAGCATCAATTCGCAAGAGTTGAAAGAGAGGAGCGCTCCGACTGTCAGTAGTATGTTAGTGCATGTGCGTTTCATATCTGAGAGATGATTGGTATGACGGGGAGTGGAGAGCGGGAGGCATTCAGAAGATATGCCTCCCATAGTTATTTTAAGGATTAATCGCTCTGGCGGGAGGGATGATTCCGGGGGACTATCTTATCAGCCTTCAGAAAAATTGCGCCGAGAGCACGGTCTGCCTGTTCCGCGCGACGCTGCACCAGTGACAGCAGTGAGGCTTTTGCCTCCTGATTACCGTTGTCCACATAGTTGGTGTTATCCTTCAGATAATCGGTAAGCCCCATCAGCAGGTCATCCTTTTCCATCAGGGCCTGCAGACCGTTCGGGATAGCCGTGTTCACGGCCTTTTTGAAATCTGCGTCTTCCTTGACCAGTGCTTCGCCGGCAAGCGTATCAAGCTTGGTGAAGCTCGAATGCCCGATGGTATCATGCAGCTGCTCAAAGGCATTCTTACCCAGACCCACCACATCGGTAAGTCTCCGCTCGTTCCAGCGCTTGAAAGTGTTCATATAGGCCGCCAGCTTGGTGGCCGGTTCAGAGGCCGCCAGACAAGCTTTCGTACCACGCACATCCACATACATGCGCACCTGCGTTCCGGTGCTGAGTTTGACCTCCCGGCTGAGATTCAGAATCGGGCCATCATACTGATAGCGCAGCGAACTTCCCATCAGGATATAGTTAATCCAGGACTCGCGCTCCTGGTCGCTGATGCGGTTATGGAAGTAATTGTAGAACACGTAGGCCTGCTGGTCATTGTAGCCAAAGCTGTTCACTGCGGTTGTGGAACGATTGGGCACGGAGTCCCCCCCGAAGAACTGAGCCAGAGCCGCATAAGCTTCGTCCGATACCTTGAATTCTTCTGTCTTCGTGTATTCGACAAAGCGGGCCACGCGCTGCACTTCCTTCTGAAAATCATGGTTGTGCAAACCGCAGAGAAAGCGGAACGGACCGATAAACCAGCGCATGATAGCCTCGGCACGGGTAATCATGTGCTCCATGCGGGTAAGCTGCTCTCCGGTCATGTTGGGCCTGGCCTTGCTCAGCATCACCCGGCTCAGTACACCTTCCGTAAACTGCCCGGAAGAGGCATCAAAAGGATAATTGGCGAGGAGCTTTTCCAGGGCATCCTTGTGCAGCGTGTCTGCGTCCGGGTAATTGGAGCAATCCACCAGGTCCTTGTGCCCCCTGAGCTGGTTGCAGCAATCTGCAATGGCATTCACCACAATCGCGTACGCCTCATGGGTGGCCGCTTCATATTTTGGAGCATTGCCGATGAGGGCCTGCAGCTCCTGTTGTTTGGCAAGCTGAGCATCGGCTGCGGCTTCTTCCTCGCTGAAGTCAAAGCCCCCACCATCCTGAGCCGTAGCCGTCAGCCCACACAGAAGCAGGGTGCATAAAATATGTTGAGTTTTCATTTTTTGTTGAAGTTGTTTTGTTGAGAATGTTTCAATTCATTAATTCCGACTGCGAGAGGGATGCGATACAGGAACTACCCGTACAGCTTGTTCACGCATATCCATTACTCGTGGTTTGATGGATTTCGCGATGAAATCTGCCCATTGGCATATACTGTATTCTTCTTTTCTAAACTTCATATTTTGTTAAAATGTTTATCGGTATATCCGTTTGCTTCAGAATCGGATTTCGTAATCGTCTACATACCAGCGGCCGCCGCCCTTGCGGATGAGCTTGTGGATGTGCTTGACGCCGACCTGCTTGCCGTTTTCGTCGAAGGCCTGGCTCGTCACCGTGGCGTGCTCCACGCGCTCACCTTCCATCTTGATAAGGCGTTCCTTCTGAGCATCATCCAGGAAGAAGTTTTCCAGGTCGTTTTTATCATCGTGTCCCTTGGCCACTACAATTTTGGTATTGCTGAAAACAGCGTGCACGTACTCGCCATGCAGGCGCTGCTGGTGGAGATCCCAGTGGTAGCGCAGCAGTGATTCGGCCGTCTCCGTGGAATAGCGGACAGGGTTGATACACTCGCGGTAGAGATCGTAGTTCTTTTCCTTGATGGCCGCCAGGAAGATTTCCATCACACGCTCAGGCGTGGCGTTCTCCGGCACGGATTTCTCGGTATACCAGCCTTCCTTGATGCCGGCTACCTTATCTTCCTCCACGAAAGAGCCGCTCTTGTCGTGCCTGGCATCGAAGGTGGCTACGATGCGTCCATCGATATAGAGGGCCTCAGGTTCCACCACCCAGCCCCAGGCCATGTTCGTGCGGCGGTTACCGGGGATTTCGAAAGCCGGGCCGGTAATTTTACCCAGTACGGTGAAGTTTAAGCTTTCGCCCAGCGAGCCGTCCACCTCGCGTCGGAAACGCTTGATGGCCTCGTACGGCCCGAGCCATTCACGCCCGCTGATATTCACGAAATAGAAACCGGTGGAGGGCTTGCCCACCACAATGTATTCGCCGGAAGCACCCACAAACTGGTTGTCGGGGTACTTCACATCCGACAGCACAATGGTCTTCTCCGTGGGGTCGGTCTCCGGGGTATTCTTGAGCGGGTCTACCGTGGGGAACACCTTGGCCAGGATGTCACGCCCCTGCTGCAGTTCCTTCCATCTGGTTTCACTGAGCTGGGCATACTTCTCGCGCAACTGCTTCTCATTATTGAGGTAAGCCACCATGGCCGGGGTAATCTGGTTGTAGTCACCCTTACTCTTCATGAGTGCCACGCGGGCGCGCTCGTAGAGAGCCTGCACCGCCGGGTCCTGCGGGTAGGTCTTCATGAGGGTCTGAATGCGGTTCAGTGCCTCATTCTTGCTGCGATACATGGTATTGGCACTGCCTTGGGCCCGGCGCACCTCGTCCTCAAACTCCTTGAGGTAATATTCCGTATAACCCAGGTCACGCTTGGGAGCCATGGAAGGAGCCGCCACAGCATTGAAGCTGAGCGCCAGCAAGGTCAATGTAACAAAGAGGGATGTTTTCATTGTTCAGTATGGTTTGACAGGATAAATCAGATGGATATTCAGTGGTGATGGCGGCGCGGAGCGCTATTCGGTCGTTTCTCGGAATGGGGAGGTGCGCCGTGTTTGGTCGTATGAGCTCCGGACCGAGGTTTGGCGTGGTGATGCGAGGGTTTCGGCGAGGGTTTGGCGTGATGGTGCGAGGGTTTAGCGTGATGGTGGTGATGTTTGGGCGGAGGAGGTGTGTGGTGATGGTGGTGGTGATGGTGGGGCGTATCCCAGTCCCATTCCAGCAGTGTATCAACCATCATCTCGCACGAGGTGAAGAGTAGCCCGACCGACAGGGAACATACAATGGCTGCAGTTTTGCTGTTCATGATGCAAGAGTTATTTTGAGCGACGTGCTTTTTGCAGGATATTGCGAATTGTTTTTGCGTTCGGGCCGCCCACGCAATCATCCACACTGGCACCCTTGGCGGTTTTCGCGCTCAGGTCGGCACCATGCTCCACCAGCCAGCGCACAATCTCCACATGGCTCAAGCCACAGGCGTTATGCAGAGCAGTAGTGCCATTGGCATGGGGAATGATAGTGTCGATAGGGGCTCCCTCCATAATCCGGGGAAGTACGGTGAGCAGGCGCTTCTGATACAGCCGCTCCACCGCGGTCTTGTACTTGCGGTTCTCCAGCTCGCGCACCAGTTCGCCCAGCCCATCGTCCACGCTCTGTATGGCTCCATCGCTTTCTTCCGTCTGTGGCATGGTGACAAGCCCGGCGGTAGAAGAGGAGGGGGTCACTGTAAAATCGGCATGGCGGACATACCAGGAGCCTCCCTCATCATGCCACTCGATGCCGGCCGTGCCCTTTGTGGCAGTCTGGAAACTGAGCACAACCCGCACGTGCATATCATTGCCGGTGATGTGGATGCAGCCCTCAGCGGGGTCATATGTCACCTTGACCGGCGGCCAGGGAGAGTCGGGAGTTGACTCATAGAGTTGGTAGCTATACGTATTGTTGCCTTGGACGGGGAACTGCAAGGCCATAGGAGAGGCCGCGAGCCTGCTCCAAACTTCCGGCTGCTCGCCCCTTTCTGCTCTGGCCTCTTCTGCTGAGTAGAAGTTCACCACCACCAGTTTCCCATTCAGAGAAATGGGTGCTGCGTGAGCAATCTTTTCCACCGTCTGGGTGCAAAGAGCGACCGGAGCCGTTGCAAGAAACAGGAACACAGATAAGTAGTTTTTCATAACTGAATGGCGCGTTTATTCGGCACTGCGTCAAAAAAGGCGCGGAATGACGGGGAGGAGATGAGCCAGCCAGCAAGAGTTATGGTAGAATGAATTTGTCATGAACATCATACCGGCTCTTGAAATGAAAGGCTGGCGCATCTCTGCGTCAGATTGTACAGGTAATCAAATCGTTGTCAAGTATGAGTTTGCCTCCGATAAGGAAATAATTTGCAAAGCATGTAACAGTCGTATGCAACGTAGAGGTGCTCGTCAACTTGTCGTTGTTGATACCCCCTACATGCAGTACGATATAAGTATGCTGATAGAAACACCCCGTGTATATTGTCCGCATTGTCACAAATTTGCTGTTATCCGTCCAGAAGCTGTTCATCCAAGTCGAGGCATGA
>JAFQEY010000072.1 GCA_017398765.1 Akkermansia sp.
ACATATCATTTTATTAACAATTAATGAGTTATCTAGAATTTGACTTAACGCAGCACATATACGGAGCAATATTGCAGAATGTTGTAAGACCCCGATTTTTAATGGAATCGCTAATTTTCTGCTGTACATCGCATTCCAAATACGACAAACAGAGCTCTTCCGACGGAACAACGCATGAGTACGACTTTCCTGAGGTTCTATGTTACGTTTTTGTCATGTAAACCATACCGTTCTTTCCCCAATAACAGGGACAAGACAGACCTCAAACGGAAGCGTCTCGAGTCTCGGCACACAATCAGCTACGCATCTCAGCATCGACTATGCCTTGATGCGGTCAGACAGCAACATAAACCAAGCTTCTATCTGTCGCGCAGAAAAAAGCGTACCATCAGAAAATTAACAGGTACTACGATAAAATACACCGGTATGGGCAACAGCGCTTCTGATTGACCCACTAAAGGAACAATCTCTATCAACTCCGGACAAACATTTTTCACTACCCATACCATCCACGCGCCCAAACCAACCACACGAAACAGGTTAAGCAAAGCAACTTGCATACCCGCATTCACCGCATGACTGAAAGCAAATCCTACCCCCTTAGCAACGCTGCCAGATGTTCTGAAAGTCCAACGGAGTGAAACGAGGTAGTTGGCAACAAAACTGACAACATAACCGATAATATAGGTACATGAAAGAGCTACCGGACGGTTTTCATCCACAAGGAAAAGGGCATTCAAGCCCCAATATACCAGCAAGTGGAGAAGCGTCGCTCCGACACCGACAACAAAAAAGCGACAGAACTCTCCTCTGATACCTTTGGTTCTCGACGTACACTCCGTAGTCATCACAGCAGTTCCGGCATAAAGTAAAACTTCAGCAGCTCTACCTGGTCTTCCTTGGTGAGCAGATACCCGTCTTTCGGGTCAAGCCATTGGAAAGAGTGGATAGACTTGCGGCAGGAGCCGATGGGGTCTTCCGGGCGGGGGGACGGCAGTTTGTCCAGCAGTTGAGGGGCAAAAAGCTCGGTCAGCTCCATGGTGGTCAGCTCCGGCATGGCGGGTATGATAGAGGGAATACCCAGCGGGATGCAGCGCTCCACATCACCCATAATGCGCTGCGGCAAGTAGAGCTGGTGGCGCTCCAGCGGAGCAAAGGGCAGCTTACCCTTTTTCACCGTATCGGGGTTGAGCAAGGCATGCAGCAGCGGGTTAAACTCCGGGCGCGGGTTGGCTATCTCCGTCAGGTGCACATTCAGCACACGCCCGAACTGGCGATTCACCGCTTCATACATGTTGATACGGTTCTGAACATAGGGATCCTCACTGCTGCGGATTGCGGGCGTGTTCTCATCCGCATCATGAGGGAGCATATCTGCCGTGGTCACAAAAACGGTCAGCTCCGGCTTGATATCACCCAGATGATTGATGAGGTAGTTGGTCGCCTTAGTGTCGGCTTCCACATCCTGACGCACGGCTGCGGGACCGTTTGCCACGGCATTGTCCAGATACACCATCATCCGAAAACTCTTCCCGAAAGACAGACGAAAATTCTCCCTGTCAATCAGGTAATCAAAATAGCGGTGCCGCGTCCAATACTTCCCGAAAATGGTGCTTGCGCCGAAGAATGCCGTATCGTGACTCATGATGCGGGGCATTCTACCCGATTTTTCAGCGCATTGCAAGCAGGAAGCGGAGCAGACGAACAAAAAACAAAACCCGGGGCAAAAAGCACCGGGTTTTGTCTGAAAAACAGACCTCAGCCGCCTTGATTCGGCAGAAGCCCTCTCAGGCGGCTCTTACTTCACCACCTTCTTGGCAAGCTGAACGGGAGCCGAGTTCTTGCTGTTCTTGAGGATTTCTTTCTGGCGCTTGATGTAAGCGGTACGGCGGCGACGCTTGGTCTCCTTACGATGCTGTTGACCCATGGTTGGTTCTTGTGTTTGTAGGGCGGGTAACGAACCTGCCCGAGTGTTAATAAGATGTGCGTATGTTAATAGCCTTTTCCGTGCGACTTGGCAAGGCTAAAATGTGTACACCCCCTTTTTTATTGCCAATTTATGCCACGCATGGTACAATCGCAGGCATGAAGATTGCCATATTAGGTGCCGGGGCTCTGGGTTGCTACTACGGAGCACGACTGGCAGAAAGCGGGCAGGACGTAAGCTTTATCGTCCGCTCCGCATACGAGCCTGTCACCCAAAACGGTCTGCATGTGGAAAGCGTGCATGGGGATATCCATTTACCCGCACCGCAGGTATACCGCACGCCGGAGGAATGCGGACCGGTAGATTTGGTTATCGTCTGCTGGAAAAGCACCTGCAACGCCGCGCTGGATACCGCACTCCCCCCGCTGCTGAAAGAAAACACAGAGCTTATCACCTTTCAGAACGGCATGGGGAACGCCGAAGCGATCTCACGCAGCGTAGCGGCAGAGCGCATCTACATCGGGCTCTGTTTTGTGTGCTGTATGATGGATACACCGGGAGAAATTCGGCATCTGGAGGGCGGCGATATCCGGTTTGCTCCGTTTGTGAGCAGTGAGGCGGGATTGAACCGCGCACAGGCTTTTGCGGATATGTTTGCCGCAGCAAAAATCCGCACGCAGGCATTCCGCGAGGCGGAGAGTATCCAGTGGTGCAAGCTGACATGGAACATACCGTTCAACGGTCTGTGTCTGGCCCTGGGCGGCATCAGCGTGCGGCAGCTCTTCACCATGCCTGAGCAGGTGCAGCGCGCACGTGCTATCATGGAGGAAGTCTGCCGCACGGCGGAAAACCGCGGTTACCCCCTGCCCCTGGATATTGTGCGTGACCAGATGGAGAGAACCGCCGGCATGGGTGATTTTATCCCCAGCAGCGCGGTGGACTACCTCCGCCGCCGCCCGGTGGAGTATGATGCCATCTGGGGTGCCACACTGCAGCGGGCACTGGACTCCGGCACGGCGGTACCACACTGGCAAAAGCTGGCAGAAGATATTCGCATGCGACTTTCCGAATGAAGATGCAGGCACGCTCCGCAAGATTCCTGCGCTCCTTAACCATGTGGGGCGGAGTGCTGTTGCTCCTGACCACGGGCGGGCTGCTGCTGGCCCCGGTGGCTCAGCAGACTCACAAACAAGAGCTCGCCCTAGGTCTGCAGCTCCCGCCGCCGCCACCCGAAACGGATAGCCGGGACAAACTCAGCCGCCAGCTTTCCGTCTTTATCATGGGTGGGTTGCGCACGCTGGCAGCAGAAATACTGGCCATGGATGCCACAAGTGCCTGGCTGCAGCAAGACTGGCCTCGCGCCCGCCAACGCTGGGAACAGATTACTACGCTCTGCCCCCACCGCCCCAGCTACTGGTCCCGCGCGGCAAGAGACATGGCAAAAAACGCCGTGGCGCACGTCAACAGCCTCAAAGAACTGCCGGAGCACGAGCGTGCCACACTCGCAAAGGAATATCTGGACCAAGCCGAGCAGTTCTATCTGGAGGGTCTGGCAGCCAATCCGGACAGCCTTCTGTTGCAGCTGGATTTAGCCGGATACTATGAGGACCTGGCACGCCGCCCTCAGTTTGCCAAAGCGGTGGAAGCATACCGCAAGGCTCTGGCCATGGGAGCTTCCGACATGTATGAGCGCTGGGTATTCTACAATCTGTGCCGCATCCGTGGCCGTGAAAAAGAGGCTTGGGCATTGGGGCGAGAGCTTTTCAAACGCCCCCGCCACCACACACCCTCAGTACGCTGCCTGCTCTTTGCCCTGCAGAACAAGCTGCAACTTCCGCAGGAAGAGAGACTGAGCATGCAGGAGCTGTTCAGGACAGACGAGCGTGCCCGCAAACAACTGCGCTCCTATCTGCACAACACCCTGCGCTTCCCCGTGTACGGCGTGGCAGAGTACCTCCGCTCTCCTGCACCATAAATCACCGCGCCGACCGAAAACGGCGCGGTAAAAAAACGGCTGAGCAAGACCACTCACACACTCTCGGTGCCCAATAACTTGCAGATGGCCCGGCGGAAAGCAAACTCATTCCGCCAGGCATTCGAAATGGCCTCCGGATTCCGTTTCCCCTCTTTCCAAAGTTGCAACTCCCGGTGTATTGCCCGAGCAAGAGATTCCGGCGTGTCTGCTTCCGAAACAGACCCGGAATCTCGGGTCGTGTACCACTGTACTACATTGAGCTCCCGCCTCGGCGTAACCGCCACGGAACAGCCGCAGCATAGTGCCTCTGCGGAGGATATATGCGTTCCCTCACTCATGGACGGGCAGTAATTTACCATCGCGCCACCATACACCGCCGGTAATTCTTCATTATAAATAAAACCTTTCAGAAGCACCCGCTCCCTCCCCTCAGTTATACCACGGTGGAGACTTTCCATTTTCTGCCCCACATGCCCATATATCTCCACCACAACCTCCTTGTCCAGACGCACTAACTCCTGCGCCGTCCGCAAGCAAAACTCCGGGCGCTTTACCTCATCTGCCTGGCTATCAGACCATCTCCCCACACAGGTTACCTTATACTGCCGGGGCTTTGCAGAATCGACATACGATGCCGCTACCGGGGTCACACAGGAAAATCCTTTTTGGCGAATCACAGGTGAATAAATAGCACTCTTACCCAATTTGGTAAGAACCGGTTCGGACATGGTGACCAGATCCGCGTAATTCAAGTGCAGGCTCCTCAGAAAATCATGCAACACATCCTTGGCCAGTCTTATTGGATTCCACGTTCTCCGCAGATAAGTAAAACCGTTGGTATCCAAATGAATAATCAATTTGGTGCCGGATTTATGTATAGCTCTTGCAACACGCAAATACCGAGGGTATGCCCATGAATACAAAATAACGGCATCCAATTGGAGACTCCGCCACCACGCTGCGGACTCCAAGTTCTTGTATTCCGTTCTCAGAATCTCATCCCGCAAATCCTCCTCATAATACGGCAGCGGCATAATTACCTTGCTCTCTGCGCCGTCATTCCTCATTGACCGGGAAACCAGCCCGGTATCACGTATAAAAAAGGTGCTTTCATCTGCTATGAAAGCCACCGGCGTACAACAGTATATCTTTCTACCCTTTAAATCCATGCGCATTTTCTTCTTACTTCGCGCAGCATACCGCATTTCAAATGCGATGTACAGAAAAAACGCCAAAAATTGTTAGAAATGCAAAACTTAGGAATCAAATATTTCACAGAGCATTTCCTCAAAAAAACAATCCTGATCATTGATATATGAACAATTTTGGTACATCGCATTTGAAATGATATATACTGGGGCAAGTCTCTCACCAAAGTCATGAATCCCAAGTACAAAAGAATCTATTGCTGCACGCCTGTGGCTTTCATAGCAGATGAAAGCACCTTTTTTATACGTGACACCGGGCTGATATCCCGTACCATCAGAAGTCTGGGAGTGGAAAGCAAAGTGATTATGCCGCTACCGTATTATGAGGAGGATTTGCGGGATGAGATTCTGAGAACGGAATACAAGAACTTGGAATCCGCAGCGTGGTGGCGGAGCCTTCAATTGGATGCCGTCATTTTGTATTCATGGGCATACCCCCGTTATACGCGCATTGCCGGTGCCATACACAAGGCTGGTATACGATTGGTGCTCAATGCTGACTCAAACGGGAACTTCGGGAATATCTATGGGGAGCAATACAACATACTGAAACGGATTTATCTGTTCGCCCGAACCAAAGCGGTAGATTTTTTTCGCTCCAAACACATGAAATATGCGGATGTGCTGACGCTGGCAACACCTGCAGCAGAAGCGATAAGTAAAAGATTCTTTTACGGAAAATGGGTCGTAGACAGGGCTTTTCCCATGCCCTGCCCGGTGAATCCCCGCATGACATACGATGGTCGAGAAAAAGAAAATCTCATTATATGCAGCGGGCGGTGGGATGATGAATTTCAGAAGCGGCCGGAGCTGCTGACAGCCACGCTGGAAGCCTTGTACAAACGGGGATGTGATGCGGAAACGCATATATACGGCACCATAACTGAAAAATTAACAAGATGGCACGCCGCATTACCCGAAACCATTTCCCCAAAAATCAAATTGAAGGGATATCTGGATAACTGGCTGCTGGTAAACGAGTACAGAAAAGCAAAAATCGTACTCTGTCCATCTCGCTTTGAGGGGGTGCATGTCACCTCAGCTGAAGCGGTATGTTGCGGATGCAGCGTTGTCGTCCCCCTGCGCCCGGGAGCACTCAGAGTAGTTATATGGTATACAACGCGCAATTCCGGACGCGTGGCAGCAG
The DNA here is from genome assembly GCA_017398765.1 of Akkermansia sp. Taxonomy (GTDB): domain Bacteria; phylum Verrucomicrobiota; class Verrucomicrobiia; order Verrucomicrobiales; family Akkermansiaceae; genus Akkermansia. Next base: position 6,258 of record JAFQEY010000072.1, read on the forward strand.
ATGATACGGCGGAAGGATTCGCAAAAGCCATTTCTGATGAATTAAAAGCATGGGAACAAGGGGAGCGTAATCCCAATGCGATTGCCGCCGCATGGCAACCGGATTTGCATGTCGACAAGGCTCTGAATAAGATGTTTTGCTAAGAATGGTCAAATATAAAAGCCGCGCTGCCCAAAAGCAGCGCGGCTGAAAATTAGCACAGTTGATGAGCAATCAATCTTGCTTCTCCCCGGCAATACCCATGGTATAGCCGTTGAACTCACGGGTATTATAGAGCGGCTGACCCTCCGGCACAGCGTAGCCGATGTTCTTGCGGATGGCCAGGAAGTCGGCAATACCGGCTTCATTCACCTGATTGAGCTTGCCTCCGTGCATATCCGCATACAGCACCATCTTGCAGTAGGCGTCAGCATTCTCCATGAACCACTCGGCTTCCTCGATGTGGCGGGCACCGGTGATAACACCGTGGTTCTCCATGAACACCACCGTGCTCTGGCGAGATGCCTTGGCCACGGCCTCAGCCGTTTCGGGAGACCCCGGCGTGCCATAAGGTGCCAGCGGAATCTGCCCCAGGAAAATATCTGCCTCAGGGTTAATGCCGTTGGGCGGCACGAGTCCGGCAAAGAGGAACGCATTGCAGCAGGGAGGATGCGCGTGAATACAAGCGTTCACACCCACTTCCTTCATCATGGCGATGTGGGTTTTCACCTCGCTGGTGGCGGGGCGGTAGCCGCAGAGCTGACCGGCATTCATATCTACCAGACAGATATCCTCCACGGTCATGAAGCCCTTGGAGCAAAGCGTGGGGGAGCAAAGAACCAGGTCTTTTGCCACACGGACGGAGAGATTACCGCCGTTGCCGTCCACGTATTCACGCGCCCACAGGCGGCGCCCCATGTCCACCATGCGTTGCTTGATGACGAGGATTTCCGGGCTGTTGAAGAACGCGTCGATTTCCTCACGGGTCTGCGGGTCGTAATTCTCCCAAGGGAAGATGCGATCAGGCAGAGCGGGTTTGATATAAAGTTCAGGATTAGCCATAGTTTTGAATTATTGGTAAAGGGTTGCGTAAGCAGCATGCTGCTCACCGGGTTGAATGGTGGTGTAGGTGATACCGAATGCCTCTCGGCACTGCTCCGGGCTGGCGTAGATACCGGCTCCGGCAAAGGCATACATGGCTGCCCCCAGCACCGTGCTCTCTGAGACGTTGGAGATGCGGATGGGAATCCCCAGAATGTCGGCACGCATCTGAGTCCACACCTTGTTGCGGGCTCCGCCGCCTACCAGGAGCAAGTCAGCGGATTTGAAACCACCCACCTTCTCCAGCTTCTCCAGGCGCTGCTTGAGACGCAGGGTCAGAGCCTCCATGGCGGCGCGGTAAATATGCGCCCGGGTACGCCCAAGCACCAGGCCCTGAATACTGCCGGGCACGGCATCACTGGGAAGAAAATCGGGAATGAGTTTCACACCATCGCAACCGGGGGCTATCTTCTCCGCCTCCGCATCCATGGTATCAAAGCTTTCCCCGTTGTAACAGGTGGCTTTTACCCACTCGATGATACCGCTTGCAATCCACTGCAAGCCGGGATTGAGCAGTCCGGCCTTGCTATCGTACTCCACGGTGGCACCTGCTGCATAGTCAGAGGGCTCCAGAGAGGCTTTTGCCGTGCGCAGCATGAGAATTTCCCAAGTCCCGCTGGAAAGGAACGGCTGATTTTCCTCCACACCACTGCCGAAAAGTGCAAACTGCGTATCATGCCCCGTAGAAACCACAGGCACGGCATTCGGCAAGCCCAGCAGCTCACAGGCGGCAGGCGTGAGCGTACCAATGGCCTCCCCGGCATTCACCATGGCCGGGAAAAGGCTCTTGCGGATACCGATGGCTTCCAAAATCTCCTGAGACCAATCGCCCGTGGTCAAATCAGTCATCTGGGAGGTACCGGCCATGGTGCGGTCAGTTGCCATCACCCCGGTGAGCCGGTGAGCCAGGATATTGGAGATGAACAGCCAGGCATGCGCCTGTTCCAGCAGCTCCGGGCGGTTCTCTTTCAGCCAGATAAGCTTGTAAATGGTGTTGAACGCGAACTCTCCCACACCGGAAATTGCATTGAGCTTCTCCTGCGGTATGTACTGCGCCACGCGCTTCATCACCTCTGCCGTGCGTGGGCATTTCCAGGAAATGACAGGGTAGAGTAATTCGCCCCGTTCATCCACCAAAGCACCGTCTACACCAAAGGTGGTGATGGTGACGGCTTTCACCTCAGCGGTATCAACCTGCGGCAGAATCTCACGAGCGCAGCTTGCCAGCTGGTTCAAAATGCGCTCGGCATTCCAGACGTGAAAATCCGGGCTTTCCGCTCCGGCATCTGTTGCGTTAGGCTGGCTGGATTTGGCCACCAGCTGCCCCTTATCATCAACAAGTATGGCGCGCACATTGGTCGCGCCGCAATCTAAGCAAAGTACGTAGGCCATTGTTCAGATAAACGGACAGGCTGCCGGGAAGCCTCCCGGCAGTCTGTCGAGGATTGAATTAGTACTTACCGTAAATCGGCCCGAAGTTGGCGCAGGCACGGAAGTCTGCACTTTCCGGGCATTCGGTCCCGAAGAGATTCCATGCAGCGGGGCGGTACACCTTGTCCTCCGGCACGTTGTGAGCGTACACGGGGATACGCAGCATGGAAGCCAGCGTGATGATGTCAGCACCGATGTGGCCATAGGTCCAGGCACCGTGGTTGGCACCCATGTTAGCCATGACGGTGTACACATCCTTGAAGCCCCCCTTGCCGGTCAGACGCGGGGCAAACCACGTAGTCGGCCAACCCGGGTCAGTGCGCTGGTCAAGCTTGTCATTCACGTCCTGCGGCAGGTCACAGGTCCAGCCCTCCACGATGGTGAGCACGGGGCCCTGCCCCTTCACCAGATTCATGCGAATCATGGTCACGGGCACATTACCCTTGGAGACAAAGTGCAGGGAGTAACCACCACCGCGGAAGTACTCACGGTTGGCCGGGCACCACTCAGCGGCCCCCATCATGGCCTCAATGTCGGCCTGCGTGGTCTCACCGGTCTTCTTCATGATGGGCGTGCCATCAGGAGCGGTGGAATGCATGTTGCCGTCCAGCGCGGTGGAACCGGAGTTGATGAGGTGCATGATACCATCCTTGGCCAGACCCTCCATGGTGTAACCAGTCACGCGCTTCACGGCATCCGGGCTCCAGTAGGTGCGGATATCGGAGAAGCAGGCGGCACGCCCGGTCAGCTGGTGCAACAGAAGCATGCACACGCCGTTCATAGCATCATTCTCCGTGGCGAAGGGGATGGCCTCACGCGAACCGTTCCAGTCGAAGGTGCTGTTGAGCAGGGATTCCGCCATATCGCCGTTCGGGTAGAAGTCCGTCCAGTGGCGCTGCCCCTGGAAGCCACCGCAAATGGCGTTGAAGCCCAGCCCCTCTTCCTCGCGGTCAATAGTCTTGAGGTAGGGGTTGCCATGCATCATATCACGGAAGATGATGGTCATGAGGATGGACTCACGCAGCGTGCGCTCTTTCTCCTCCGGGGAGAGCACCAGGTCGGGGCGATTGCGATCCGGGCCAATCTTCACATACTTCTTGGCCCACTCCATGGCGAGCTCGAACTCTGCCTTGTCGTAAATACCCAGCTCCATGCGACGGCGAACCTCAGTCATATCCACCGGCTGTACACGCATGCCCAGATAGGCTTCCCAGAAGGAATGGTCAATGATGGAACCGGCAATACCCATGGAGCAACCGCCGATGGACAGGTAACCCTTGCCACGCAGGGTTGCCACAGTCAGACCGGCGCGGGCGAAGCGCAGAATCTTCTCTGCCACGTCCTCAGGAATGGTGGTGTCATCGGCATCCTGAACATCATGACCATAGATAGAGAAAGCAGGCACTCCCTTCTGCGCATAACCGGCCAGAGCAGCGGCCAGGTATACAGCACCGGGACGCTCCGTGCCGTTGAAGCCCCAGATAGCCTTGGGCGTGGTGGCATCCGTCTCAAAAGTCTCGGTAATATAGCACCAGCAGGGAGTCACAATGAGAGAGCAACCCACATTATTCTCAGCAAACTTCTGATTGGCTGCAGCGGCCTCTGCAGGACCACCGATGGTGGTGTCCGCAATGATGCACTTGACGGGCTGACCGTTGGCGTGGGTCACATTCGCCTCAATGAGGGCGGCGGCGGCCTTGGCCATATTCATGGTCTGCTCCTCCAGAGATTCACGAACGCCGAGACGGCGGCCGTCAATCGTCGGGCGGATTCCGATAGTCGGTAATGTATCGTATTTCATATTGGTATCAGGTTAAATAGTGTTACTTGGATGAAACGGTAGGCTTGCGGAAGATGAGGCTGTATACCAGCACGACCGCAAAGCAGATGGCGGGCACAATGAAGGAGGCACGCACGGCAAGGTCAGAGGTCTTGAGCTCGGCATCCCATACCGAATCAGCCCCGGGAACCAGAGCAAACCAGACACTCTCTGTACTTTCGATGATGCTGCCCATCCAGGGAGTAATGATAGCACCACCCAGAATTGCCATGATAAGGCCGGCGGCACCCAGCTTCACTGTGTGGCTGGAAAGTCCTCCCAGTGCAATACCATAAATGGTGGGGAACATCAGGCTCATGCCGCCGGAAATCAGGATAAGGCAGATAACGTTGGCCGAGAACGGCAGACCGCCAATACTGAAGAGTACATCGCTGGGCAGGTACATGGTGCCCGCGCAGCAGGCAATGGCCACCACAGCGAAGATAGACATCATACCAGCCGGGTTGAACTTCTTCATGTAGTATGTGGCAATCCAGCGGCAGCAGATGAACAGGATAAGAGAAATCAGGTAATAAGTGGCTGCCACATCGGAGCTGACACCCAGCTGCTTGCAGCAGTACTTGTTCAGCCAGGTCCAGGCAGCAATCTGTACACCCACATAGAAGAACTGAGCCACCACACCCATCCAGTAGCGGGGCAGCTTCAGCAGCGCGCAGAGCATGCTGCGGTAATTCTTGATGAGCAGGGTGAACACAAACGGGCCAATCATCACAAACAACAGCTGGCACACCATGCTCCCCCAGATACCGGGATTCTCGCTCAGCATGTTGATGGCCACCAGGATACCCACCGGCACCGCAATGCAGAGCAGATACATGCAGATAAGAGCCGGTTTGCTGACACCCGACTTCATGGAATCATCCTGCTCCGGCACCTCGTATTGCACCGATTCCCTTTCGGTGTCCTTATAGCGCACAAAGAAGAACCAGATGACGGCCGCTACGGAAATCAGGCCCACATAAGGCACGCACACCCAGAAAAGCTGCACGGCTTTGTCATTTCCTTCCAGATTGGCCAGAATAGCGTACTTTGCAAGGAAAATACCGGCCAGCGAACCCACCGGGTTGAAAGCCTGGGCAAAGTTGAGACGGCGCACGGCAGTTTTCTCCGGCCCGAGCGAAAGCACAAAGGGGTTGCAGCTGGTTTCCAGGATGGAAAGACCACCCGCCAGAATAAAGATACCCAGCAGGTACAAGTCAAAGTTCTGCGCTATACAAGCCGGAATGTAAATCAAGGCACCCAGGATATAGAAACCCAGGCCGCACAGTACACCAGTCTTGTACGAAAATTCCTCTACCATCATGGCAGCGAAAATGGCCAGCACGGCATAGGCTCCATAGAACGAAATCTGCACACCGGCAGATTCAGAGGGCTTAATGCCGAAAATGGTTTCAAAGGCCGGCACCAGATTATCCGTCATGTTATTGAGCAGACCCCAGAGGGCAAAGCAGCTCACCAACATAAAGAAGACGGAACGGAATCTGCGCGGCACAACCGGTGTCAAATCTCGTTTTTCGCTCTCGCTCATAATGCTGTTAGTTTATCAACTTCCCTTTCTTTGTCAACCAAGAAAACGACCACAGACATTTGCAGGCCCCATTTTTTTCCTGAAAGTACCATCGCGTTCTCCGAATAAGGAGAAAAGCATACGGGAAAAATGCTTGAAAAATGGCGCAGAACGGGTAGAATGGCGCGGAAACGCCATGGCAGAATCCCCGAAAATCAGCCCGATGATGGATCAGTACCTGCGGATGAAGCAATCTCTGCCGCAGGATGTGTGGCTGTTCTTCCGGCTCGGGGATTTTTATGAAATGTTTTTTGAGGATGCCGTGGAGTGCGCACAGGCACTGGGGCTTACGCTCACCAAACGGCAGACAATTCCCATGTGCGGCGTGCCGTTTCATGCGGCAGAGGGCTACATTGGCCAGATTGTAAAAATGGGACGGCGCGTAGCCATTGCAGAGCAGATGACCGTCCCCGTACCCGGCAAGCTGGTGGAGCGGGAAATAACCCGTATCGTCTCCGCCGGCACACTGGCAGACCTCAGCCTGCTGGAGGAAGGGGAGCACAACTACATCGCCGCCTGTTACCGCCACAAGAATACCTGGGGGCTGGCCTGCGCCGACCACACCACGGGCGAATTCTCTGTGGCGGATTTCGACAGCGCAGCTGAGCTGACAGACGAGATTGCGCGCATGCACCCGCGCGAGCTGCTGGTGAGCGATGAGCAGAAAGAGGAGTTCTCACGCTTACCCGTCACGCTCTATTATGACGGCTACACCTTCCTGCCCGGGGTGGCGCGCACGGCACTGGAAAGCCATTTCCGCGTTCATTCGCTGGATGGTTTCGGCTGCGGGCATCTGCAGGCCGCCCCCGGAGCCGCAGCCGCCATTCTGCACTACCTCAAACACCAGTTGCGCCGGCAGACAGACCACCTCCGCAAGCTCTCTCTGCGCGCCACGGACAACGCCGTTCTCATTGACACCGCTTCCCGCCGCAATCTGGATTTGGTAGAGGCACGCGGCGGCATGAAAAATACGCTTCTGGGCACGCTGGACAGCACTTCTACCCCCATGGGGGCTCGCAAGCTGCGCGATTGGATTCTGCACCCCATCTGCGACCGGGATGAACTGCTGCGCCGGCAGGAGCTCATTGCCGGGTTCCTCGCAGAGCCCTACCTCATGAGCAAGCTCCGTGACTCGCTCAAGGGCGTGCGCGACATGGAGCGGCTGGTTTCCCGCCTTTCTCAGGGGGCGGGAAATGCGCGTGATTTGCTGGCACTCGGCACTTCTCTGGCACAGCTGCCGGGTATCGCAGAGGATTTATCCGCCCTGGTGCAGCAACAGCAGCTCTTTGCTCCCCTGCTCTCCCGCCTGGGGGATTTCCGCGAGCTCACGGAGCTGCTGCAGCGTGCCATCGTGGTAGAGCCCCCCGTCACCATCAAGGAAGGAGGCATGATTCAGGATGGCTATGATTCCCGGTTGGATGAACTCCGAGCCGCCTCCCGCGAGGGCAAAAACTGGCTGGCAGATTTGGAGGCCCGCGAGCGCGCCCTCACCGGCATTGACTCTCTCAAAATACGCTATAACAACGTCTTTGGTTACTATATCGAGGTCACCCGTGCCAATTTCTCCAAAGTTCCCACTGACCGCTACATCCGCAAGCAGACCCTTGCCAACGCAGAGCGTTTCGTCACCGAGGAGCTCAAGAAGATGGAGGGTACCATTCTGGGGGCAGATGAGCGCTCCCGCCAGCTGGAATACGAGCTGTTTTGCGCCCTGCGTGAAAAAACCGGAGAATATATTGACCTTATTCAGACAACATCGGAAGCTCTGGCAGAGGCAGATGTGCTGCTGGCACTGGCAGAGAGTGCGCAGCGCCACCGCTACTGCCGCCCGCAGCTGGACAACAGCCGAGATTTGCTCATCACCAACGGTCGCCACCCGGTCATCGAACGCGTGCAGACAGACTCCTCCTTTGTGCCGAATGATACGGAAATGGATGCAGAGGCCAACCGCGTGCTCATTCTCACCGGTCCTAACATGGCCGGTAAAAGCACCTACATCCGCCAGGTCGCACTCATCACCCTCATGGCTCAAATCGGCTCCTACGTCCCGGCGGATGCCGCCCGCATCGGTCTGGTGGACCGCATTTTTTGCCGTGTCGGAGCCAGCGATGACATCGCCCGCGGGCAATCCACCTTCATGGTAGAGATGAGCGAAACCGCACTCATCCTCAATAATGCAACGGAACGCTCGCTGGTCATTCTGGACGAAATCGGGCGCGGCACCGCCACGTTCGACGGTCTCTCCATCGCCTGGGCCGTGGCTGAGCACCTGCATGATGTCATCGGCGCGCGCACCATGTTTGCCACCCACTACCACGAGATGGTGGATTTGGAACACAGCCGCTCCGCCGTGAGTAACTGGCATGTGGAAGTGCGGGAGTGGAAAGATGAAATCGTCTTTCTCCGCAAGGTATTACCCGGTCCGGCGGACAAGTCCTACGGTATTCAGGTGGCACGCCTTGCCGGGCTGCCCGCCCCCATTATCGAACGCGCCAAACAGGTGCTCACGCATCTGGAGATGAGTGCCTCTGCCCGTGAACCGAAAAACGCACGCCGCAAACGCGTTCGTGAAACGGGATTACCCACGGCAGATGAGCCGGATGTCACCCAGCTGGACATGTTCAACATGCTGGATGATGGCCTGAACTGATTTTTGCACCAAAAACTGCCACTCTCAGGCAAAAATGAGCTTGACATACGCCGCACTTCATCTATACTCACAGTATCATTTTCCACAGCATGAAAACTCTTCCTATTCTCTCCCTGATTGCTATCGCCGCTTCCGTAGCCATGGCTGCGCCCATTGTCACGGAAAAAGACATTTCCACTAACGCCCTCAAGGCCGTTGCCAATGAGGCTCAGAAAGCCAGTCTGAAGCGCTGCGAGGAAGCACGTGCCAAAACGGAAAAAGAGCGTGCCGACTACGCCAAGAAAGTAGCAGATCAGACCAAGCGCAACGATGCCGGCATGAAGAAAACCATCATCAAGCGTCACCTCAACAACATGCTGCCCGCCTGTGACCGCGCCCCGGAGGAACCGCGTGACCCGGGTGACTACACCATCCGTTTCTGATAATCATACCATCTTATCTACCGGGCAGGCAATCGGAATTCCTCAATTCAGGTTGCCTGTCTTGCTTTATTCATCCATCTCATAAGCGGAAGAGGAATGACAACAGGCCACTTTTTCCCTGCCCCGGCTGCATTCCGGAATCTCCCGCTCCTGTGCCTCCTTACCCGGCAAAGAAAACTTCCGTCTCCGCACCCGATAAATGCTGAATAGGCTTGATTCCTGCCATTTTTGTGAGATAATATGCACAGTATTATCTCTCCTCCCGATTATATGGCAGACGATTCAGATGGATTTTACAAAGAGCCGAACCGCAAGGAATGGACGGGCTTCTGGACGCTCGTGGCGGTTCAGGCGCAGAATGCTTTCAACGAGAAAGCGGTGCAGTTTCTGCTGATTCCGCTGGGCGTGTGGCTGTGGGGTGCAGACGGCAGCACACTGGAATATATGCTGGGAGCCATCTTCGTGCTTCCCTACATCCTGTTTGCACCGCTGGTGGGCTGGCTGGCAGACTGCTTCTGCAAGACCCGTATCATCCAGGTGATGAGTTTTGCACAGATTATCGTGATGAGCTGCATGCTTTTCTGCTTCTACCAGCATGACATGCGCGCGGCCATCATCTGGTTTGCCATTTTTGCCACCCAGGCCACCATCCTATCCCCGGCCAAGAAAGGCATTGTGAAAGACCTGCTGGGCTCACGCTACATCGGCTTTGGCTCCACCATCATCGAAACCAGCATGGTCTTTGTGTTGCTGGCGGCACAGATTGGCGTATTCTTCTGGTTCAGCCACCTGCTGGAGGGCTACTCCGCGCGCCCGGACGGCGTGGAAGAAGCCGGCTGGAACGCCGTTATCCTGCCCACCTGGGTATTCCTCATCATGGCGGGCATCGTGACCGCAGCCTCATTTCTGGTACCGCGCTATCACTCCAAGCCCACGCGCAAGTTCAGTTGGAGCCTGTTCTACGAGCATTTCGGGCAGATTAAATACCTGTGGAAAGACCGTGAGCTGCGCCTCAGCGAAATCGGGCTCTCCTACTTCTGGTGTCTGGCCGGCTCTCTGTTCCTGATTCTGATTCAGATTGCCAAGGATTTACAGATTGCCGACCCCACGGTAGACTTCAGTATGCAGAGTGGCATCCTGATGGCGTGGCTGGGCGGCGGCGTGATTACCGGCGGTGTGATAGCCTCCCTGCTCTGCCGCGGCAAGAACGAGCTGGGACTCATTCCGCTGGGGGCACTGGGAATCACCCTCTGCACCCTGCTGCTGACGGTGTTTGACGTCAACACCTACGTGAGCAACGCCCTGCTGGCACTCACCGGGGCTTTCGGAGCCATCTTCATGGCTCCGCTCAACACCTATCTGCAAGACAACTGCGACCCCGCCAACCGCGGCAGCATCATCGCCGCCGGCAACCTCATTGACAACCTTATGGGGCTCGTCGCCGTGGTCTTCATCTGGCTCATGCACCAATACGGAGCCACCCCGCAAGCCCAGTTTTTCGTTCTGTTCCTGATGAGTGGCTTTATCCTCATCTCAACCCTGCGTCTCATCCCTCAGGAACTCATCCGCATGATTGGCATTTGGGTGCTGCGTCTGCTGTACCGCCCGCGCTGCGTGAATATCAACCGCATTCCGGAGCGCGGCGGGGCCCTGCTCGTGGTCAACCATGTCACCTTTGCGGACGCACTCTTCCTCACCATGGTCTGCCCGCGTCCTGTCCGCTTCATCGTGGCAGAGGAATTCATGAGCATGCGCATGCTCAACTGGGCACTGGAAATCTTCAACTCCCTGCCCATCTCCAGTAAAAACCCGCGGGAAGCCATCGTGAGTGCCGCGCAGGCCATCGAGAAAGGAGACCTCATCTGCATTTTCCCGGAGGGGCAGCTCACTCGCAGCGGCTGCCTGACCCCCATCCGCCGCGGCATGGAAATGATAGCCCGCCGCGCGCACGCCACCATCATCCCCGTTTACATGGATGGTCTCTGGGGCAGCATCTTCTCCTACCACCGCAACCGCTTTTTCACCAAACTCCCGCGTGAAGTACCCTACCCCTTCACCGTCTCCGTAGGCGAACCCATGGAAGCGGAAACCTTTAACAGCCGAGCCGTCCTCCGCGCCTTCCGTGACCTCTCCGCAAAAAGTTTGGAAACCGCCGACAGTGCAGGCCGAGACCTCCTGCTGCGCACCCTGGAAACCATCGGTTCCCGCCCGCTCGTATTCTACCCGGGTGGAGAACTCACCGGCATCCAGATAGCGGCAGCCGTCATCAGCCGCCAACCCTCAGACGAGCATCAGGGGCTCGCCCGCAAATGGCTGGAACTGCTCATTGAAGGGTCCAACGACCTCCTCGCCCTGCACCGCCACTGGATGAACGCCTGCCAAGTGCGACGCGTCAACGCGCTCAAGGAGCGCCGCCACCGCCTCCTCACCACCGTTGGCAACGGCGAACCACAGGAACTCGTCCTGAGCGTCCTCTGGCCCATCATCACCCACACCCCCGTGCAGCTCATCGATGCCCCGCAGGAAACCCTGCCCACCAACATCTCCCAAATCGTAGGCGGCAAAGCCATGCGCCGCATTCTTCTCACCACCATTCCCCCGCGCCAGATACCGTTCTACGACTTCAGCGGCAGCCCCGCCATCTCTACCCCCAACATGCGCTGGCGCCCCTGCATGGCCACCCCCGGCGGCACCATCATCTCCATGAGCATGTGTCACAGCGTCTTCAAGATGCGAGACGGCACCATCCAGCTCGGTGCCCGCCCGCGCACCCGCGGTCTTCTGCTCCCCGGCTACCGAGTTCGCTCAGAGGCAGGCGGTGCCAATGCCGTGGTGGAAGGACCCTCCCTCCCCGATTCCTACAAACTCCCGGAGAACATCTATCTGGACGAAAGCGGATTTCTTGCAGAACTTGCGTAAGGACAACACACCTGCAAGTTTCCCCTCTCGAATCCCGGCCCGCCTAACCAGGCGGGCTTTTTCTTTCTCCACGCTCCGAAACAGCCTCTGTATTCTCAAGTTTCACGGCTCATTAAATGGCTGTAACCACTATAAACCGAAAGTACACCGATGAAGCCCGGCAAACGCACTAAACATGACTCCGGCAGGCACAGGCACCTGCCGGAGTTTTGCTGAACTCATACTTTAGTGTAGTTGTGGCCGATAAGAAAGAGAAAAAATTGCTACTTCTGCGGCTTCTTCCCTTTATCTGACTTAATGTTTTGATTTTTAGAAGACTTTTTCCCGGATTTGTTTGCAGAATCCGCCTTCTTCCGGTCAGCAGCCTCTTTCTTTCTGGCTTCTTCTGCCTTTCTGGCTTCTTCTGCTTTCTTAGCTTCTTCTGCTTTCTTAGCTTCTTCTGCTTTCTTAGCTTCTTCTGCTTTCTTAGCTTCCTCGGCCTGCTTTTGGCGATCAAGAGTTGCTTTTAAGAGCTCCTCTGCCTGCTTATTCCCTGCAGTAGCGGCCTTGCGCCACCACTCCATGGCAGATTCAGCATTTTTC
>JAFQEY010000003.1 GCA_017398765.1 Akkermansia sp.
ACTCTATTATTGCTTGTTTACTCATTTTGAGTGACATGTGTATATGTTAGTGCCTGATTTATGAGGCATCCAGCTTTTCACGTGTCAGCCTAACTCGTGAAAAGTGTCAGTTCGGTGACTGGATTTTTGAGGCAATGCGCTCCGGGTGTTATGGCATAAAGGATGCCGCTGAGACTTTCTTTTTGTCTTGCCAAGGGCCTTGGGAGGTGGTAGTATAACGCCGCTTCCTGCTCCGGTAGCTCAGTTGGATAGAGCACGAGCCTTCTAAGCTTGGGGTCCCGCGTTCGAGCCGCGGCCGGAGCGCTTCAGGAAATAACCCGGTAATTCCGAATTGAGGGAATTACCGGGTTAATCATTTTTTGCCCGTTTTCAGAGGGGAGTGCTTTTTAAGCGTAGATGATGTAGTCTGCCTTACGGGGTTTGGGGGGGAATATGCCTCCGTCCTCATAGCCCAGAATACAGATGGCAACTCCTTTCATGTGGGGTGCCACACCCCAGGCGGCTTTGAGTTCTTCGCCTTCCGGTGTCTCAAACATCTCCCGAGCACGGTTGATATAGCAGGAAGCAAGCCCGGCGGCGTGTGCGGCATTGAGCAGGTTGCCCATAACCATGCATCCGTCGGCAAAGCCATTGGAATTTGTGCTATCATAGAATACGATGACAGCCGTAGGGGCCCCGTAGAAGGGATCACTTGTGGCACCCATAACGGCGGCGTTCATGACGGAGAGCCGATCGCGCAGGGATTTATCCTGAATGACGACCATTTGGGGGGATTGGGAACCGTGTCCGGTGGGAGCGTAGGTTCCGGCTTCCAGCACGGCTTCCAGCTCCTCGCGGGTGATTTGTTCCGGTTTATATTTGCGGCAGCTGCGGCGTGTTTTAAGCGATTGGAGAATAGGGTTCATATCTTTGTGAATTGTAAAGGGGAAATAAAAGGAAGTCAACCCGGAACACTGTCAGATTGCTGCGATACAGGCGCGGTAGATGCTTTCACACTCAGCCGGGCAGATAGGGTGAATGCCGGGAAGGTGCGGATTCGCAGCACCACCTTTGAGAACACAGGCCGCGCGAGCCATGCCGGCAAAGTCTGCATTTGCCGGAATACCCAGTTCCTGCATGCTCTGGGGCAGCCCCAGCTCGCGGTACCAGGCGCGCAGCCGCCGTATACCTTCCCGTATGACACCGGGCGTGTTGCGGTTGGCGGGTACTCCCATGACATTGGTTGCCCATTGGGCGAATATTCCGGGGTTATGGGGAACCATTGCTTCCAGATAGGCCGGGACAATGACGGCGAGCCCGGCTCCGTGCGGAACATCGTACACGGCACTTAATTCGTGTTCCAGCGCATGGCAAGCCCAGCTCTGCTCACGCCCGACGCCGAGCAGGTTGTTGTGCGCGATAGTCCCGCTGAGAGCCAGCTGTCCCCAGGCGCGGGTGTCGGACAAGTCCTCCTTCAGGCGGATGGCCTGCTGCATGATGGTGCGCATGGTAGCCTCACAGAGGGCATCTGAGAGCTCGGTGTCCGGCGTGTTGGAGAAGTAGCGTTCAAAAATGTGGCAGAGCATGTCTGCGGCTCCGTTAGCCATCTGATTAAGCGGCAGACTGAGGAAAAGGGTGGGGTCTACCACACTGAGCTGCGGGCGCAGGGCAGGGTGCCCGAAGCCGAGCTTTCTGGCGCAGCCATCGTGGGTCAATACGGTGTTGGGGCTGTTTTCACTGCCGGCCGCGGGCAGCGTGAGCACACATGCCACGGGAAGCGGCTCGGTGCGTAATTCCTCTTTCCGGGTGTAGAGCTTCCATACATCTCCGGGGTGGGGAACCCCCAGTGCTATGGCCTTGGCGGAATCAATAACGCTTCCTCCCCCCACGGCAAGGATGAATTTTATGTTTTCAGCCCGGCAAATGTCAATGCCTTGGTACACCAGTTCCACAGAGGGGTTGGGTTTAACCCCGCCCAGCTCACAGAACTCGATTCCGGCCTGGTTGAGAGCGTTGGTGATGGTGGTGTATACTCCTGTTTTTTTCAGGCTGCCGCCCCCGTAGTGAAGCAGAACTTTGCCCGTGTAATGGCGGAGCAGGGTGCCGATGCGGCGGTGTTCTCCCTCTCCATAGATATAGCGGGTCGGATTGTGGTAATCAAATGAGAGCATGCCCGCATTCTGACACAGTATTCATACCACCGCAAGACAAAACAGCGTGCATTGCTCTATTTACGCATACGTACCATATATTTTAGAGCAGATTTTGCAGGCGATGAACTGAATGCAATCTACTTGACTCTTTCGGTTGCAGGTGTATAATCAGCGCATGAGCGCAATACCTTGGGTGACCATGTTGGTGGCTTCTGTCGCAGCGGATTATACGAACCCGATTCCCGCTGCGAGCGAACTTGGTTATCGTGCGGAGCCAAAGCACCATTTCCGGGTAGAGTTTGAAAATGATTCTGCATTCGGGGAGGACCGCAACTATAGCCATGGTACGCGGTTTGACTATGCTCAGCAGATTGTTCCTGATCATTACTGGGGAATCAGTCTGACGCAGAATATATACACCCCGGAGACTCATACGGACGGTCGGGTCTGGGGGCAGCACCCCTACGCCGGTTATTTGGCAATTGGCGGGGCATACATGTACAGGGGGGAGTGTGTGGGAACCTCTCTGGAGCTGCAGCTAGGCGTGACTGGTAAACCCTCTTTTGCAGAGAATTCTCAGTGGTTGGTGCATGAGTTGGGAAAGATGAAACAGTGGGATGGCTGGGGGGATCAGATACCGGCTGAGCCAACTCTGCAGCTTTCTGCGCGTCAGGATTGGCGGCTGCCTTTCTGTGAGTCGGAAAGTAAAGGCGGCTTTCAGACAGATGGCATGATTTTCACCCGTGAGTCCTTGGGAACCGTGGCTGTTTCCGGGGGGGCCGGTATTGTGCTGCGCTGGGGACAGAACCTGCCGGGGGCCATGCAGGTGACCGGAAGCCACGCTGCGGATTATAGCGTCGGGCTGTTGCGGAAGCCCTCTTATGACCCGGCTCGCATGTCCTGGTTTGTGGTGGGCAGTGTGTATGGTGAATATGTGGCGCGGGATATGTTTATAGAGGGTGGCGTCTTCCATGATTTTGAGCAGACATGCAGCCGCAAGCCCTGGCAGGCAGAGATGCAGCTGGGAGTCGGCCTTGTGTATGAGGGAATTCAGTACTATGCCGGTGCCGTGTGGCATACGGTGGAGTACAGAACACAGGATCACCACTCGCTGTTTGGTACGTTTGCAATATCTTGGCATTGGTAACACCGGGAGATGATGAACTTTTATACTAAGGCGGCAATCATGGCGGTCGGGGCCGCCTGTGTTCTTCTGCTGGCCGGGGGATTTCCGCTGATGGGGGCTCCTGCCGTGTACCGGGGCGGGGCGATGCTGCTGCTGGGGTTGGTAAGTGCGCTGTTGAGTTTGTGTGGGGCGTGGCGTATCGCTTCCGGTCAGCGTTTGCGCTTGGTTTTCGGGCTTCTTTTTTTGTTTTTCTCGGTCATCGGGCTGGTGATGCTGTGGCAGTACAGCGCACAGGGAATCAAGTTTGCGGAACAAGGCGGGCCGTTGTGGATGGGCGCACTGGCGATGTTCTGTACGGCTCTTTCCGGGGCGGTGTTTTTTGCCGTGTTCGGGTATCTGACCAAGCGGGTGATGACACGCCGCCTGTGGCTGGCCGGTATTCACGCCTCACTGGTGCTGTTGACCATTGGGGTGTACGTGGATTATAAGTATGAAGAGCGGTACCGCTTGATTCTGCCGGCAGATGGCAGCGTTTCTACAGATGCAGTGCAGCTGCCGGAGGGGGGGCGGGTACCTCTGGGCTTTTCATTTGCGGTGGAGTCGTTCAGCGTAGCCCATTATGATGATGAGAGTTACACTCTTTATACCCTGGAAGAGGGGCGTCCCGTGCGCCCCATTCAGCCGGAGCTGCAGGGGGATATGCTGGTGGCGGGCAAGGAACGCTGGAATAAAAATCTGTTGAAAACAGCACCCGGTATGCCGCAGCCTTTTTATCTTGTACCGGGAAATCCCCAGCGTGTTATCCTGCGCAATCCCCCGGTGGTGAAAGACTACTGTGCGCACTGTCTGGTGAATACAGATTACCGTGGCCGCCCCGAGCAGCGCAGAGAGCAGCTGCGGGTGAATGAGCCCATCTCCTGCAAGGGCTGGCTCCTGTCTCTGGAGTCGTATGAATTACACCATGGCAGAACCCTGGTCCGCGTGCAGGCGCGCCGTGCGCCCGGGCGTATAGCTGCGCTGAGCGGCATGGTAGGCATCATCATCTGCACCGCCTGTTGGTGTTGGTGGAACAAGGAAGAAGAGGAGGCTCTGACATGAGTTATTTGATATACACGCTGACCTCCCTGGCATTGCTTTTTGCCTTGGGAACAATAGGTCTGCATATTGCCGGACATGAGCCCGCCGCGCGCCGTTGTCACAAGGCGGTGTGGTATTTGGCGGCAGGCCTTTTTGTGGCAGACTGGGTTTTGGCTCAGGCCCCGCCCTTTGGCAATATGCGGCACGTGTTGGCATTCTTTCCCCTGGTCATGTATCCGGCATCTGTGTATCTGCGGCGTTACCGCAGCTTGAGTGCGGACGGCTGGCTGGCGGCAGCCTCTGCCGCCGCTCTTATCGGCGCGCTTTGCATGCCGCTGCAGGCAACATGGCGGCAGATGCCGGCTCTGCAATCTCCCTGGTTCGCACCGCACGTGATTTCCTATGTCCTTGCATACGGCCTCCTGACCGTGGCTGCGCTGATGGTGCTTATCCACCCGCTGCGCGGCGGTGAATCGATCCGCCGCACCCAAAACGCCGGGGCCTTGGTGCGTCTGGCATTCCCCTTCATGACATTTGGTCTGTGGAGCGGGGCACTTTGGGCAGATGCCGCGTGGGGGGCGTACTGGTCGTGGGACATCAAGGAAGTATGGGCACTCATCACCTGGGGCATTTACATCATCTATTTTCACGTGGAGCGGCATGCCGCATTTGCCACGTGGCTTCGCCCGCTGTTGCTGCTGGGCTTTGCCGCAGTGCTGGTTACATTCTTCGTCGTGAACCTTCTGCCGAATATTCAGTCTCTGCACAGCTACGCCCAGTGATTCGGTGCTGCCTTGCGCAGTAATGCTTAAAATTTTTGAGTGGGGGGGGAGAAGAGAATCAGCGAAACTTACTGCTTTGAGCCGCGGTAGGAGCCTTTATCGTCGTAGTAGCGCGTGTTGCCGCCGGATTGAGAAGCAGAGCCGCGGTAGGAGCCTCTTTCATCGTAGTAGCGCGTGTTGCCGCCGGATTGGGAGGCAGAGCCGCGGTAGGAGCCCCGGGCATCGTAGTAGCGCGTGGTGCCGCCGGATTCTGAGGAGGAGCCTTGGTAGGAGCCCCGGGCATCATAATATCTGGTGGTGTTGCCGGACTTTTCGGCAGTGCCGATGAGGCGACCGGAGGCATCATAATACCTGGTGGTGTTGCCGGAGGTTCGGGCAGAGCCACTGAAGCTGCCGTTCGGTCCGTAGAACTGCTCTGCTGCTGCCACCCCACATACCAGGGTGAGCAAAATGATTGTACTTTTCATGGTGGTGGTTACGTGATGATTCGGGAAACGGTTGCGGAGACTTCTCCTTTTGCCAGGCGGATACTCAGCTCGTCTCCCGGGCTGAGTTCAGCAGCGTTGCAAGCCAGCTTACCGGCCGGTGTCCGCACCAGCGCAAACCCGCGGTCAAGCGCATGCTGAGGGCTGGCAGCGGTGAGCCGGGCTTCCAGCGTGTCCAGCTTGGCATGAGCGTGTTGCAGGCGCGCGGCAAGACTGCGGAGCAGAGCCTGATGAGCTGCGGTGAGCCTTTTGTCAGTGACAGAAAGCGCGCGCTGCACCATGCGGGGGGAAAGGTGAGCCTCTGCGGTATTGAGCTTTTCATGGGCCTGCCGGAGGCGTTGCCGGGCAGCGAGGCCAAGCTCATCTGCCAGGGTATCGAGCTTTTGTTGGAAAGGGGCGAGTATTTCTGCGGGGCGGCTCAGCTTTCCCTGTGCCGCAGACTTCAGGCGCAGTCTCGCCATTTGGAGACTCTGCATCAGGCGTTGCTTTAGCCGGTGTTCCGTATCTGCCAGCCGTGCCAGCAATTCGGCTGCATCCGGCGTGGTCAGCTCTATGGCCGCCGTGGGGGTGGGGGCCCGCAGGTCTGCCACAAAGTCTGCAATGGTAAAATCCGTCTCATGCCCCACGGCGGAGACTACGGGTATAGGGCAGGCTGCGATGGCGCGAGCCAGCACCTCCTCATTGAAGCACCACAAATCTTCCGGGGAGCCGCCACCCCGTGCCAGTATCAGATAATCTGTGCGGGGAAGTCCGTTTTTCTCCGGTTGTCCCAGTTTCCTGATAGCCTGCGCGAGCCCATATTCTGCACCTTTGCCCTGTACCTGAACCGGGTAGAGGTAGACCTGCATCCACGGTGCGCGCTGTTGCAGGCGGTGGCGCATGTCCTGAATGACTGCGCCCGTGGGGGAGGTGATGAGAGCCACGCTCTGCGGGAATCGGGGCAGGCGGCGTTTGCGTGCGGTGTCAAACAGTCCCTCTGCCAAAAGACGTTGCTTGAGTGCCTCAAACTGCTGCTGCAGGGTTCCCTGTCCTGCTTCTTTTACCCGCTCCACGATAAACTGGAGTGCTCCGCGACCTTCCCAAACGGTGGCTTTGCCATACAGCTCCACCAGCATGCCCTCCCGCAGGCGCACGCGCAAACTGCGTGCGCGGAAAGCATACATGGCGCACTGCAGCTGGGAGTGCGCATCTTTGAGTGTGAAGTAGATGTGACCGCTGGCGGCCGCCTTGCAAGAGCCTATCTCGCCAATCACGCTCTGCTCACCCACCTGAATCTCAACGGCGTGTTTAAGGCGGGTTACCAGTTCTGTGACGCTCTGAGGCATAGAGCAGGGTTACTTTTTCGCGGCTCTTGCCTGAAGCAGGGCAATGTTGGGGTCAACCCATTCCGGGGCATACCCCTTGGCGTAGGTGAAGAGATCGCGGTGGATGTATTCGTAGTAACTTTCCTTTTCCTCATCGCTCAGACCGTTCCAGATACAGATATTGAGCGTGCGGGCCACCTTTTGCATCATCTTGAGGGTGAGCTGCCGCCCCTGCCTGGCTTTCTGCACCTGCTTGTGGGTGAGCTGCTCAATGGAGGAGGTGACCAAATCATGATTATCCAGCCCCCATCGCTGCATGATGTCATCAAGCCGCTGCGGGCCGTGGTTGCGTTCGTTTTCTTCGTTCATCTTTAAGGATAATGTGGTGTGAATGTGGCGTGCCGCCGGGAAAATTCATCAATAGCCGGGGAGTCGGCGCACGTAGAACCCGCCGCAGGGGCGGCTTTTGGTGTACCAGCGCGGCCCGACACCGCGCCCGCTGCCGGTGGTGTCAAAGCGCATGCCGGCAATCATCATGAACACATGCCCCCGCTTGGCGTACACGGTAATCCATTTCCCGAATCCCGGGCGACCCCAGCGCAGGAAATAGCCGGACACGGGCTGCCGCCCCTGGCGGAGCATGCCGGCTTCCCGCAGCACAAAAGCCACACTGCCGGAGCAATCGTATGCGGTATCATGGTGCCGACCGTGACCGCCGCCCAGCCGATAGGGACGCCCCACTATTTTGTTGGCCGCCATGATGGCTTTTTTGACTCGTGCCGGGGCATGGCGGGGGATGGTTGCCTTGCCGCTGGGGAGAAGTCTCGGGGTGTAGCCCGCCCGGTACACGTACTTGGGGGTGCGTGCAGAAGCCCCTTGCCGATACCGCTGCTGCTGGCATCCTGTCAGCAGCAGTATGAGGAGCAGAAGAATGGATGTGATGTAGCGGTACATGAAAGCTGTCGTTGCTGTTTCATTCTATCATATCTACCCCTGATTGCAAGAGATTATGGTAAATCTGCCGATAAAAAATCCGCAGACCCCCTGAGCGGAGTCTGCGGATGCGAAATGGTGCTGAGCCTGGGTTTACACCACACCCTGGTCAATCATGGCATCTGCCACCTTCACGAAGCCGGCTATGTTGGCACCGGTCACGTAGTTGGTGAACTCACCCTGACTGTCGGCGGAGTACTCACGGGCGTGGTTGTAAGCATTCTCGTGAATGTTCTTCATGATGTTGAAGAGCTTGGCATCCACCTCCTCGCTGCTCCAGCTCAGGCGCATGCT
Organism: Akkermansia sp.; assembly: GCA_017398765.1. Lineage (GTDB taxonomy): Bacteria > Verrucomicrobiota > Verrucomicrobiia > Verrucomicrobiales > Akkermansiaceae > Akkermansia. Next base: position 8,194 of record JAFQEY010000003.1, read on the forward strand.
GTTCTGGGACATCTCCAACCCTGAGGTGGCAACGCCACCGGCATTGGCTGCCTTGGCGGGGCCGTAGAGAATCTTTGCCTCAAGATAGGCGTTGATACCGTCCAGATCCGTGGGCATGTTGGCACCCTCTGCCACGAGCATGCAGCCGTTTTTGATGAGCGTGGCGGCTTCTGCTCCGTTGATTTCGTTTTGCGTGGCGCAGGGGAAAGCGCAGTCACAGGGGACGCTCCAGGGCCGCTGCCCGGCGTAATACTGCACGCCCGGGAATGCATCTGCGTATTCCTTGATACGCCCGCGGCGCACGTTCTTGAGCTCCATAATCCAGGCAAGTTTCTCAGCGGTGATGCCCTCCGGGTCGAAAACGTAGCCGCCGGAGTCAGACATGGTAACGACCTTGGCACCCAGCTGGTTGAGTTTTTCGACAAGGTACTGTGCCACGTTACCGGAACCGGAGACAACGCACACCTTGCCTGCAAGGTCATCCTGGCGTGTAGCCAGCATGTTCTGGGCAAAGTACACACAGCCGTAGCCGGTGGCCTCCGGGCGGATGAGGGAGCCGCCCCAGTTAAGCTTCTTGCCGGTCAGCACACCGGTGAACTCATTGCGCAGCCGCTTGTACTGGCCGAAGAGGTAGCCGATTTCACGACCACCCACGCCGATGTCGCCTGCGGGAACGTCTGTGTCCGGGCCGATGTGGCGCTGCAGCTCCGTCATGAAACTCTGGCAGAATGCCATCACCTCTCGGTCACTCTTGCCCTTGGGGTCAAAGTCTGCACCGCCCTTGCCACCGCCCATGGGCAGCGTGGTCAGAGAGTTTTTGAAGACCTGCTCAAAGCCGAGGAATTTGAGGATGCCGAGATTGACAGATGGGTGGAAGCGCAGACCGCCCTTGTACGGTCCGATAGCACTGTTGTATTCCACACGGTAACCGCGGTTTACCTGTACCTTACCTTTGTCATCCACCCATGGGACACGGAAGATGATGGTGCGCTCCGGTTCTACGATGCGCTCAAGAATGCAATTTTCCTCGTATTTCTTGTCGGAAGAAAGCACGGGGGTGATGGTGGAAATCACCTCTTGTACGGCCTGAAGGAATTCCGGTTCGGCGGCATTTTTAGCGCGAACCTGTTCCAATACACGCGTTGTATAGTCTGACATAGTGGTGGGGTGCGGCTGGGTTCCGCCGTCGCGACTTTGCGCACGTCGGCGGGCAGGCGCGGGCGTATTTTAGCAGAATTTTTCCGTATGGGAAGCTTTTTTTTTGGATAAATTAGTTGGAAATACGGTTGATAGGGGCGAACGTGTCTGCGGCATGGTGGGCTTCTTCTACTTATTTTCACTTAAAATTCATTGTCGTTTTGCGTTTTCTTACCTCTTCTTCGGCTTCTCTGCACATAAAAATACGGCTTTTCTTTCCAATTTGCTTGACATTTGGCGGAATTGGAGTAGAATCTGCCCACCAAAACGAAAAACCACAACATATCTTTAACCATTATGGCACACACTCAGTCCGCTAAGAAGCGCATCCGTCAGACGATTGCCCGCACCGCTGTTAACCGTTCCGTTATCTCCCGCGTTCGCACTCTTCGCAAGAAGGTTGCTGCCGCTGTAGAGAGCAAGGACAAGGAAGCCGCCGTGGTTGCCTACAATACTTTTGCCTCTGCCATTGACAAGGCTGCCAAGAAGGGCACTGTGCCGGCCAACCGCGCCGCCAACTACAAGAGCAAGGCTGCCAAGGCTGTCGCCTCCATCGCCTGAGTTCCCTTTCAGGTTTTCCGTTTTTGAGCTTTATGACGGGGTATCGGGCTGACCGATATCCCGTTTTACATTGAATGCCTGTTTCATGAGACGCGATTGCAAGGAAATAGCCACAACGGTGGCCAATGACCCCACTAGCTATAAGCTCTGCGAGGTATGCGGGGCTATCGTGGACAAGAACGCCGAATCCTGCCCGGATTGCTCGGCCTATCGCTTCGATGATGACCCGGAGCGGGTCGCAAATGCTGCGCTGGATTTAGGCGCGCATGGTTCCTCTGCCATTTCTCATCTGGATACCCTGGATTGAATGACCGCCTGTTCGGTGCGGGCAGAGCCGCGCCGCGTCAGAGAATGGATTGTCAGCGGATGCGGATGGAGGTTCTTCCCGGTCGGGAGGTGTGCTTGAGCCGTTTTCCGTCCGGTCTTGCTTCGGGGATGATACTGCCCATGTAAGGCAGCAGCTTGTTCATAATCAAAATATTGCCGTCACCGGTGATATGCGTGCGATCTTTCCAGCGAATATCTGCCACGCGGCCATCCGGCATTTTGGCGCGGTGCACATATTTTCCCTGAGAATCCGCCAGCAGCGGGCGGGTATCAACAAAGCCAAGTTTATAGTGCTTGCAGGTGCGCCGCATAATGTCAGTAATTTTCAGTAATTGGGTATCAAGCGGTTCCTCATCCATGACAGGGGGCCCCATGAAGATGAGCCGTGCGTGATACTTCTGGCAGAGCCGGGCAATCTCTATAAGCTTGTAGGTATAGGCTTTGAGCCACTCCCGGGAACAGGGCTCCCCCAGCCCCGTCTGACCGTAAATCCCCTGCGGATCATTGGTGCCTACCCACATGATGACGATGTGCGGATGGTGTTCACGGAGATTTTGTTCCAGTACTTCCGGCCAGTTGTAAAAATCCGGGCGGCTTAGTCCGGTAGAGCGTTTGCCTATGGGTATCAGAGAAATATTTTCATACCCCTCCATGGCTTTTTGCATTTGCGGCCCGAGCGATTCCATGAGTGAGTCCCCCGTGAGCAGGATGCGGATGGGCTGCGCTGCTTTCCCGCTGCCGCCGGGTTCCAGATGCATGGCACTCAGCGGTGCAATGAGCAATAGCACCGATATGAGGAATAGACGAAACTTTGTCATCGTTTTGATGGGGAATATTTGATGGTAGATTCAAGCGTGGCGCGCCCCGGGCGTGCCATCTCTCCGGCATTCAGACACCGCTCCGGGTGTTTTTTTCGGAAATCTGCTATTTTTTGCTCCAGAATCGGCAAAAGATGCTCAACTACCAATTTGTTTCCTGCCGGGGCAAGGTGCTCTTTATCCTTGGCGCGCAGGCGCACAGTATTGCCGTGCCTATCTGTCATATAGGAGCGGAATTTCCCGGCTGCATCACCCAGAATAGGGGCGGTGTCAAGGAATCGGATACCATATTCCACGCAACCCTCTTTCTGAGCCTGCGCTGTTTGTGCTAAAATTCGAGCGTATTTGCTGCCCATGGGCGGAAGCCCCACCCAGAGCATGTCACAGCCGTGTCGGCGTGCGATTGCAAAGAGCTCCGCCATCTTGGCAATATAGGCTTTTTTCCATGCGGCACCATTATTGGGGTAGATATTCCTGCCGCTCACCTTGATGGGCATGCCATCATTGGCCCCCATGAAGAACACGATGAGATCCGGGCGGGTGGTGGACACTGCCTTTTGCATGTGTTCCGGCCAGTTAAAATAATCCGGTCGGCTCAGCCCTGTTGAGTATTTTGCAGAGAGAATGAAGTGTAAGCCTTTTCGGTTTCGGAGCGTTCGGTGTGTTGTTGGCCCCAAATCTTCCATAAGAGAATCTCCCAGCATCATGATGCGGTAACGTATCGGAGCTTTCTTATTGTCTTCTGCCCTGGCGCGATCTGCTCCGGTTGGTTGCGGGGCGGGCTCCGGCTGCGGGGCGGGCTCCGGCTGCGGGGTGGGCTCCGGTTGCGGGGCGGGTTCCGGCTGCGGCGCGGGCTCCGGTTGCGGGGAAGCGGTGCTGAAATCAGTCGGTACGGTGACGCTGAGGAACTGCTCTGTTGATAAGGTGTTCTCCTTGTGTTGCGCCGGTAATCTCAAGCTGTTGAGCTGAGCCGGAGCAGGTACCCTTACATAGATGATTTTCGGAGCGGGGGGGGGAGGCGGTGGCGGCTCCGGTTCAGTAGCTGCCATTTCGGGGAGCCGTTTTGCCAACTCTGACAGGATGCTCTTTTCCTGCTGAAACAGCTGCGGCAAACCCGTGTAGGGCGCGGTTGTTTCCAATATCTCTGCAAGACCTGCCATGTGGGGGTAACTACTTTCCAGCTGTCGGCAGTATTCTCCTATGTTCTGTAATCCCAACAGGGCTGCTGCCATGCAGGTCCCCAGGCAGATTGTCAGAGATGGTGGAAGATTGAAACGCATGGCAGTTGGTTCAGAAGCTGAAATAGATGAAGGGCAGAACTCCTTCCGGACCAAGGTTGAGGATAATTCCGCCCAATAGACCGACGATTATTGCCTGCAGGGGCCAGGGAAGTCTGGCCTGTATGCCGGAGAATGCCCGGTAGCAGACAGGTCCGAGCCATTGCATGCCAAGTCCGAGGGCTATGATAAGCAGAACCTGTATCGGGTATGCCATTCCCTCCTGCGTTTGGGTGACAGCCTGAAAAACACGGCATGCTCCATCGAAATCCTTTGCGCGGAAGAATACCCAAAGCACTGTAACAAAATGGAACGTGAGAAACCAGGAGATGATGCTCAGGATTCCTTTTACCCATGGGTTTTCAGGATGCCGCAGGAGCTGATATTTTGCCTTGATTTGACCGTATGCGTGAACCACCGCAAGCCCCAGACCATGGAAAAATCCCCATATCAGAAAGTTGAGCCCGCTGCCGTGCCAGATGCCGCCAATAACCATCGTCACAGTCAGGTTGACATAGCGGTTGCCCCGTCTGCTGCCGCCCAGGGGTATATACAGGTAATCTCTCAGCCACCGTGACAGTGAAATATGCCAGCGGTGCCAGAAATCCTGTAGACTGAGTGCGCGGTAAGGGGAATCAAAGTTGGGGGGGAGCCGAAATCCCATGAGCCTGCCTATGCCGATGGCCAAATCCGAATAGCCCGAAAAATCAAGATAAATTTGAATGGAATACGCGTAAATCCCAACCAGTGCAGCTTGCGAGGAAAAGTTTTCCGGGTCTTGGAAAAACGGATCCACCAGCTGCTCAGAGAGGAATGTGGACAAAGCAACTTTTTTGAAGAGCCCACTCAGAATAAGAGCCATCCCCTCGTTGAAATCCCGGCGGCTCTCCTGTCTTGCTGCAAGCTGTGGCAGAAAATCCTGCTCCCGCATGATGGGCCCCGCCAGCAGGGTCGGAAAAAAGGAGACATACGCCAGCACTTCTGAAAAGCTGCGTGCCGACCGCTCCGGGGCGCGGAAATGGTCAATTGCGTAAGAAAGCCCCTGAAACGTGTAAAATGAAAGTCCCGCCGGCAGAACCACATCGCCCATTCCCGACTCTGCCAACCACCGGTGAAGCGGTCCGCCCCCCATCATGTCGTTCAACCATAAAAACAGAGGCTCGGCGTATTTGAAAAATGCCAGTATCAGGACATGCAGAATGATATTCTTGGCAAGCACAATCCGCCTTTGCGTCTGATTTTGGAGACAGTCCATCCATTTGACGCACCCCCAGTTCAGAAAAGCCACCAGCATGAGCAACAATAGGTACTCCATGCCCGGTCTGCTGTAAAAAAAGAGCCCTGCGGCTATGAGAAAGTATTTGAACGCAACGGGGCGCGCACGCAGAGCCCACCCTATGCATAATACAGGGAGGAAAAACAGGACAAAGCTGGTGGTGACGAAATTCAATGGAGCGTGCTTTCTGTTTGTTAGTCAGTACGAGCAACGAAAGACTACCATAAAGTTGTATATCTGCAAGCTTTTTCTGCGGATATTTGATTGATTCAAGGGGAAATAGAGAAATTTTCCTGAAATCGCTTGCCTTATCAGGTCGAGTGGGGTAGACTTAACCGCATGCAGAGAGAAGTTGTTGAACAAAGCTTGGGGTATGTGTTTACTGATGCCGTATGGCTCAAGCAGGCATTCTCCCACCCCAGTTCTGATCAGAAACGCAGCACTAATCTGGCGTATGAGCGTCTGGAATTTCTGGGGGATGCGGTGCTGGAGCTGGTAGTCAGCCGTGAGCTTTTCTCTCGTTTCCCCAAAGCTGATGAAGGCTTGCTGACCAAAATGCGCGCCGCCATTGTGAGCCGTCAGCACCTTGCCGGTATCTGTGAGCAGCTCGGTTGGGGCGAACAAATTATCATGAGCCCCCAGTTGGAGAAGAACGGCGGGCGCAAGACTCTCTCCATTCTGGCCAATACTTTTGAGAGCGTCATCGGTGCCGTGATGATGGATTCCAACTACAATGCCGCCCGCAAGGTTTCTCTGGCTCTTTTGCAGGAAAGTCTTGCCAATGCTCAGAATCTCATTGAAATCAATTCTAAAGGATGTCTCCTGGAAACGCTGCAGGCTATTAACTGCGAAGGCCCGGAGTACTATGTGACCCCGGTGAATCCGGAGCAACCCACCGGGCCGTTTCAGGCGCGTGTGTGCTGGAATGGTATAGAGCTGGGGGCCGGGCAGGGGCCAAGCAAGCGCCGGGCTCAGATTGCCGCTGCTGCCGATGCGCTGAAGCTCCGTTTGTGGGAGAAATCATAATCCCGGGAAAATTGCCTGTTCATCCTTTGAATACATACAAGAAGCGGCAGCGCGAGTTCGCGTCTGCCGCTTGGTGGGGGTTGGATAGCTTTCTGCTGTGTTTTTGTCGGCTTTATACAAGCTGCGCTATCAGGGCTTCACGGTCGCCGGGGCAGAAATCCATGGGGGGGATTTCCGGCAGTGTGTAGCAGCCGGGTGCCAGTTTCATGCCGGCACGCGCAGCGCACACCATTACCTGTGCCGTCAGTGCCGGGTTGTTGATACGCATTTCAAATTTAAAGATTTGGTTCTGCGTTGCACCGGATACTCCCTTGCGCTCCATGTAGACACCGTGTCCCATGTCTTTGAGTGAATCAATGTCCGGAACCTGTTGGACATGGGTTTCATCGTGGCAGAAATAATCATCGGCTTTGATGCTTGCTTCAACCTGAGCAAAGTCGGCACCTTCCTCAAGCTGCACATATACCATGCGTCGGTGAACCCCGGAGCCGGTGGGAATTGTGAGAGACAGGGCATCTTTCACCCCCTCTTTGGAGCGGGCCACCACGCTGTGTCCCATGCTCATGCCGGGTCCGAAGTTGGTGTAAGTGATACCCTTGGGAGCCATAGCCAGCATCATGGTGCGCATCACGGAGTCAGAACCGGGGTCCCAGCCGGCGGAAATGACAGCCACGGCTTGGTTTGCCTGTGCCTGTTTACCGAGAGAACGCCGCAATTCGACAATCCCGCCGTGGATATCATAGCTGTCTACCGTATTGATACCCTTTGCCAACAGCGGCAGTGCCGTTTCTTCCACGCTGCGGGTCGGGGTGCAGAGCAGTGCTACATCCACCTCCCCGAGCTCATCTATATTGTTGACTGTCTTTATACCATGCACCGGGGCACTCCCGGCGCGGCGTACAATGCCTGCTAATTCCATATCAGGTGCTGCGCGCAGTGCTTCCACTGCGTATTTGCCGATATTCCCGTACCCTACGATGGCTACCTTAATCATCTTCTGGTCTTTGTTTGTTTGATTTTCGTTGCGGGAAATCTATTCTCCGCCGTACTGCGGATTTTATATGATTCACTCTGCCAACGCAAGCGCAGAGTTTTTCATCATGCAAATTTTAGAATTATTCTTATAGGTCCTCTGTCAACTTTCTGCCTGCGTGGCTTGCGGGGGAGGGCTTGTACCTCAGGTTGCTTGATTATCCATTTTGGTAGTTACCCATCCTGAAAAATAAAATTTCCCCCTTTTTCTCAGAGAAAGGGCGGCTCCTGTAAATCAGGTATATACGCAATTGTTTGCGGCGGTGGTGAGCAGTCTGATCGGTATCTGCCACAGAGTTCCAATCAAGAGAAGCAAGGTCACTACCACTTGTCCGGCATGGCTGTTCCTGTCGGAGTTAGTGCCCCTGCGGGCATGCAGACCGGAAGAGACAATCGTATTGGTGGTCTGTTGTCGCCGCCGAGCTGTTACACCCATGACGCAGGTGCCGAGAGCAAGAAGAAATATAAGAGTCTTCTTTATTTTAGTTGTTTCTCTATCTGTTTGGTGTTTAGTTTGTTGTTTACATGTAAGTTGCGATGGCGGTGCCCGGTTCCTCGCGCATTGGAATACAGAGAAATCCGACCACTGCTCGTCTCGTGCAGTACATAGCATTTCGAATGCGATGTACAGTTTTTTTTGCACAAAAGCTTGAAAAAAAGCGATTTCGCACTCAACGAAATCGTTAAAGACGCACCCTGATTTTTGCTTTTTGAAATTTTATATATCAATTATAAATTACCTTGAATTTACTCATTTATACAAATGACAATTTTTATTAATTGTTTAGAAGAGTATCCGCTCTCTGAATAGAATATTTGCCCTGTACATAGAACCTTTAAACAGCACTTAAATGTACAGCTTCATCCAAGACGAACATATATTTTACTAACTAATATTTTGCATAATAAAAGTTCAGTTCCAAACAATTTTTTGATATCCTTCGGCATCATCGCATTCGAAATGCGATACACTGCGCACAGCGAGCTGCGGTCGGATCTCTCAGCACTCTTCTAACGCGCGAGGAACCTAGCACCTTGGCGCTGCTCGCAGATAACAACGAACTAAATACCAAACAGATAGAAAAAACAACTAAAATGAAGAAGACACTTATTGCACTTCTCGCTCTCGGCTCCTGCGCCATGGGTGTGACTCTGGAGGACGCTGATCGTCTCGGTTACGGTGGCAGCTCCTTTACCACCACTGACGGCAACTTCACCGTTGCTCTGACACTGGATGTAACGGAACTGCGCTCCATCCTGGAGCAGGGTCAGCCCAAGAGCTGGGGCACGGACATTGTGTGCTACGATATCAGCGGCACCAAGACGGGTGTAACCGTGAACGGCAGCAGCAACAGCACTAATACGATTGTCAGTTCCGGTCTGTATGCCCGCTGGGGTACGAACACCAACTGGAACAGCACCTGCTGGACAAGCGGTAACGACCTTGCCACAATCGATTGGGACACCGTGGCAGATGCCGGTCTGGTGTACTCTTTCAGCAGCACTGGTGGCACCTCTGTTGCTTTCACCCTGTTGGATGCACAGGGCTCCGCTATCGTTGATACCTACGCTACCGCCTCCGGTCTCAAGTCAGCCAGTGCCACCGCTTCCACCATTTCGTTCGACGACTCCGTCATCGGCGTGTACTACTTCAACGGTGGTGTCACCGAGACAAATGCCAAGGCTCTGGCCAAGTCCGCTGCTGTGATGACGGGCACTGTGCCTGAGCCGACCACGGCTACGCTGAGCCTGCTGGCTCTTGCCGGTCTTGCTGCTCGCCGCCGCCGCTAAAATCGGCAGGTGTTCGGTGGCTTACCGCAGGTGAGACATCCGAAAAAAGCTTCAAACGCTGTACCCCAATCAGGTGCAGCGTTTTTTTTCGCAGGAAGCAGGGCGTATTGCAGGAAGCAGGGCGTTACCATTCAGGAGAGACACTCAGCGGCGGCGGCGAGCTTTTTGGCAGAGGCCCGGCCTTTGACGGCAAGGGCAGGGGCAAAGAGAGAAAGGCGGAATTCCGCCACCATCATGCCGTAGTTGAGCCAGTCGGGGTGGGAGAGATGCCGGTGGTAGCGGGTGTAGAAATCCGGAAGAATGGCGGCGCGGAGGGTATCGATTCTCTCCAGCTCGCGTACGGCGGGCTGCTGCGCGATGCGCATCAGTCGCTCGCGAAGACTGCGGGCAAAGCGGGCGATGTCTGCCAGAGCCTCCGGGGGCAGGGAGGAGAGGAAGCCGGGGCGGGTGAGCCACTGCCACTCCTGCTGCAAGTCTTCGGCGATGCGGGCGGCATAGCGGTCGCGTGCGGCGGTGAGGCAGTATTCCCGCAGCGGTGCTTCAGCCGCAACAAGTTGTTCCCAGAGCTTTTCCAGCGGCCCGGCGATGGTATCGTAGAGCCGCTCGCGCATGCGCAGGCAGGCTGTATCGAATTCCTCTGCCGTGCGGGGCAGGGGGGCAAGCGTGGCATTCATGGCGGCGAGCAGGGTTTCCTGCACGTTGTTTTTCGGCTCGCTGCCCAGGGTGCTCATGGCGAGCTTGACCGCCATGCTCTTGATGGGCAGCCGCTTGCGGATACCGCTGATGAAATCGCCATGCCGCAGCAGAGCCAGCCGACGCACGCCGGCGCGGTGGGCGGCCGTGGCTTCTGCTTCTGTGGAAAAGACGCGGATGCGGACGCGCTCTCCGTCATCCTCCAGCGCGGGGTAGCCGGTACCGTTGCCCACATCCACAGTGGCGGGCAGTTCCCCGCAGTCCCAGCGGGTCATGGGCGAGGCAGAGAAGCTTCGCGCGGCCTTTTTGCGGAAGCGTTTCTGTTGGTAATCGGAGAGTTTTTCGCGGAGGCCTGAGGCATCGGTACCCAGAGCGAGATCATCGCCCTTATCATCGCAGACCCATATTTTGGTAACATGCTCCGGCTGGAGTCGGGAGGTGTCGAACTGGGAGGCGTTGCAGAATTTGTTGCTGCGCTTCATCACGAATTCGGCCAGAGCCTGCTCCAGCGGGCGGTCGGGTTCGCGTTCATACCATTCCTCAAAGAAATCATCTGCCGCCTCGGCAATGGGCATGAGGAAGGCCCGCAAATCCTTGGGAAGCGTGCGGAGCAGTGTTTCTGCGCGGTCTGCCAGGTGGGCGGGGACGTTCCAGCCGGGCAACCAGTCCGGGAATTCTGCCAGCTGGTCGATATGAACACCGAGGGTCACGCCGTCATCTGCCGCACCGGGAGCGTGGTTATAATAGACGGGGTACTGTTGCCCCTGTACCTCGATTTCATCCGGGTACAGGTCAGCCGGGGCATTGTCCTCCCCGGGGTATACGCAGTCAGCGTAGGGAACAAAGAGCAACTTCGGATTGTTGGCTTCCGCTTTTTCCCGCCAGTGGCGGAGGGCTTTTTCGCTGTTGACCTCTGCGGGGATGCGCTCGTCGAAGAAGCGGTACACGCCTTCCGCGCACCAGATGAGGTCGCGGCGGCGCAACTTGCACTCCACCGTGCTGACCGTTTCACGCATCTCTGCCAGGTGTTTCAGGAAGGGTGCAGGATTTTTGAGCTGCTGCGCCAGAATGCCGTCGCGTATCATGATGTCTCGCGCTCCGGCGGGGTTGCAGCGGGCGTAGGAGATGCGGCGGCCATCGATGATGGTGAGCCCGCCGCAGGTGACGCGTTCCCTGGCGTAGACCACCCCGGCGGCTTTGTCCCAGGTGGCATCATAGGCATGGTGCGCGCAGAGCTGCGGGGCAATCTGCTCCACCCAGGCGGGGTCGAGGATAGCCGTGCGGCGCATCCAGAGCCGACTGGTCTCCACCAGCTCCGCGCCCATAATCCATTCCGGGCGTTTTTTGCGTTTGAAGAGCCCGCTGCCCGGGAAGATGGCAAAATCCCGCCCGCCGGCACCGCGGTATACCTTTTCCTCCGGTCGCCAGAAGCCGATTTGGAGGGGAGCCCCGGCCAGCAGGGCGCGGTGAATGCGCTCAGAGGAGGCTTGCTCTGCCTCCGGTGGCAGCTCCGGGATGCGCCAGCGCATGGTGTCGGCCAGCGCGGCGGATAAATCCTGCACCAGATTGTGCCATTCGACGATGCGGAGGAAGCTCAGGTAATTCTTGCTGCACCAGCGGCGCAGTTGGTTGCGGCGCAGCCCTCGCCGCTCGGCAAATTCCAGCGTGGCGCGCCACAGCTTCAGCAGGGAGAGGAAATCGCTGTCTTCATCCCGCCATTGGGCGTGTGCCTGGTCGGCCTGCGCGGCAAAATCGGCGGGACGCTCCCGCGGGTCCATGATGGAGAGACCTGCCACCATGACCAGCAGCTCCGGCAGTGCCTGCTCGTGTTTTGCCTCCAGCAGCATGCGCCCCAGTCGCGGGTCAAGCGGCAGCCGCGCCAGACTGCGGCCTATATCGGTGAGCTTTTTCGCGCGGTCCAGTGCGCTGATTTCGCGCAGGGTCTTGTAACCCTCATTCACCAGACGTGGGCTGGGCGGATCCGGCAGGGGGAACTCGCCCAGCGGCGGCAGCCGCAAATCAGCCATGCGGAGGATGACCCCGGCGAGTGCGCTGCGCTTGATTTCCGGGTCGGTGAACGGCTCGCGGTTCTCAAAGTCCGTCTCCGCATACAGGCGGATGCACACACCCTCCGTCACGCGCCCGCAGCGTCCCGCGCGCTGGCGGGCACTGGCCTGTGAGATGGGCTCCACCTGCAGCCGCTGAATCTGGCGACCCGGCAGGTAGCGGGAGATGCGGGCCAGCCCGCTGTCTATCACATAGATGATACCCGGGATGGTGAGAGAGGTTTCTGCCACGTTGGTGGCCAGCACGATGCGGCGTGTGCCGCGGGTGGGGTGAAAGATGCGCTGCTGTTCCCCCAGCCCCAGTCGGGCAAACAGGGGCAGGATATCCGTGCGCGGCAGGTTCATGCTCTCCAGCTCGGCGGCGCAGTCGCGGATTTCCCGCTCGCCGGGCAGAAAGACCAGCACATCTCCCTTGGAGTCGTATTCCGATAGCCACTCCACGGCGCGGCAGACATGCTGCGGCAGCTCTTCCTCGCTGTTGCGGGGCGGCATGTAGTGCATGTCTACGTGGTAGGTGCGCCCCTCCACGTTGATGACCGGTGCCCCGCCGAAAAACTCTGAGAAAGCCCCCGCATCCATGGTGGCAGAGGAGATGATGAGTTTCATATCCCGCCGCCGCGCCAGCAACAGCTTCATGTAGCCCAGCAGAAAGTCGATGTTGAGGCTGCGCTCATGCGCTTCGTCCAGTATGATGGTGTGGTATTGCCGCAAATCGCGGTCGTTCTGCGTTTCTGCCAGCAGAATGCCGTCCGTCATCAGCTTGAGCTTTGTCTCCGCCCCCGTGCGGTCATCGAAACGAACCTGATAACCCACATAGCCACCCGGCTCACAGCCCATTTCCTCTGCAATGCGGCGCGCCACTGCCACGGCGGCCAGACGGCGTGGCTGGGTACAGCCCAGTTTGCCGCGTCGGTTGCCTGCCACCTCCAGCGCAATCTTGGGCAGCTGGGTGGTCTTGCCGCTGCCGGTTTCACCCACCACCACGATGACCTGATGCCGCCGCAGCGCCTCAGCTATCTCCCGTCGGTGGCGGGAGATGGGCAAATCCGGGTAGGTGAATCGTGGCGGCTCGCTCATGCAGGGAGTGGGCAGGGGGATTATTTGCCCCAGCGGCGGGTGATGCCGGAGTAGGAATCAATGCGGCGGTCGCGGAAGAAGGGCCAGATGCGGCGGTGGGCCTCCAACGCCGCCAAATCAATATCCGCATACAGGATGGTGCGCTCCTTTACCGGGGCTTTGGCAACAATCTGTCCGCAGTAGTCGGAAACAAAGGACTGCCCCCAGAACGTAGTCTCGCCCTCCACCCCGCAGCGGTTCACCGCGCAGATGTAGCAACCGTTGGCCACCCCGTGTCCGCGCTGCACTGTCTCCCAGGCGCAGTGCTGGGCGGTGTACAGCTCCTCCTCCCCGGGAATCCAGCCGATGGCGGTGGGGTAGAAGATGATTTCCGCACCCTCCATGGCGGTGAGCCGAGCGGCCTCCGGGTACCACTGATCCCAGCAGATGAGCACCCCGATTCGACCGTAGGCTGTATCAAAGCATTTGTAACCCAAATCACCGGGTGTGAAGTAGAATTTTTCCTCGAAGCCGGGATCCTGGGGGATGTGCATCTTGCGGTAGCTGCCCAGGAAGGTTCCGTCGGCATCAATGACCCAGGCGGTATTGTGATAGAGCCCGGTGGCGCGTTTTTCAAAGCCGGCCACCACCAGCACCACTTTCAGCTCAGCCGCCAGGGCGCACAGCTCGTCCGTCCACGGCCCGGGGATGGGTTCTGCGGTGTCAAAGAGGTCGCAGTCCTGCGTGCGGCAGAAATAGAGCGTGGTGCACATCTCCTGCGTGCAGATAATCTGAGCACCGCCTGCAGCAGCCTCGCGGATGGCCTGCATCTGCAACTGCTTGTTTTCCGCGGGCTCCGCCACGGCTTCCTGCTGAATGAGCGCAATCTTCGGCATGCGGGGACTATACCACGCGCGCCCCGGAATTGCAAGCGCGTAAAGCTTTCTTGCCGTACATGGAGCCGCCGGTTGTGGCTACCCCTCCATTAAAACAGAAAGTTTCTGCCGATTGCCCAGACGATGGTGGCGGCGGCAAAGAGGTGCAGGATGATGCAGTACGCGCGGCTGCGTGGCTGAGCCTCTGTTTCCGGGTGGAAATAGATGCGCCAGCTGCGGATGTATTCTGTGAGCAGGATGGGCAGGGCGGCAATGATGAATGGATTGTGGCGCAGTGCTGCCCACGGCTCGCCGCTGATGAGGGCGCGGAGTGCCCGTGTGCCGCCGCAGCCGGGGCACTCCAGCCCGGTGAGTCTGCGGAACGTGCAGCCGGGGGAGATGCTGCCCACCAGCTCTGAGAGCTGCTGTGGGAACCACAGCATCCCTGCCGCCAGTACGAGTATGAGTACCGGCGGTGCCAACCTCCACAGCCAGATGAGGAAATGCTGCATGCAAGGCAGAGGCTTTATCTGCCCACGGGAAAGGTGTCGAGCGTTTCGTTGATGATGTCGTCTCTCATTTCAACCGGAATCTCGTCCTGCGCCTCGTGGAGTTCGCGTTGAATTTCCGCGCGGATGAACTGCCGCAGCTCCGGATTGTTACGGAGTTCTTCCTCGATTATCGGGTAGGCTGCGATGGCACCGATGATACCGATGAGGAAAAGGATTGCCAGGCTGGTTATGGAGATAACATTCCAGCGCCGCGCCCATTTGGAGGCGTTCTGCGCTTCGGTAATTTTACCGGCGTTGTACAGGGAATTGACCTGGCAGGAGTACACGATAGCGATGATGCCGCCCGGCAGACAGCAGAGCAGGGTCACCAGAATGGAGAGGACGAGATAATTGCTCGGGCAGGGGATTTGCACGGCAGCCGGAGGCGGAGGTGTGGGGGTGTTGTCCATGCTGTTATTCTGCCAGAGAACCCGGTAAACGTCAATAGATTTTATCGTTGCTCCACTTTTTCCGGGATTCGCGTAACTTTCTGAGCAGAAGTTTGCGTGTGTGCTCCGGCAGGTATCCGGGAGCGAGTAGTTCCATGCCGACATTATCGTGGAGATCTATACGCGCTGTCAGCAGGGTGCAGGCACACCAGGCCACGGCCATGGCGGCATAGTAGGCATCCTGCGGTACTTCCCGCAAGGCTTGGATGACAAGCGGCACCCAGCATTCAACCGAAGCGTAGTAGTGATTGAGCATGACGATGCCGAAACGAGCTGTGAACTCCTGTTCGGAATGCAGAAAAGGTTCCAGCCAGGCAAATACGTCTTCTCTGTGGTTTTGTGTGAAGCGGCAGGTGGCACAGGCGGAGTCGCAGAGGCTCCAGTTGTTGAGGTTGGGTTGTTCCTGTGCGATGTAACGAAGCCGTTCCGCGAGCGTGGTATCCCCGGCGTATGCGGGCAGCATGGCGCGCAGCAGCAATTCTTCAAAACTTGCCTCTGCCGGAGCCGGAAAAGCCAGCAACGCCCGCCAGTCATTGGCTGCATATTGCTTTGCCAGTTGCCGCAGGGCAGGCAGCCGCACGCCCAGTAACCGGGCTTCTCCGGGGATGAGGCGCGAGGCGAAGACCCGGTAGCCGGGGTCTGCCAGCTGTTGCAGCGCAGAGATGAGTTGGCGACGGAGCATGTGCCAAACATAACATGCTCCGCCACCGGTGGCAAGTTAATAGATGAAGTCCTGAGTGAAGAACTCACGCGCAGCAAAGCTGCGCACGTCCCGCAGGTTCAGGTAGCGGGTGCGCAGCAGGTTGCTATCTCGGTGCCCCATTTCTTCCTGAAGCATGACCAGATTGTGGTAATGCTTCAGGTGCATGCTGGCAAAAGTGTGTCTCAGAGCATCCCGCTGCCAGGGCTTCAGCGTGGCGGTGTCGCGGATGCGCTGCCAGAGCCGAATCCAGTTGCGCGGAGCAATCAGTTCCTCCCGTGCATGCTTTTCTGCCGCCAGTACCCGCGCACCACCGCGTAGCGGCACGGCACGCGCGCCCCCGGTCTTGCTCGCATGGGGATCTACGTAAACCACTTTCTCAGAGGGATCAATATCACTCCATCTGAGCCGTTGCACTTCACCTGGGCGGATGCCGCACCAGAGCATCAGCCGCACCGCTGCATTCATGCAGCGGAAGTGGGGGCGGTTGCACACTTTTATCAGTACCCGTATCTGTGATAGACTGAGGATGTTGATTCGTTCTTCCACGATGGGCGGCAGGGTCAGGCTTTCGGCCGGATTTCGCTCGCACCATCCCTGGCGTCTTCCATAGGAAAAAATACTGTGCAGGATGCTTTGTGCTTTCCGGTACACGTGCGGGCTGTGGTTGAACAGCTCGTTCATCATCTGGCGGCAGCGGGGGGCTGAGATGTTGCGCAGGGTGCATTCCGAGATGTCCTGAAAACGCAGCATCCGGTTGGTGAAAGAGCGTAAGTCCCTGCGTGTGCTTGGTCGGCGGTGTCGCCGCGCTTCGAGACTGGCGGATATGGCTTCACTGAAGCTGACGCTTTCTTCCTCTTCCCTCACGGAGCGAATCCCGGCTTGCATGATGCGCCGAAATGCGTGAATGATTCCTAGTTTATCCGCCTGATCTATTGCCGCAGTTTCGGTAAACTCTGTGAATAGACGGCAGATATCCGCCACATTGAGTTCGGGCGGTACATTTCGTTGGTTTGGGGGTGTTGTGTTCATGCAATTTGTTAGATTATGCATTCTCTCTCGTGAATGCAAGTGCGATTGATGAAAAGATGGGAGCATGGCGGGAAAAGGGGAAATAACACTTGCTCGAATACTCCGGATGTGCTAGACTGAGCGGCGTACATATATGAACACAGAACTTCGTATAGCCATCGGTTCAGACCACAAAGGTGTGGATTTGAAGGAAACCGCAGTGGAATTGCTGCGCGGCTGGGGATTTGAGGTGGAGGACCTGGGGCCGTTCACCAAGGAGGCCTGCAACTACGCAGAGTATGCCAATGCTGTCTGCAAGCGCGTGTCAGACGGTCGCGCCGACCGTGGTATTCTCATCTGCTTCTCCGGTCAGGGTATGGGTATAGCCGCCAACCGTTGGAAAGGTGTTCGTGCCGCCATCTGCCGGAGCCCGCAGGATGCCGCTCTTTCACGCCAGCACAATGATTCCAACGTGATATGCCTTCCCTCTGCGTTTGTTTCTACGGATGTGGTGGATGATATCCTGCACGGCTGGTTGGCTGCGGAGTATGAGGGCGGTCGCCACGTGGCGCGCCTGGTGACGGCTTCCGGTTCTCCGCTGGCGGATTCTGACCCTGAACTTGCCTCTTATATGGAAGAGGAGCGTCAGCGCCAGCTCAACAACATCGAGCTGATTGCCTCAGAAAACTTTGCTTCCCCCGCAGTGATGGAGGCACAGGGCTCCTGCCTGACCAACAAGTATGCAGAGGGGTACCCCAACCGCCGTTGGTACGGTGGCTGCGAGGTGGTGGACAAAGTGGAGCAACTGGCTATCGATCGCGCTAAGGCTCTTTTCGGTTGTGATGCGGTGAATGTGCAGGCGCACTCCGGTTCTCAGGCCAACATGTCTGTGTACCATGCCTGCATTAACCCCGGTGATACTATCCTCACCATGGATCTGGCCTGCGGCGGGCACCTTTCCCACGGCTTCTTTGCCAACTTCTCCGGCAAGCAGTACAAGGTGGTTCACTATGGTGTGAATCCTGAGACGGAATGCATCGACTACGATGACATGGCTGCCAAGGCTCGCGAGGTGAAGCCTGCGCTCATTCTGGCCGGTGCTTCTGCCTACTCCCGCACCATTGATTTTGCCCGCATCCGTGAGATTTGTGATGAGGTGGGTGCCATTATGTTTGTGGATATGGCGCACATTGCCGGGTTGGTCGCCGGTGGGGCGCACCCGTCACCTGTTCCCTACGCTGACTTTGTTTCCACCACCACGCACAAGAGCCTGCGCGGCCCGCGCGGCGGTCTGGTGATGTGCAAGGAGAAGTGGGAGAAGAAGCTCAACAGTGCCACCTTCCCCGGGTTGCAGGGTGGGCCGCTCATGCACGTGATTGCCGCCAAGGCTGCCTGTCTGGGTGAGGCTCTCAAGCCCGAGTTCCGCGAATACGCTGCTCAGGTGGTGAAGAACTCCAAGGCTATGGCTGCCAGGCTGGCTCAGCTGGGCTTCCGCATTGTGGCCGGCGGTACGGATAACCACTGCTTCCTGGTGGACCTCAGCAGCAAGGGTATCAACGGTGCTGAGGCTCAGGTGGCTCTGGATAAGGTGGGTATCACGGTGAACAAGAACGCCATTCCCTATGACAAGGGTACGACCAACAAGCCCTCCGGTATCCGCATCGGCACTCCCGCTGTGACGACTCGCGGCATGAAGGAGGACGATGTCCGCAAGGTGGCAGAATTCATTGGCCGCTGTCTCGCCATTCTGGCGGCTCAGAAAGTCTGTGAGACGCCTGGGGCGTATGAGGCTCTGCGTGCAGAGGTGTCGGCGTTTAACAAAAACTTCCCGATGCCGTAATTCCCCGGCAGAGACGAGCATTTCAGGCAAGGCAGTACCGCTCAACGGTACTGCCTTGTTATTTTTCGTAAAACGGTATTTACTCTTGCCAAATGAATGCTGAACTGGCATGATAGCCGCATGGTTCGTTTTGCCTCAATAGCCGCACTTTTTCTGCTGGTTCTGGTAGCAGTGGGGGGCTCCGGTTGCCAGCAGCAGGGTTCTAATCGCTACCTGCGGACTCCGGCCGCCGTGCGTTTCAAACCGGTGAGTTCTCCGGTCATGATGCGTTCTGTTTCCCGATTAGCGCGTGAGGTTAATATCAAGGTGCGTATCATGCCCTCCAATGCCCCGCAACGGCGTGGCTCCCGCAGGCTCCGCCCCACGTTCATCACCATTCACAGCACGGCCAATCACTCATCGACCGCCACAGCCATGCAGCATTCCCGTGCCCTCTGCCGCGGTGCGTTCACCAACCGCAGTTGGCATTTCACCGTTGACCAGTTCATGTGCGTGCAGAATCTGCCGCTCAAGGAAACGGGGTGGCACGCCGGTTCTCCCGCCGGTAATCACAACTCTATCGGTATCGAGATGTGCGAGTGCGAGAACACGGGGCACAACCACTTCCGCACCTGGGATCGTGCCGCCAAGCTGACCGCAGTTCTCATGAAGCGCTACGGTATCAACCTGCGCCGCGTGGTGCCGCATTATCACTGGACACGCAAGAATTGCCCCATGCCCCTGCTGACCAATGGGAAACCTGGTCCCAAGTGGGCCTGGTTCCATTCCCGCGTGGATTACTATTACCGCTGTATCAACAACGGTAAATCCTTCCGTTGATTCGTTTGTCCGATGGACTCGCTTCACCCGGAAACACCCCTTGCTGAGCTCGCCTGGTTGAATCCACGCGAGCTTAAAGCTTTGCAGGAGGCGGAGCTGAACTGTGTACGGGATGTCCTGCTGCGCATCCCCCGCCGTTATGAGGATAGACGGCGCTCCGGAGCGGATATTGCCTCTCTCGCCTCCGGGGAAACAGTCTGCCTGCGGGTGCATGTATATGCAGCCGCCTGGCGCTTTTCCTACAAGCGTTATTTTGAGGTATCGGCCGGGGCAGAGGATGACCCGCACGGAGCGCGGCTGAGTCTGCGCTGGTTCAACATGCCCTATGTGGCCAAACTACTGGCCGTGGGGATGAATCTCTATATCTATGGCAAGGTGCGGGAGTTTGCCGGAAAACTGACCATGACCAACCCGGACTTTGAGGTCATGGAGGATGAGGATGCGGGACACCGGCTCATGGTGGCGGCCATGGGTGGCCCGCGGATGCCCGCAGCGGAGCTTTCCGCCAACGGTGAAACGGTGCATACGGGGCGCATCGTGCCTGTCTACCGCAATATCTCCGGCATGGCAGCGCGCAGCTACCGTAGTCTTGTGTGGCGCATTCTGGAGCAACTCTCGCCGGAGGTTCGCCCCGCAGGCTACGATGTGGCACCGACCTATCCCTACCGTCAGGCCTTGCAGGACGTGCATTTCCCGGCAGAGGATGAATTGCAGCGCAAGGCTCGCCTGCGCTTTGCGCTGGAGGAATGTTTCCTGTGCCAGTTCCGCGTGGCGTGGCGGCGGAAACGCTCTCAGGGGCACCCGGGGCAGGTGACCGCCACCTGCGATGCCTACATGCACGAGCTGCTGGAGCAGCTGCCCTTCCGGCTTACGGAGGCACAGCTGCGCTGCGTGCAGGAAATCCGCGCGGATATGGAAGCCCCCCGGCAGATGAACCGCCTGTTGCAGGGGGATGTGGGCAGCGGCAAGACACTGGTGGCTCTCTGTGCCATGCTGCTGGCGGTGGGCAGCGGCAAGACGGCGGCCATGCTCGCGCCCACGCAAATTCTGGCAGAGCAGCATTACCGCAATTTCCGCCGCCTGTTGGCGCACACGGATGTTTCCCTGTCACTGCGTACTTCCGGCAGGGCAGATGATTCTGATTTGTCCTTGGAAGCGGGCTTTGCTGCGGATTCAACGCCGCGTATCATCGTCGGCACGCATGCTCTGCTGTATCCCGCCAACCGTCCGTCCAACCTCGGGCTTGCCGTGGTGGATGAACAGCACAAATTCGGCGTGGAGCAGCGCGAATCCTTCTATGCCGCCGGAGAAAATCCGGATGTGCTGGTCATGACGGCCACCCCCATCCCCCGCACCCTCACGCTCACCCTCTACGGCGATTTGGATGTCTCTGTCATCGATGAACTCCCCGCCGACCGCGGCGAAATCATCACCGCCATGCGCCGCCCGGGCAATATGAAAAAAATCATCTCATTCATGCGCGAGCAGCTGGCAGAGGGTCGGCAGATATACATCGTCTCCCCGCTGGTGGAGGAGAGCGAGAAAAGCAGCCGCGCCTCCGCCGTGTCGGAACTGAGCCGCTGGCAGGAGATTTTCCCGCAGGAGAACATCGGCTTGCTCCACGGTCGCCTTTCCCCGGAGGAAAAAGATGCGGTCATGTCTGCCTTTCATGCCAACGAAACCCACATTCTGGTGGCCACCACCGTGGTGGAAGTGGGGGTGGACGTGCCGAATGCCACCATCATGCTCATCAACAACGCAGACTCGTTCGGGCTTTCCCAGCTGCACCAGCTGCGCGGACGCATCGGCCGCGGGCGGCACAAGAGCTATTGCATTCTCCTCTCCGATGCGAAACCGGGTGAGCCCGGGCATGATAAACTCATGGTCATGTGCCGCACGCTCAACGGCTTTGAGATAGCGGAAGAGGATTTCCGCCTCCGTGGCCCCGGGGATGTGCTCGGCACGGCGCAGAGCGGGCTGGGTGCCGTGCGTTTCCCGGAGTGGCTGGCAGATATGCGGCTCATTCACCGCGCCACGCGTGATGCCGCCGCCATTCTGGAGCGCGACCCGGAGCTGTGCCTCCCGCAGCATGCCCCCCTGCGCGAGCTGGTGCGCTTTGAGGCTGAGTCCCGTGTAACGAGCTGATGGTTGCCTGTAGGAGGCTCTTTTCAAGAAATTTAACTTTTTTTCAGAAAAAAGCTTGCAAAGCTCGGCAGATTTCGATATAATGCCCCCGCACTCGTACTGCGAGTGCGAAAATGCGAAGTTAGCTCAGTGGTAGAGCACATCCTTCACACGGATGGGGTCATAAGTTCGAATCTTATACTTCGTATCGAAAGCAGCACCGATTTGGTGCTGCTTTTTTTATCTCTATACCAAAAGAGGCTTGCCCCGAGTGGCGAAATGTATTACTATATGCTCATGAAGCTGTCGACAATCGTAATCATGACTCTTGGAGTGGGAATGCTGAGTTCCTGCAGTCTGTTCGACCCGGAGGAGCGGGATTATACGCCTGAGTATCTGCGCGAGGATTCCCCCATGGATCCCCCCGGTACCGCTGAAATGCGCGCAGCTTTGCGAGCCAAGCTGGTGAAGGAAGGTGCCTTTGCCCCCGGCGAGCAGCCGGAGGTGCAGCAGGGGAAGGTGTTCCTGTTCTACCGCAATCCTGACCACAGTCATGATACCTCCGGGCGCATGGTGGAGACTGCCACTGCCCGCATCCTGTCCTGCGAGGGTCTGTACTACTTCGTTGAGACGGATGGCGGCAAGAAGGGCTATCTGCGTGAGTCTGATTTGGTCAGCCCCATCAAAACGCTTATCTCTACGGAGGAGAATCTCTTCCCCGGCGGTGAGATGCCGATGCTGCCGGAACATTGGGGAGATGAACCCGGCGGCGTTGCGGCAGACGGAGCGCAGAAGCTGATGACCACGTCCTCCGGACGCACGGTGGTGGTGGTTAAGAAGAAATCGGATAAGAGTGCCGAGTTCGAAGCCCGCAAGAAACAGTTTGAGGAAAGTGCAGGGCAGAGACTGGGCGGTACTCCCGCAGAGGGAACACCGCTGCCTGACCCGGCCTCTGTCCCCCTGCCGGAACCCACGGGCGGGGAGCAGAACTGATGCCCAATCCGGCATATCGTGCGGAGGTGGAGCGTTTTCTGCTGTATCTGGCAGCAGAGCGGGGGCTGAGTGTGCACTACCGGGAATCTGCCCGGCAGAGCCTCATGGCCTTTGTGGATTGGTGTGCCGAGCGTGAGTGGGCGTTGGACCGCATTACCCTGGAGCGGTTGACGGAGTATCGTCGTCACCTGCGTGAGCGGGGACTGTTGGATTCCTCCATCCGCGTGGCAACGGTGCATCTGCGCATCTTTTTCCGCTACATGCACCGGCGGCGCGGGCTGCCCACAGACCCGGCGGCACTGCTGGAGAGCGGGCGGATGATACGTAATATCCCGGAGACGCTTTCCGCAGAGGCAGTGAACCGACTGCTCAGCAGCATCGACCCCGCCGATGTCCCCTACGGATGCCGCGATCGCGCCATGCTGGAGATGCTCTACGGCAGCGGCCTGCGCGTGAGCGAGCTGGTGAACCTGAGCCCGGACCGGGTGGATTGGGATGAGGGATACCTGCGTATCACAGGTAAGGGCAACAAGACCCGCTTTGTGCCGCTGGGCGGGGTGGCGGCAAAGGCACTGCGTTGCTATCTGGAGCATGCCCGCCCGAAGCTCCTGCGTGAGGGACGCCGCGCCACAGTGTTGTTCCTGTCCAACCGCGGGCAGGCACTCTCCCGCGACCGCATCCTGCAAATCATCAAAAAGCGAGCCAAGGAGGCCGGACTCCCGGAGAACGTGTACCCGCATATCATGCGCCATTCCTTTGCCACGCACCTGCTGGAGAATGGCGCGGACCTGCGCGTGATTCAGGATATGCTGGGCCATGCCGACCTGGCTACCACACAGATATACACTCACGTGGAGCGCAAACGCCTGGTGAACACGGTGCGCCGCTTCCACCCGCGCGGCAGACGCGAGGATTAGTATGTCGTTCGGTAAATGACTCCATAAGTTTGCAAAGGGCAAATGGGAATTTGAAGGACAATGGACAAAGAACAATGGACGAAGGAAAAGTCAGGCGAGCCGCTGGCTCGCAGTAGTCAATGATTTAGTTGCAAAGCTTTTGCATGCGAGCAGAGCGAGCGGAATTTTCCACCTTGTCCATCGTCCATTTGACTTTGTACTTCTCGTTAACTTCCTATTTATCTACCAATGTGTCTATTCCTGCTGTTTAGCTATTTATCGAACGCTATACTAGCCGCCCTTACAGCCGTCGGGCGTCTTGTCGGACGACAGGTTCCGCGACCCGTCTTCGCCCCTGCGGGGCTACGCCGAGGCAGGGAGGCTTCTTAGTTTTACATCACTCGGCTCGCATGAGCCGAGTTTTTCACCCAAGGCGTAGCCTTGTTTTCGCCATCGGGTGCAGACGATTCTTCACCACGCCCGTGACGGGCGTTCTTCACCTCGCGCGCAGCGAGTTTTCCCGGGGGCAAGACCCCCTTTCCCGTGAAGCGCAGAGGAACTTTCACCGCGTACCCACCGGAGCGACAAGCTGTAGAAAGCGCGCGGGTGAATGCCCGCCAAAATCAGAGCCCCGTAGGGGCGATATAAAATAGCCCGGGGCGGAGCCGCGCAGCGGCGTAACCCCGGGAATATACCAACATATATAGATGAACCCCGGCAGGGGTGGCATAAGGCGACGCATTAAGTTACAGCGGGTTCATTGTCCCGTATCCTTATCATGGGGCTCATTGTTGCATTCTACCTTAGACTAACCGACCGCATTATGTCACCCCGTTCGGGGTTCCGGTTTGTTTCTTCCGTTTTTCCCGGGATTCCGCTGCTAAAGCAGCTCCATCGCCGGGCTATTATATATCGCCCCTCA
This sequence comes from Akkermansia sp., assembly GCA_017398765.1. GTDB lineage: Bacteria > Verrucomicrobiota > Verrucomicrobiia > Verrucomicrobiales > Akkermansiaceae > Akkermansia. The sequence goes on from JAFQEY010000003.1 coordinate 32,494, forward strand.
ATCGGGGCTCACTATTCCGCAGCCCTTTGGGCTGCCATTCTTTTTCACTACCGCCGTTCCGGCGGTAATTTCGCTATCCTCGCAGAGGATAATTTCGCTCATGGCAACAGCCATGAATTTCGCTGCCCGTCAGGGCAATTTCGCTATTGAGTATCAGAAGTGAAATTCTGCCC
>JAFQEY010000073.1 GCA_017398765.1 Akkermansia sp.
ACGTTGCAAAGTTAATGCCGAGACGTGGTTTAACGAAACGCTTCAAACGCTGGCCTCCGGTTATACGGGTGATTATCTTGCTCTCTTGCCTCAGAAAAGCGATGCTGAGCTATAAAACCCGCCCAGCATCGAATGCTTACCATTGTCCTTCAAATTACCATTTATCTACCGATGTGTCTATTCCCGCTGTTTAGCTATTTATCGCATGCTATACCAGGAATAAACCGAACCGCTGATTGTGGCCGGTGGGTGCACTGAATTTTGGCTGATTGATACAAAAAACGGAATCCGCGGGCAATGCGGAACAATTACTCCGGAATGGGCAGCTAGAGCACTGCGTGATTCAATCAATCGTCACGGTACACTTTTCCCACTGCCGGGCGACTGTATGAAAATGGCAGACATCAGCAGTGGCCGTTCAGGGCTGCGGGTGGCGGAAACAGCTCGCATTCAGGTTAAATGCTGAGCATTGTCAACAATTCAAGCACCGGGCAGCGATGCCTTTTGAGAGTTGGTCAGATGGTTTTTCCCTCTTTGTCATCGAAACATCCGAGAATGATGCGGATGATATCAATGACTTGCCAGATGATGAATCCGCCACAGGTCAGGAATTGTATAACACCGGTGGCGACCTTTCCGGCGTAGATGCGGTGTACACCGCCAAATCCGCAGAAAATCAACAGAGAAAGTAACAGGGTGGTAAGTCTGGAACGGGGAGATTGTGCCATAGTGATAAGACCAGTTTAAAAGAAAAAGGTTCAAATCAGTTTTTTTGCAGCGGTGACAAGGGCGCCTTTTTCATTTTTCAGCTCACCTTCCTGCACAGCAGACAGCAGTGATTCAAGCACTTGTTTCATGGCCGGACCGGGGTTCATGCCCAGCTGCATGAGGGTGTTGCCGTTGATAGCGAGATCTTTCACGGTAAAGGCCGGCTCCATCTCCAGTACATCCTCCAGCAGCTCTGCGGCATCACGAATGAGGGCGACACCGGAGGCGTGGTCGAAGTCTGAGTGGGCGGCGTGGTCGGCGCGCTGCACATCCAGCAGACGGCGAACATTTTCTACCCCCAGTTTGCCGACCAGACGCCGCATCCCCGGTATGGTAGTGGGCATGGTCATGTCATGCACCCGCACCAGGGTGCAGACAGTGGAGAGGGTGGCGTTGTCACTCTTGAGGCGTTGCAGAATGGTTTTGGTGAGCTTTTCTCCGGCAGTGGGATGACCGTAGAAGTGCCCCTTGCCGTCCTCACCCATGGTGAAGCAGGCGGGTTTCCCCACATCATGCAGCAGCAGGGTGAGCCGCAGTATCTCATCCGCCGGAGCTGCTGCTACGGCATACGCGCTGTGCGTCCACACATCGTAGCAATGGTAGGGCGTGTGCTGGTCGAAACCGATGGAGGGAGCCAGCTCCGGGATAATGCAGCTGAATACTTCCGGGAAAGCTAACAGCATGTCCAGCACGCCGGAGCCAATGAGAATCCCCTTCAGTTCCTTGAAGATGCGTTCTGCGCTCACGTTCTCCAGCAGGTGGCGATTGCGGCGTACGGAAATTGCTGTCTCTCGTTCAATGGCAAAACCGAAACGTGCGGCAAAACGCAGCGCACGCATGATGCGCAGCCCGTCCTCGTTGAAACGGGCATCCGGCTCACCCACACAGCGGATGAGTCCGGCGGCCAAATCTTCCTGCCCGCCAAAGGCATCCACCAACCCGCGAGTGGGGCTGTAGGCCATGGCGTTGATGGTGAAATCTCGCCGTGACAAATCCTCCTCCACGCGGGAGACGAAGCTCACGGTGTCCGGGTGGCGGTTATCGCTGTAGTTGCCGTCGATGCGGAACGTGGTCACCTCTACCGGCTGCCTGTCGGACATGACGGTGACGGTGCCGTGTTGCAGGCCGGTCTTGATGACATGGAAGCGCCGGAACACCCGTAACACGTCCTCCGGCAGAGCATTCGTGCAGACATCCCAATCGTTCGGCTGTCGCCCCAGCAGAGAGTCTCGCACACAGCCCCCCACCACGTAGGCCTCATAGCCACGGCTCTCCAGACGCTCCACTACGGCGAGCGCATAGTCCGGCACAGTGATGGCGGGCTGCGGATTCATTATGGTCACATCTGCGGTTCAGCAGGGGCAGGCTGCTGAGCGGGAGCCGCCGGCTGCGGTGCAGGGGGCTGCGGAGCGGGTGCGGCTGCCGGCGGGACGATGCGGCGTATTGCATCAAAAAGCGGGGAAACCGCCTCGCTGCCCACCAGAATGTGCGGGAAGCGAATCTTATCCATGTTGCGGATGGTTTCCATGCGGATGATGTTCTCTCCGATGGCCTCGTTCAGAGCCTTTTTACCCTTGGCCTCCAGAATCATACCCTCGGCCTCGGCCTGTTTCATAGCCAGCAGGGCGGCGGCTTCCTGTTGCTTGGCGTAGAGTTTCGCATCTGCCTCTGCCTTGGCACGCAGCAGTTCACCCTGCGCTTCCTGGTTCATCTTGTTGGCCTTGGCGCGACCCTCAGCGTCGGCTATCTCCTCAGCACGCTTGGCAATCTCCAGCATGATGGCCTGACGCTCGTACTCCTGGGATGCCTCCACCTTGCGGGTGATACCGGCGGTCACGGATTCCGGGGGCATGGTGGAGCCGATAGTGACGGACTCAACAATGAAGGGAGAATCCTCCAACTGCTTGCGCAGGCTTTCTTCCACCATGAGGGTGATTTCCGGGATGCGAGCCGGGGCATCCAGACCTCGGAAACGGGCAATGGCCGTACGAACCGCCGTGCGGAACGGCTGGCGGATGAAGGACTCATACGCATCCTGAGCAATTTCATCCGGTTTGTTGGGAACATCCGCAATGGCACCGTACTGCTCCACAAACTCGCGAATCTTGTTGCTGTCGATGCGGTATACCAGATAGGCCTGAGCCGTCATCTTGAGCTGGTCTGCCGCGCGGATATCATCAAAATCCTCCGTCATGGTATACGGGGTCACGCAGATTTTGATGGATTTCTGGCGCCACACATAGCCCGTGCCGCCCGGCCCCTTGATGATGCCCTTGAATTCCTTTACCCCCACAATCGGGTTGGTGTACACATAGGCGGCATAACCGCCGTCCACCTTCTCGTTGGAGCAGTTGGTCACCACCACCACACCGGCTGCTGCCAATACCAGCAATGCGGCAGGCAGAATCCACGACACAGGGCTTTTTACTTCCAGAATCTTCTTATTCACAGGCATGATTCCATGTCAGATTTATATAAAGGATGAATGACGAAATTAAATAATTCGTACTTCGTCAATCGTCATTTGTACTTTTGAATCAGCCTTCCATACCCTTGAGCGTTTCCACGGCAGCCTGAAGCGTGGCTACATCCTCAATGGAAATGACGGTGGCTTCCTTGCAGATGCGAGCCATCATGCCGGCCAGCGTCTTGCCGGGCCCCATCTCAATGAAGAGGCGTTCACCCTTGTCCGTGAGGTCTTTCATGCAGGCAGCCCAGCGCACGGAACCACAGACTTGCTCGCCCAGCATGGCGCGCACATCCTCCGGCCCGGTCACAGGGCGTGCTTCATAGTTGCAGTATACGGGAACAGCGGGAGTCTGCATGGGGGTCGCTTCCAGCTCCGGTCGCAGAGCCTCCTGAGCACTCTTCATAAAGCGGCTGTGGTAGGCCCCGGCCACGTTGAGCTTCTTGGCAATCTTGAACCCGGCAGCCTTTGCACCCGCTACGGCCTTGTCCACACCTTCCACAGAGCCGGATACTACGGTCTGACCGGGGCAGTTGTAGTTGGCCACGTCGATATCACATTCGGCGGCGAGAGCGGCCACGGCTTCATCACTGCCGCCAATCATGGCAGCCATGGTGCTGGGGGCGGCGTTGCAGGCATCTTCCATGAAAGCCCCGCGCTTCTGCACCAGTTTGAGCCCGTCCTCCATGCTGAACGTGCCGGCAGCGGCATGCGCCGTGAATTCACCCAGAGACAGCCCGGCTGCGGCCACCGGCTCAATATTTACCATGCTACTGAGCATTTTGTAGAGAGTCAGACCGTGCAGATACAGGGCAGGCTGGCAGTTGCAGGTGCGGGTCAGCTCCGCATCCGGCCCCTCAAACATCACCTGCGTGAGCGAATAGCCCAGTGCGGCATCCGCAGCCTCCATCATGGCGCGTGCTTCCGGGTATGTATCATACAAATCCTTGCCCATGCCCACTTTCTGGGCTCCTTGTCCGGGGAACAGTAAAACAGCTTTCATCTTATTTTGTTACAGCTTGGTTGACTGCCCTAATCCTAACGAACTCTCCTGCTCAAGTCAAGGGAATTCGATAATTTACCTCTCAAAACTGGAGAGTACTCTACTTTTGCTGTATTTCGGGGGAAATTCTTATCAAATCCAAACTTTAGGGTTGCCAAAACAGGTTTTGAGGTGTAGAATGACGCGCTTTTTTGTCGTAAAAAGCAATTCAACCTAAATAAACCAAATCAGACAATGGACCCCAATACATTATTCTGGATCGTTCCCGTTGCCTCTCTTCTGGTTCTGGCCTGTGCGGCCAAGTTCTTCTTCGACATGAAGAAAGCAGATGAGGGTACGGATCGCATGAAGGAGATTGCGGGCTACGTGCGCGAAGGCGCCATGGCCTATCTGAAGCAGCAGTATAAGGTTGTTTCCATCTTCTTCGTCATTATCGCCGTTATCTTCGGTGTCATGGCCTACTTCGGCCTGCAGAACAAGATTGTTCCCGTGGCTTTCCTCACCGGCGGTCTCTTCTCCGGTCTTGCCGGTTTCATCGGCATGAAGACGGCTACCTATGCCTCCGGTCGTGTGGCTCAGGCCTGCCGCGATGCTCAGGACGGTCTGAACAAGGGGCTCCAGCTTGCTTTCCGCTCCGGCGCTGTGCTGGGTCTCACCGTAGTGGGCTTCGGTCTGCTGGATATTTCCGGCTGGTATCTGATTCTGGACAACTGCGACTGGATGGTGGCAGGTGAGGGCGTGAGCAAGCTCGTGACCATCACCACCATCATGCTGACTTTCGGTATGGGTGCTTCCCTGCAGGCTCTCTTCGCCCGTGTGGGTGGCGGTATCTACACCAAGGCTGCCGACGTGGGTGCTGACCTGGTGGGTAAGACAGAGTACCACTTCAATGAGGACGATCCCCGCAACCCCGCTACGATTGCTGACAACGTGGGTGACAACGTGGGTGACGTGGCCGGCATGGGTGCCGACCTGTACGAGTCCTACGCCGGTTCCATTCTGGCTACCGCAGCTCTGGGTGCCGCCGCTGCCGCCGGTGCCGGCTGGGCATACGAGCAGGGTCTGCAGCTCGTGATGGCTCCGATGATTATCGGTGCCGTGGGTGCTATCCTTTCCATTCTGGGCGTGTTCATGGTGCGCACCAAGCCGGGTGCCAACCAGACGCAGCTCATGGCTGCCCTCAACAAGGGTATCAACTTTTCCGGCGTGCTCATCGCCATTCTTTCCGCTGTGATTCTCTGGGTGCTGGGTATCAACAACTGGCTCGGTATCTGGGGCTCCATCGTTATCGGCCTCGTGGTGGGTATCGCCATTGGTAAGGTGACGGAGTACTACACCTCCTTCGAGTTCAAGCCCGTGAAGTTCATTGCCGAAAACGCCACCACCGGCCCGGCAACCGTCATCATCTCCGGTATCGGCGTGGGTATGATTTCCACCTGCTGGCCGGTTATCTTCATCGTTCTGGGTACCATCGGTGCCTACCTCTGCTCCGCCGGTGAGTTCACCTTCTCTGCCGAGAACATGAGCATGGGTCTTTACGGTATCGGTATCGCTGCCGTGGGTATGCTCTCCACGCTGGGTCTGACTCTGGCCACAGACGCTTACGGTCCCATCTCCGACAACGCCGGCGGTAACGCCGAGATGAGTGCTCTGGGTGACGACGTGCGCAGCCGCACGGACGCTCTGGACGCACTGGGCAACACCACCGCTGCTACCGGTAAGGGCTTCGCCATCGGTTCCGCCGCTCTGACCGCTCTTGCTCTTCTTGCCTCCTACATCGAGGAGCTCAAGATTGCCGCCCTTAACTACGGTGAGACATTCAAGACCAGCTACTTCGGTGATACTGTTCTCAACAGCGCCGAGGTTGCCAAGATGAACATTGCTGAGTTCATGGCCGCGTTCGACGTGACGCTCATGAACCCGAAGGTGCTGCTGGGTATCTTCATCGGTGCCATGCTTTCCTTCCTGTTCTGCGGTCTGACCATGAATGCCGTGGGTCGCGCCGCCAAGAGCATGGTGGAAGAGGTGCGCCGCCAGCTCAGCGACAAGGATGTGTTCGAGGGTCGCAAGAAGGCTGACTATGCCCGCTGCGTGGGTATCTCCACTCAGGGTGCTCAGCGTGAGATGATTGTTCCCTCCCTCATCGCTGTGGTGGTTCCCGTGGCTACGGGGCTTATCATGGGTGTACCCGGTGTGTTCGGCCTGCTGGCCGGCGGTCTTGCCGGCGGCTTCGTGCTGGCCGTGTTCATGGCCAACTCCGGCGGTGCCTGGGATAACGCCAAGAAGTACATCGAGACGGGTGATGCCTCCTTCTGCGGCAAGCACACGCCCATTCATGACGCTTCCGTTGTGGGTGACACCGTGGGTGACCCCTTCAAGGATACTTCCGGTCCTTCCCTGAACATCCTCATCAAGCTCATGAGCATGGTGTCCATCGTGACAGCCGGTCTCAACATCGCCTTCTCCCTGCTGTAATAAAGCAGAGCTGAACGCAAACAACGCTATTTCCCGCACCCGCCGCCCTGCGCTCTGCAAGGCGGCGGGTGTTGCTTTTAGTGACTCTGTCAGGCTGACAAAAAAGCAGGGCAAAATTTTCTTTTTGTGTTGCGTTCGGCGGCTTGCGGGTGTAGTATAGAGGACGTGAAGCTATGTTCACGCGCGGGCGGCATTGTCGCTGCGTATCACCTTCACCTATTCACATACATTCACTATTATAGCAAATGAACACTACATACAGCACCATTGATGCCAACGAGGCTGTAGCCTCCGTGGCATACCGTTGTTCGGAAGTGGCCGCTATCTACCCCATCACCCCGTCCTCTCCGATGGGTGAATCGGCAGAGACGTGGACCGCCGTAGATCGCAAGAACCTCTGGGGAACGGTCCCCAGTATTGTGGAAATGGAAAGTGAGGCCGGTGCAGCCGGTGCCGTACACGGCGCTCTGCAGACCGGTTCTCTGGCTACCACGTTCACAGCCTCTCAGGGTCTGCTGCTGATGATTCCGAATATGTTCAAGATTGCCGGTGAGCTGACTCCCTGCGTCTTCCACATCGCCGCCCGTGCTCTGGCTGCTCAGGGTCTTTCCATCTTCGGTGACCACAGCGATGTGATGTCCGCCCGCTCCACCGGCTTTGCCATGCTCTGCGGAGCCAGCACCCAGGAAGCCCCGGATATGGCCGCCATTGCCCACGCTGCCACGCTGGAGAGCCGCATCCCGTTCATGAACTTCTTTGACGGCTTCCGCACCTCTCACGAGGTGGGCAAGATTGCCGACATTACCGATGATACCCTTCGCGCCCTCATCGACCAGAAGCTGGTGGATGAGTTCCACGCCCGCGGCCTGAACCCGGATGCCCCGGTGATTCGCGGTACCGCCCAGAACCCGGACGTGTACTTCCAGGGTCGTGAGACGGTGAACAAGTACTACAACGCCGTGCCCGGTATCGTGAAAGCCACCATGAAGAAGTTCGGTGACCTCACCGGCCGCTACTATGATCTGGTGGAATACATCGGCTCCCCGGAGGCCACCCGCGTCATCATCATGATGGGTTCCGGCGCAGAGGCTGCGCTGGAGGCCGTGCAGGCCATGGGCGAGGACGTAGGCGTGCTGAAGGTGCGCCTGTACCGCCCCTTCCCGGCAGAGGATATGATTGCCGCTCTGCCCAGGACGGTGAAGAAGATTGCCGTGCTTGACCGCACCAAGGAGCCGGGCAGCCAGGGCGAACCCCTGCTGCAGGACGTGGTGCAGGCTCTGGCAGACGCTCTGGTGGCCGGCACGCTCCCCTACGCCATGCCGAAGGTGGTGGGCGGTCGCTACGGTCTGGGCTCCAAGGAGTTCACCCCCGCCATGGTCAAGGGCGTGTTTGATGAGCTCAAGAAGGACGCGCCGATGACCGGTTTCGCCGTGGGTATTGAGGATGACGTGACCGGCAAGTCCATTGCCTATGACCCGAGCTTCACCACGGAGGCCGACACGGTGACGCGCTGCATGTTCTACGGTCTGGGTTCTGACGGTACCGTGGGCGCCAACAAGGATGCCATCAAGATTATCGGCAAGCACACCGACCTGTATGTGCAGGGCTACTTTGTGTATGACTCCAAGAAGTCCGGCTCCTCCACGGTGTCTCACCTGCGTTTCGGCACCACGCCGATTCACAGCACCTACCTCATCACCAGCGCCAACTTCATTGCGCTGCACCAGCCGAGCCTGCTGAACCTCTTCGACTTCCTGAAGAACGCCGCCAACGGCGCTACTTTCCTCATCAACACTGCCGTGCCGGCAGAGAAGGTGTGGGACAGCCTGCCCGCCCGCATGCAGCAGCAGATTCTTGACAAGAACATCAAGGTTTACTGCATTGATGCCTTCAAGGTGGCCAAGGCAACCGGCATGGGCGGTCGCATCAACATGATTATGCAGACCTGCTTCTTCCACCTCTCCGGTGTGATTCCGTCCGATGAGGCCATCGGCTACATCAAGGAAGCCATCAAGAAGACTTACGGCAAGAAGGGTGATGAAGTGGTGGCCAAGAACATTCAGGCTGTGGATGCCTCTCTGGCCAACCTGTATGAAGTACCCCTGGGCAGCACCATCACGGGTCATGAAATTCCCGCCGCTCTCGCTCCCGGTGCTCCCGCATTCGTGCGCGACGTACTCGGCAAGATTGTCATCGGCGAAGGCGACAGCGTGAAGGTTTCTGAGATGCCGGCAGACGGCACCTTCCCCAGCGGCACCACGCAGTATGAGAAGCGCGACCTCGCTCTCGAAATCCCCGTGTGGCAGCCGGAGAAGACGGAGACCAGCAAGGCCTGTATCCAGTGCGGTAAGTGCACCACCGTGTGTCCGCATGCCGCTCTCCGTGCCAAGATGGTTGACCCGGCTGAGCTGGAGGGTGCTCCTGAGAGCTTCAAGTCCGCAGATGCCAGCAAGATGCACAAGACCTGGCAGGGCAAGAAGTTCATCATCCAGGTGTCTGCTTCTGACTGCACGGGCTGCACCCTCTGCTCCCGCGTCTGCCCCACGAACTCCCTGACCATGACCCCGGCTGCCGAGGCTCTCCAGCCCGAGGCCGAGAACTGGAAGTTCTTTGAGAAACTGCCGGATGTTGACCGCACGAAGGTGAACGTGGGTCAGGTGAAGGACCAGCAGTTCCTGCGTCCGCTGTTCGAATTCAGCGGTGCCTGTGCCGGTTGCGGTGAGACTCCCTACATCAAGGCTCTTACACAGCTGCTGGGCAACCGTCTGGTGGTGGCCAACGCTACGGGTTGTTCCTCCATTTACGGCGGTAACCTGCCCACCACCCCCTGGACGCACGATGCCGACGGCCGCGGTCCCGCCTGGGCCAACAGCCTCTTTGAGGATAATGCTCAGTTCGGTCTCGGCTTCCGCGTCTCTCTGGACAAGAAGCAGGAATACGCCATGGAGCTCCTTGAAGCCGCTGCCGGTAAGATTGGTGCAGACCTGGTGGATGCCATCAAGTCCAACCCGCAGAAGACGGAGGCAGAGGTGGTCAATGCCCGCGAAACCGTGGCTGCCATCAAGGCTGCCTGCGGCGATGACCCCGAGCTTGCCGCCCTCAAGGCACAGGCCAACCACTTGGTGAGCAAGTCCGTGTGGATTCTCGGCGGTGACGGCTGGGCCTACGACATCGGCTACGGCGGTCTGGATCACATCCTGGCTTCCGGGCGCAACGTGAAGGTGCTGGTCATGGATACTGAGGTGTACTCCAACACCGGCGGTCAGTGCTCCAAGGCTACACCGCGCTCCGCTGTGGCCAAGTTCGCCACCCGCGGTAAGGACCAGGTGAAGAAGGACATCGGCTACATGGCCATGACCTACGGCAACATCTATGTGGCTTCCATCGCCATGGGTTCCAATGACGAGCACACCCTCAAGACTCTGGCCGAAGCTGAGGCTTATGACGGTCCCGCTCTCGTGATTGCCTACAGCCACTGCATCAACCACGGTATCAACATGGCACAGGGTCTTGACCGCCAGAAGGATGCCGTAGACTGCGGTCGCTGGCTGCTCTATAACTTCAACCCGGACAACATCAAGCTGGGCAAGAACCCGCTCACCATCAAGAGCAAGGCTCCCAAGAAGTCCGTGCGTGAAGCCCTCATCGGTGTGGATGGCAAGGGCGGCGAAAACCGCTTCAAGATGCTGGCCAAGACCAACAAGGCCAACTTCGAGAAGCTCCTCTCCCTCGAAGAGCAGGATATCCAGCGCCGCTGGCGTCTCTATCAGGCTCTCGCTGCCATCGACTACTCCGCCGAGGCAGAGCAGCAGCCTGAGGCCTGATTCGGCTGCACAGTCACTTCAAATTTCCGTGGGTGGTAACTTCGGTTACCACCCACGCTTATTGCACACTGCCGATAAGGGGTATATTGCTTGCCCAAAACTCTTTCGCTTTCCTGGTGCTCGGCAAATTCAGATAGCGCGTGCGCAGCAGAGTGGCATCCCTGTGCCCCATTTCCAGCTGCAGAGCATGGAGATTGCGGAAGCGGGCGGCGTGGTAGCTTGCGAAACTGTGGCGGCAGATATCTTGCTGCCAGGGGCGCGTCCGGCGGTTCCACCCGGCACTTTGCCGTACCTTGCGCCAATGGTGCAGCCAGCGCGGAGGTTGCCTGCGTATTGAGGATGGGGCTAAACTGAAGGCGTCTCGCCTCACGCTGGAGGCAGATAGTCATGCTACTCTGAATATTCGAAATGCAGAGTTACATGTAAGCCAGAGTGTCTCTGTTTTGAGCAGTAATTTCCTTGAACTGAGTGCCGGGGCACAGATCTATGCGGCAGATGTTGCTATCTACAAGGATGCCGCACTCTGTGTGACAAGTACTCAATACGCCGGAAGCTTTCATGGCATATCGGAACATGTCTCGGAACTGAATTCCGATTCCCCCACGTATACTCTCAATACGGAAATTGGTGCTACCATCTCGGGAAACCTGACGATGAAAGGAGGTGCTACCTATCAGATGGCCGGAGCTCATATCGCGTTGAATAATGGTGTTCTGTACTTCAATATCAGTGGTGACGAAAAGGTTAGATTATTGCTTGCGGGGACAGAAACTATCCTGAATGATTCGCAGGTCATTCTCTTTAGCGGGGTAAAAGGCATTTCAAACTATAGAAATGATATCGCGGCGTCCGCTTATTTTACGGGGGATTGTATCAACGAGCACACTATGCTGCATTTTGACAATGTGTCCGGCACCGTGTACTTGCAGGGTCTGACTCCCAATATCCCGGAAACTTCTTCAACTTTTTTGTGCCTGGTGGCATTGGCTGCTCTTTCCACGCGCCGCCGCCGCGATTAAATGAGATTTCTTCAGCTTCCTGCCTCCCATCTCCTTTTCCGTGCCTTTTTGGCTTCTCTTGCCCGTGGTCAATGACCGATCGGTAAATGGGTGATTTTCTTGAATTAGGTGTAACTAACACAAATGGAATGATTAGCGTGCAAAAATTTGATAATGTGTTGTAAAATGTTATAAAAAAGTGAGTTGTAAAATAAAAATAAAGCTTGTCAACAGGCGTTTTACATGGTACAAAGGCGGCGTTATGAATACGAGAACAATCAGCAAGGTAACGGCGCGCGAGATACTGGACTCGCGCGGGAATCCGACCATGGAAGCAGAGGTATGGCTGAGCAACGGTATCATGGGGCGTGCTTCCGTGCCCAGTGGTGCCTCCACCGGTGAGCATGAGGCTCACGAGTGGCGGGACGGCGATAAGGGGCGCTACTGCGGCAAGGGCGTGGCCGGTGCTGTGGCACATGTGCATGAGGAGATAGCCCCCGCACTCTGCGGCATGGATGCGACAGACCAGATTGGGGTGGATACCCGCATGCGGGAGCAAGACGGCACGCCGAACAAGTCTCGCCTGGGAGCGAATGCGCTGCTGGCAGTATCGCTGGCAACGGCCCGCGCAGCGGCGCAGGCCACCGGGCAGCCGCTGTACCGCTATCTGGGTGGACCGAATGCCCATATTCTGCCTGTGCCGATGATGAACGTTATCAACGGCGGGGCGCACTCAGATGCCCCCATTGATTTTCAGGAGTTCATGATTATGCCCAAGGGGCTGCCCACCTTCCGCGAGGCCTTGCGCTGCGGGGCAGAGGTGTTCCACGCGCTGGCCGCCGTGTTGCGGAAGCGCGGTCTGAGCACCGCCGTGGGTGATGAGGGCGGCTATGCACCCAAGCTCAACGGCACGGAAGATGCCCTGGACTGCATCATGCAGGCTATTTCCAACGCCGGGTATGAGCCGGGTAAGGATGTGTTTCTGGCACTGGATGTGGCCAGCTCAGAGTTCTATGACCCGGAAAGCAACCGCTACGTTTTCAAAAAGAGTACGGGCGACAGCCTTACCGCCGCTGAGCTGACGGATTACTACAAGGGCCTTATCAGCCGCTATCCCGTCATCTCCATCGAGGACGGTTGCGCCGAAAATGACTGGGAGGGTTGGAAGCTGCTCACGGACACCATTGGTGACCGCTGCCAGCTGGTGGGCGATGACCTCTTTGTGACCAATGTGGATTTCCTCCGCAAGGGAATCCGCACCGGGGTAGCCAATTCCATTCTGGTGAAGCTTAACCAGATTGGCACGCTCTCCGAGACCTTTGAGGCCGTGCGACTGGCAATGATTAACCGCTATACGGCTGTGGTTTCTCACCGCAGCGGCGAAACGGAAGATGCTTTCATTGCAGACTTTGCCGTGGCAACCAATGCCGGACAAATCAAGACCGGCTCGCTTTCCCGCGTGGACAGACTTGCCAAGTACAACCAGCTTCTGCGCATTGAGGAACAGCTCGGCAGTGCTGCCGTGTATGGCATTGCCGCTCTCTGAACCGTTCGGCACAACCACTTCTGTCAGAGTCAATCCCCCTGAGTAAAGGTTGGGGTTGACTCTTTCTTTTTGTGTTGCTGATGAACTGCTTATGAAGTTTGATAAAAGAACGAATTAGACTAAACTAACTCAAAATGAGTTAATTCTGACGATTTTTTTGCATTTTAGGTTCGCCAGATGAGAAAAAATCAGTTATAATACGCGCACGAGGAAGTGAATTGCTGCGCGGCGGCAGACCTCTTTCCCCTCAAAAGCAAACATTCTCAAATTATGCAGTACACACACGAAGTAGAACAGATGTGTTGCGTCAAGAAGGGCTGCAATCACGGCCCTGCACCCATTCCGCAGGAGGGTGCCTGGACGCAGTCCACGAAGATTGAGGACATCTCCGGTCTGACCCACGGTGTGGGTTGGTGTGCGCCTCAGCAGGGTGCCTGCAAGCTCACGCTCAACGTGAAGCAGGGTATCATTCAGGAAGCTCTGGTGGAGACGATTGGCTGCTCCGGCATGACTCACTCTGCCGCCATGGCCTCTGAGATTCTGCCCGGCAAGACTGTGCTGGAAGCTCTGAACACCGACCTGGTGTGCGATGCCATCAACACCGCCATGCGCGAACTTTTCCTGCAGATTGTTTACGGACGCACCCAGAGTGCTTACTCTGAGGGCGGTCTGCCCATCGGTGCCGGTCTGGAGGACCTGGGCAAGGGGCTGCGCTCCCAGACAGGTACGCTGTACGGCACCCTGGCCAAGGGCGCTCGCTATCTGGAGCTGGCAGAGGGTTACATCACCAAGCTTGCGCTGGATGCCGACGGCGAAATCACGGGTTATCAGTACGTGAAGATGGGCCCGATGATGGAAGACATCAAGAAGGGCATGGATGCCAACGAGGCTATCAAGAAGCACACCGGTTCCTACGGTCGCTTCGATGGTGCCGCCAAGTACATCGACCCCCGTCACGAGTAAAGAACCTTTAACCATATAGAAGTTACAATTATGCCTCTTTTTGAATCCTACTCTCGTCGTATCGACCAGATTCTGCCCGTGCTGGCACAGTATGGCATCAACTCCTGCGAGGAGGCCGAGCAGGTCTGCCTTGAGAAGGGTATCGACGTCCGCGCCATCGTTCGCGGCATCCAGAACATTGCCTTCGAGAACGCCGGCTGGGCCTACACCGTGGGTGCCGCCATCGCCATCAAGAAGGGCTGCACGAAGGCTGCCGACGCTGCCGAAGCCATCGGTGAAGGTCTGCAGGCATTCTGCATTCCCGGCTCTGTGGCAGACGACCGCAAGGTGGGTCTGGGTCACGGCAACCTGGCTGCCATGCTGCTGCGCGAGGAGACGGAGTGCTTCTGCTTCCTGGCCGGTCACGAATCCTTTGCCGCCGCTGAAGGTGCTATCGGTATCGCCCGCTCCGCCAACAAGGTGCGTCAGAAGCCGCTGCGCGTCATCCTCAACGGTCTGGGTAAGGACGCCGCCTACATCATCTCCCGTATCAACGGCTTCACCTACTGCCAGACCAAGTTCGACTACGCCACCGGCAAGGTGGAAGTGGTGAGCAAGAAGGCATTCTCCGACGGCGAGCGCGCCAAGGTGAACTGCTACGGTGCTGACGATGTGCGTGAAGGCGTGGCTATCATGTGGCTGGAGGGTGTGGACGTGTCCATCACCGGTAACTCCACCAACCCCACCCGCTTCCAGCACCCGGTTGCCGGCACCTACAAGAAGGAATGCACGCTGGCCGGTAAGAAGTACTTCTCCGTGGCCTCCGGTGGCGGCACGGGTCGTACCCTGCACCCGGACAACATGGCTGCCGGTCCCGCCTCCTACGGCATGACCGATACCCTGGGCCGCATGCACAGCGATGCCCAGTTCGCCGGCTCCTCCTCCGTGCCCGCTCACGTGGAAATGATGGGTCTCATCGGCATGGGCAACAACCCCATGGTCGGTGCCACCGTTTCCGTGGCCGTGGCCATCGAGGAAGCCATGAAGTAAAGCTCCCTCTTTACACACACGTTACAAGCATCCCCTGTCCGGATTCTCCCGGGCAGGGGTGTTTTGTTTCTGCCAGGCATTCCGCTCATTCCTGCACAATTGAGCTATGTTGCGTCTTTAGCATGCAAATGGACCGCTTCATAGGACAAAGTTTTGCATAGCTTGCTACAGCATTTACAATGCTGTAGCAAGCTTAAAATTTGCAAATGAATGGTTTTTATGGCTTTATGGAGATTCAGACCACTTGCGGTCAAGTGGTGTCACGCGGCAAAATTTTAAACAAATGTTGATTATCAATGCTGAACAC
>JAFQEY010000010.1 GCA_017398765.1 Akkermansia sp.
AAATGATAATTTAGCTCCCCTTGCGGCCTGACCTGTACCTGTCCGTTCATCAGGAGGGGAAGCAGGAAGTCGCGTTGTTTTTCTAATATACGGTTCTGTACAAGAGTCTTATGCATTTTATCCAAAACTCCAGCACCCCAATTTTCAAATTTACACAAAAGAGAAGCTGGCGGAATGGGCTGTTTATAAGCCTCAACATCCTTGTAATCAAGCCGTCTACGACCAGATGTTCCTGTCATTTTACTTATTGCGTATGTCCTAAACTCCTTAGAACGAGCCAAACATATACAGAATGTAGGTAGAGAGAATAATTTTCCTCGTATTACTATATACTCAGTTGAACCAAAGCCTACTTCTTTGTCCTTTAGGTCGTGCACCAACGCAGTTTTTCCATTCTCCAAGCAGGGCGTTATTCTTGCAATCAAGATATCTTTGTTCCTGAATTTCATTCCACCTGCGTATGCCTTCTTTTCTGGTTCATCTGTAAGGAAGCGAGTTGTACTTAATGCTTCCATTGCAATATATGGAGCAACAGCTCCTTTGTTGAGGTGTTCCGTGGGATTTGCCTGTATTATATCGCCTAGCTGCCCACACGACCACCCCGCAGGTATCTCACGCTTTAATACCTCATTCCACACCATCTTGCCGCCGCTGGATTTGTATGGCTTGCCATTCGCATCAGGGAAATCAAACTGCACGAACCAGTAGTCATACAAGGCTTGAGCCATGGCTTCTAAATTATCATTTATCTGCTGATTGAGCTCGATTTTTTCATCAATAGCGCGAAGCGTATCTGCAATTCTCCTTTGTTCTGACAAATCTGCGGGGATTCGGATTTGAATTTCTTCACAATCGGGAACTCGTAAATGCGTAACAATAGAGCCGCCGCCACTTCCGCAAATTTTATTTTTTATCCACGGAGAAAGAAGTGCATAATTAAGGAACCAATTATAGCATTTTTGAGGATTTGAGCGAAATAGAACTAAGCGTTGACCTAGAAAGTATCCGTCAGCCGTTCTTAAAATGCCAACCTCTCCCAAGGGCGCTTCTCTAGTAAAAATAACATCTCCATCTTCAAGCTCTCCTCTGCTTGTCCAGATATCATACGTTTGTTTCGTTACATATCTCACAGAAGAAATGTCTACAAAACCATTTCGGATGTTGCTAGTTCGCAACATTTTATATGGTGTTGGATAATTTACCACTGGTGCAGTTTTATTTCGGCAATCTATGACATGACTGCATAGCGCACGCACCGTTTCATGTTTCCACTCACTCATATTTCAGACTTATTATTCCTCATGATCTTCCAACATTTTTCTGGTAGCCTTATCAAAGTCAGAATCGATTATCTGGGTTTTGTTGAAGATATCATATTCCTGATGGGCTTTTTTTCTGGCCAGAGCAGCGGAGATGCGGCCTTTATCCGGGAGGATTTGGTAACGTCGGAACGCCAGGAATTCGTTGACAGAAGCGGAGAATTGTTCCATGGAGAATGTGTTTTCCTGCTCAATTAAATCTTCTATGTAATCAAAGAATCCGCTGACGGCGCGCTCCAGACGGCGAATGGATTTTTCATCCAAGTAATTTTTGGCGATGTTGACATCTGATTTCAGGATGCGGCCGTCCGGGGCGTTTTTCCAGGTTTTCAAGCCCATGTGGTCTTTGGAATGGTCTGCGCTGTTGTAGACAATTTCGGCAGCGGTCTGCCCTGTGATGGCATAGTGAAAACGATTCTGCACCATGGCATAGAAGTCATGGGTGATGTCAGAGGTTTTGTCATAGTCAATGCTGCATTCTGCGAAAATGTCTGTGATTTGCTGCCAGATTCTGCGTTCGGAAGCGCGGATGGAGCGAACGCGCTCGAGCAATTCGCGGAAGTAGTCTTTTCGGAAAGCGTCTGAGCCTTGTTTGAGTCTGTCGTCATCCAGCACAAAGCCCTTGCGGATGAATTCATTGAGAACTCGGGTAGCCCATTGCCGGAAGCGGGTTGCTTTTGCGGAATTGACGCGATAGCCAACGGAGATGATGGCATCCAGGTTATAAAAGGTTGTAAGGATAGATTGTGTTTTATTCTTCATTGCACCGTGTGGAGTGGTTATTTCCATTTTGGAAATAACCACTTCCGGCTCCAGCTCACCCTCATCAAAAATATTCTTGAGGTGTTTGCTGATGGCGGGTACCTGCACACCGAAAAGTTCGGCCATGGCCTTTTGTGTCAGCCATATTGTTTCATCCTGCACAATGGCTTGAACTTGCCCGTCGCTATCGGGGAGGTTGTAGAGAAGAAAGGAGATGGGTTTATTGACCATGGCTTAATTAAACTCCAGAAAAGACATTTGTTTTCTGATTTCCTCATCCAGCTTGGCAGACTGAGCCGACAGCTCGTTGAACTCTGCCATGAATGCGTCCATCTTTTGCTTGAACTCCTCCGGGGAGATATCGATATGCTCAATCTTCACATCGAAATACTGCCCGGCGGAGAAGGAGAAGCCTTTTTCCTCCATTTCCGTGTAGGAGGGAACTACGGCAAAGGAATCCACCGCTTCGTGTTTCTCAAAGGTTGCGATGATGCGTTCTTCTTCTTCTCGGGAAAGGCGTGTGTACTGTTTGTTATTGTTGTCTTTTTCCTTGGTGCCCAGCTGGGAGGCATCGATAAGGATTGCGCCGTCTCGGCTGCCTGCGTCCTCTTTATCAATGAAGATGACGGAAACGCTTGTACCGGTGGCGGCAAAGATATTGGACGGCATGCTGACCACTCCGCGTAGCCACTTCTGCGAGACGAGTCTTTCACGAATTGTTTTTTCCTGTGATGAGGCCGCGGTGAGGAAACCGCTGGGCACCACGATGGCCGCCTTGCCTTTATCACTCAGGGAAGCGATGACGTGCTGGAGGAAACACAGGTAAATTGCCATGGATTCCTTTTTCTTGTTCGGCACTTTGGGTACACCTGCAAAGAATATGGGTTTGCGTTCCGGGGCAGCCAAGGAGTCCCGGTACTCGGAGAAGTCGAGCTTGAACGGCGGGTTGGAGACGATGTAGTCAAATTTTCTGAGGCCGCCGGACTTCTCAAAAAATGCCGGCTCTGTCAGGGTGTTGCCTTGCACTACGTTTTGCAGAGATTCGGCCAGACCGTTCAGGATGAGGTTCAACCGCAGCAGACCGCTGGATTTCTGGGAAATATCCTGCGAATAAATGGTGCAGCAATTCTGCCTGATGCGGTCGGCAAGACACATCAGCAGCGTGCCGGAGCCGGCAGAGGGATCGTAGCAGGTGACACTCTTGGGCTTGCCGTTCACCAGAATCTGAGCCATCACGCGCCCTACGGAATGCGGAGTGAAATACTCAGCGTACTTGCCGCCGGAATCGGTGTTGTAGTCTCGTATCAGGTATTCGTAGATGGAGGAGAAGAAGTCATAACCCCGATCAAAGGCATCTTCAAAAGAGAATTGCGAGAGTTTGTTGATAATGGCTCGGCAGAAATCGGCGCGTTTGCTCGCATCGGTAATAAAGACGCTGAGCTTTTCAAACATCAGAATGGCGGTATGTTCCGAGGTGCGTACGGAGAAGATATCGGCATTCTGTGCGGCGAGTTCTGTGAGGGTGTTATCGAACAGTTGGTCAAATCCCGGTTCATTCTGTCGATTGTGGAGACTGGGAATGAGCTGCTCTTTTTTGAAACGGGCAATACCCGGGGGGAGAATGTACCACAAGTCTTCATACGCATCACCCTCCATGAGCATCAGTTGCTCGTACCGACTTATGCTACCCGTAATTCCTTGTTCCGTAGCGTAGCGCATGAATTTATCGTTCAGGAACTTGTACTGAAAAACCTGAGTGATGACCTTGTATTCATTGCCGTCATTACCCAGACCGTAGGCTGCACAGGTGGCTTTCAGCTCATCAATGAGCTTTTGAGTGCGGATGAGGATGTCGTCTTCCATGCGTCAGGCGGGGGAAAGATGTTCGCTGTATTCGGAGTAAATAGTTTGAGAAATATCTAATTTTTGTTCTCTGCTGAGACGGGGTGTGGTATAGGCAGCCAGCGTGTTCCAGATGGTACTGTTGAGAGTTCCTTTGAAATAGGATTGGTTCTGAATGAGATTTGCGTTATCATCCAGCAGGTCATCAACTTTACTGCGTACTTGGTTCAGAGCTTCTACCAGGCTGCGTTCGTAGCTGGTTAACTCCGGGTATTTTCGCAGCAGGTAACGGTGCAGGCGGGCGTATTTGGCATCGTGATCATACATACACAGGATAATCTGCTCCTGATGCAGCACCTGTTTGAGCTTGCGTTCCACTTCATCCATTTCGGCAAGCCGGGCGCGCAGTTCTTCTGCGCTCATCTCCTTGAACCCTTTTTCTCCGAAGATGCGGCGCAGTTCTTCATTCAGTTGAGCCCATGAGGCATCTTTTCTGTCAAAGCAGCCACCCA
The DNA here is from genome assembly GCA_017398765.1 of Akkermansia sp. Lineage (GTDB taxonomy): Bacteria > Verrucomicrobiota > Verrucomicrobiia > Verrucomicrobiales > Akkermansiaceae > Akkermansia. Next base: position 4,436 of record JAFQEY010000010.1, read on the forward strand.
GTTGCCCCTTGGCTTTGCGGAAGCGCCGGATGAGTTCGTCTGCAATTTTGAGCTCAACGGGATTGCCCTTGCGTTGGAACGCAAACAGGCAACCGTTCAAGGCGGCTTCCAGCAGTTCCTCTGTTTCTGTTCCCTTGGCCCATGCCTCCTCTGTGTAGATAGTGTTCAGGCGTTCGCTGACCATACGCTCCATGCGGATGAAGCGGTCGATTTCTTCAAGGTTCATGTCGTATCCGCCACCAATGATACTGGCTCTCAGTTCACGTGCTTCTGCAAGACTGCGGCGCAGTTGTTGCAGTTCTTTTTTGTCGGCGGTTTCCAGAATCTGCTCGAACTCGGCGTGATTTTCAGGACGATATCGCCACAGGAAATCTTTCATCTTAGCTACACTCACCTCGATTTCTTCGCGTGTGTGGAACAGGGCATTGTAATTGTCCCAGTTTTCGCCAAGTTCGCGTTTGAGTTCTTCCAGATAGGCGGCGTTTGCGGCATCAAAGGCTTTACGGATATCTGCAAAGTCTACCACGTGCCCATATTTCCAATCTCCGTAGGGGCGATTCACGCGTGCCAGCGTTTGCAGCAGGTTGTGTTCTTTGACGATGCGCCCCATGTAAAGTTTCTTGAGGCGCGGAGCATCAAAACCGGTCAGCAGCATATTGAAGACCACCAACAAGTCCAGTTCGCCGTTTTTAAACTTATCTGTCAGGTCTTTGCGTTCTACCTTGGTGCCTACATCGTGAAGAATGAGGGCTGCTTTGATTTCCGGGTGCTTTTCTTCAAGCATCCGTATCATCATTTTTGCCTGTTCGGAGGTGTCACACACCACCATGCCGCCGATGCTGCGGTCCCCATGTGTCTCTCGGGTGTTCAGCAGATCCGTGACGATGTACTGCGTGAGCGGAGTGACAAACTTTTCATGGGCATACAACACTTTGCGTTTCTTGGCATCTCCTACCAGAACTTTCACCTGTTTCAATGCGTCTTCCAGTATCACGCGATACTGAGTTTCCACTATTTCGTGCAGCAGACGCAGTGTGTAGCCGTCCTGAATGGATTGGTTATAGTAGTAGGTGTCGATATATTCGCCAAATATTTCGCGTGTGGCTTTTTCTCGTTTCAGGAAGGCTTCGCGACTTTCGTCATTCTCGGGGGCGGAGAGTTTGGGTGTGCCTGTCAGCCCAATGTATACGGAATCGGCTTCCGCATTTAACAATGCACCAAGGAATGAGCCTTGTGGTTTGTAGCTGCGGTGTGCTTCATCGATAAAGAAGATACGTTTGATATTTGTGCCGTAGGGGGCAATGATTTTGCCTCCGTCCGACTTGAATCGCTGGATATTGACAACATTGATTTCGTCTTTGCCGCTGTCACCGTCCTTGCCGCTTTGACTATGCAACAGCTTGTCGAACTCTTTGCGGCTGTCTGCCCTCACGATGTGAAGCCCGCGTGCACCGAGCTCATCTGCGGCTTGGTCTGCCAGGTCGATGCGGTCTACAACAAAGAAGAACTTGGCTATGGTGCCTTGCTTACCGTAGTAGTCGGTCAGATTTTTGACGCTGTGATAGGTGAGGGCTGTCTTTCCTGAGCCCTGAGTGTGCCAGATAGTGCCGCGCGTGTTCCCCCCATTGAGCCATTGCCGCATGCGCAGTGACGCGAACAGCTGCGGATAGCGCATGATATGTTTCTCCAGTCTGCGTATGCCATTGTCTTCCTTTTCAACAAAGGCAATGCCAAAGTGTAGCATGAACTCAAATCTCTCACGTGACAACAGGGAGGTGGCAAAGCGTGAAGCCGGACGATTTTGCCCGATGGATGATTCGAACTCCGGCGTATGCTCGTAACCTGCCAACTTGGTGTCACGCAGTACTGCTCGGATGTCATCATCACGGAGGTCTCTCAGCATTCGCGGGGTAAAGGCAACCTCGTTTTTTTCTCTGAAGAAATTGAAATGCGGTTTCCCCTGAGAGGTGGTACAGTAGAAACTGCCCTGCCAGCGGTTACCGTCATCATATTCCTGATTTCCGGAAAACAGCATGAGCTGTGCTGCGTTCATGTAGCGACGGAAGCAACTCTGCGCATTGCGCCTGGTCATGCGGTCACGCTCGGCTTTCATCTGCTCCTTGCTGTTGGGCTTCTTCACCTCGTAAAATGCCAGAGGCAGGCCGTTCACAAACACCATCACATCGGGGCGGAATTCTTCGCCTTCATTGGTGCAGTTCACCTCGGTCGCAACATGGAAGCTGTTGTTATCAAAATCGGCAAAGTCTATCAACACCTCGTCCGTGGTTTGCGCTATCAATTTGTTGTAAAATTGGCGGCCAAGGTCGTTGTTGTTCAGCATCGGCACCAGTACCGTGTCGATGTACCGATGGGCGTCCTCTTCTGTTTTTTTCTCATTCAACCGAACGAACGCACGCGCAAACTCATCCCGCAAGATGTTCGTCTGAGGTTCCCTTTGCTTCTCCCAGACAGCGCGGGGTAGAAACTCATACCCCAGCCGTACCAGTTGCAGGATGACCGGTAGCTTTACGCGGGAATCTTCGTTGAACTGATTTCTACCCATAGCAGATAAATACAACGTTGCCCTCTGATTCTATCATGATGTCTCCCACCTGTAAAATGAATTCCCTTTATTTTAGTGCATTAGTTTTTGAAATTATTGAAATGCGGTAACATGTGGTTCATCATCGGGGCGGTGTCGGGTGGCATATAAAACAGAGCTTCCCGTTACACAAAAACGCCGCAGTGGGATGAGCACTGCGGCGTGAGGAAGGAAAGATTGAGTACCGGGGGAGCGTCAACTGGAGGCATCGCCGAAGGAAATTCCGATTTCTCGGGCGGCTTCCACGAGCTGGCTCTGGCTGTCCACGATGTGGAGGGTACGGACGGCATCCTCAATGGGCATGGAAACCATGTCAACGCGGTGCAGGGCAACGGTTTCGCCGAATTTGCCCTCCTCAATGAGGTCGATGGCCTTTGCGCCGCAGCGGACACCCAGTACGCGGTCAAACGGGATGGGGGAACCGCCACGCTGGATGTGACCCAGCACGCAGTAACGGGTTTCGATACCGGTGATGGTTTCCAGCTTGGTGGACAGGAAAGAGGCAATACCGCCCAGTCGCACCTCGCCCTTGGTTTCCTCGTCCAGAGTGAGCAGCTTGCCGCCAATCTTGGCACCTTCGCTTACCACGACGATGATTTCGCGCTGGCCGAGAGCTTTCAGCAGTTCTACCTTGCGAACGATGTCTTCCAGTGTGAACTCGATTTCCGGCAGCAGAATCACGTCTGCACCACCGGCAATGCCGCCGTAGAGAGCAATCCAGCCGGCATGGCGGCCCATGACTTCCACCACCATCATGCGCTGGTGGGAGAAGGCCGTGGTGCGCAGGCGGTCCAGATTTTCGCTCACGATGGAGACTGCGGTCCAGAAGCCGAAGGTGTAGTCCGTGGAGCCCAGGTCATTATCAATGGTCTTGGGCACGCCTACGATGGGCAGGCCAATGTGGCGGAGTTCCAGACCGATGGTCTGAGAGCCATCGCCACCCACCACGATGAGGGCAGAGAGGTCCAGGCGTTTGACGGTGTCCTTGCTGCGTTGCAGCACGTCATCCGCAATCTGCATGCGGCCGCCCACACCGCTTTTGACGGTGAAGTTGCCTTTGTTGACAGTGCCGAGGATGGTGCCGCCCATGGAGCGGATGTTGTGGCAGTTCTCCGGGGTGAGGATGCGCCAGCGCTCGTTTTCGGGCGTGGAGAGCAGCCCCTCAAAGCCATCGTAGAAGCCGTAGACTTTCCAGCCGCGGGCTGTTGCAGCAGCCACGGCGCCTTCAATCACGGCGTTGAGTCCGGGGCAGTCGCCGCCGGCGTTGAGTATACCGATATTCATGAGAGATGTTTAGTTAGGAAGGATGATGAATTTGGAACGATCCTGATAGTCATTGGTGGGGAGCCAGGCATCCCACGCGTCCCAGCCATTAGCCAGGAATTTGGCAGCGGTTCTGTCACGGACACTGCCGTCCGGCATGCCAAGCATGACGACAAGCAGCCGCTGTCCATAGGTTCCGGGCTGCCCGTTGGTCGGGTTTGTTCTTTTGACGGAGGCCCGACTGTTGGTGACCATGAGACAGGAGCCGGCGCTTCGGGAGCGTGCGACTTTCAGCCCGTCTACACTATTGGCTGAGGGCAGCAGGCGGTTGTTGTTGCGGATGGTGGCTGTTCGTACTCCCTGTGGGGAGTATACGTTTGCCGTTACGTAGCGCTGGGAGGTGATGGCCAGCATCTCCGGCTTGGTGAGTGCATACATGCCCAGCAGTGCCATGTCTCGCGCTGTAGACTGGGTGATGACGGCTCCGTTGGATCCCTTGAACCGGGTGGAGGTCATGCCCAGTCTGAGGGCAAGCTTGTTCATTTCTGAGATGAATGCTCCCTCAGGGTCAGACTCACTGAGCACCTGACCGCAGGCAAATGCCGCTGTAGTTGCGCAGGCACTGTCATCCCACAGCAGGGCGGAGTACAGGGCATCACGCAGGGTAAGACTTTCTCCGGGACGAAGTTTCAGCAGGTTGGTGCGCTGCCAGCGTACGGCCTCTTGCGGCACGGTAATCATGCGGTTGAGGTCAACGTTGTGGGCGCGTACCCAGTCCAGAACTACTGTTGCTGTGGCCAGATTGGAGAGCATACCGATGGGGCGTCGCTCATTCGCGTTGGATGAATAGAGGATGCGCCCGGAATGCACTTCCAGTGCTACATAGCTGGGGGTTGTTTGATCCGGGGTAACGTAGCCGGTGCAGGAGTTCTGGAGAACGCTGCCGACTGCTGCTGCCAACAGGCAGAAACTCTTCAGGATGTTTTTCATTCGTTATTTATTTTGCCTCTTTTGATTTGCATGCCTTGCGGGCAGGCTTCTTGCCCTCAGGTGTCTCTTTCTTGTGATCACTCATCAGTTCTTTTGCCGGACGGTCGCCGAAAATGATGCCCAAATCGCGTGCCGTGGCAACAATCTGGCTCTCCGGGTCTACCAGCCGCAGGGAGCGGACGGCATCTTCGATGGGTACGGTGTCCACATTTGGTCCGTTGAGAATGAGAGCTGTGCCGAATTGGCGCTCTTCGATGAGTTTGACGGCTTCCACGCCGAAGCGCAGCCCCGCAATACGGTCAAAGGCGCAGGGCGAACCGCCGCGCTGGGTGTGACCCAACACGCAGTAGCGGGTTTCGATACCCGTTTCCTCCTCCAGTATGCGGGAAAGCCGATTACCGATGCCGCCCAGACGCTCCTCACCGTTGTCTTTATTGAGTACGGTGATGAGTTTGCCGTCCAGTTTGGCACCTTCTGCTACCACAACGATAATTTCACGCTGCCCGGCAGCCTTGCGAGCCTTGATGCAGTCAATAACGTTCTGCAACTCAAACTCAATCTCAGGAATCAATACGACATCTGCCGCCGTGGCTATACCACTGTGCAGAGCAATCCAGCCGGAGAGGTCACCCATCACCTCCACCACCATCATACGCTGGTGGGCGTTGGCCGTGGTGCGGATGCGGTCAATGGACTCCGATACAACGCTTACGGCACTCTGGAAACCGAAGGTGTAATCCGTGTCAGGGCAGAGGTCGTTGTTAATGGTCTTGGGAATGGAAATTACCGGCAGACCTTCTTCTGCCAACAGGCTGGCCGTGCGTGCGGAGCCGGAACCACCCACAACAGCCAGAGCCTCCAGACCGAGAGCGGAGATGGTTTTCTTGGCCTTGGCCAGAATCTCCGGGTCGATGGAACGGCGGCCCAGCTTGTTGGTGTTGATTTTGAAGTTGCCCGTGTTGGTGGTGCCCAGCATGGTGCCGCCCTGTGAGCGAATCTGGTGGGTCTTCATGGGCGTGAGGATTTCGTAGCGACGGCCGCCGGCAACCGGCAGCAGACCCTCGAAACCGTCGTGGAAGCCGATGACTCGCCACCCGCGGCGGTATGCCGCAGAGACGTAGCCCTCGATAACTGCATTAATACCGGGGCAGTCACCGCCGGAATTGAGAATACCAATAATCATGGAATGTTGTAGGTCAGATTAAGCTTTTGTTTCCGGTGCGGGAATGGCACCGAAGTAGTGAGCGCAGCACCAGAGCGCACGCGGATGGTGGAAGAACGATTTCCACATGGAGCCCTTGAGCCCGTTGGTGGTGGTGCCGTCCTGATTGCAGTAGCCGAACCACTCGCCGTGTTCCTTGTCCTGCAGGTGTTCGAATGCCCAGTCGTGGATGCGCTGGTGCCATTCGGCATATTTCTCATCGCCGGTCATGACGTATGCCAGGCAGGTGCCGATGAGGGCTTCATCGTGCGGCCACCAGAACTTCATGTTGTGCCAGTATTCCTGCACGGGCTTGTTGTACACGTCTGTGTAGTAGAGCAGACCTCCGTACTTCTTGTCCCAGCCGCGTGCCAGTGCCCAGTCAATCATCTTGCAGCCGATTTCGATGAGCTTCTTGTCGCCGCCACGATAGCGGGCTTCTTCCAGCACAAACCAGCCGCCTTCGATATCGTGACCGGGGTTGAGGATGCGTTCGTCGAAATGGTCGATGACGGAGCCGTCCGGTGCCACGTTTTCCAGCACGGCCTTGATGTCCTCGTGCAGGAAGAGACGCTGGAGGTCATCGATGCAGCGGTCAATCCAGCCGGTGTAGAAGCCGTCTGCATCTCCCAGGTAACGGCGGAGCTCCTGAGCCGTGACAATCATAATCATGCGGCATCCCAGATTCTCGCCGGGGCGGTTGCCGGTGCTCTTGGGTGTCATCTTGCCCGGGGTGAAGAAGATGTCGGCATAGATGTCAAACCAGTGGCGGGCGCGCTCCGCGCTGTGAGCATCGCCGGTGGCACCGTAGTGGGCAGCCCAGGCAATGGCGGCGAAGCATTCACTGTAGGCATAGCGGCGCTTGCGGATGGGAGTGCCGTCTGCCGTCATGTGGAAGTACATGCGGCCGTCGGAAGGGTCAACGCATTTTTCCTCAAGGAACTTGAGGGCACTTTCTGCGTAGGTCATCCACTCCGGGCGTTTTTCAATGCTGTTGTAACAGGTAAGGAGCATCCAGGCCATGCGACCCTGTGCCCACACGTTCTTATCGGTGTCCACCAGTGTGCCGTCGGCAGCGCAGCAATGGTAGAGCCCCCCGTTCACTGTGTCCAGCGAACGGGGAAACCAGAACGGTTCTACCTCATTGAGCAGCTTGTCTTTGTAGAATTCGCCAAGTGCTTTTGTGTCCATGAGGAGGCAGAGGTTGAATCTTTACTTGTAAATAGCCCAATCGTAGAAGCCGATAGCCTTGAGCTCGCTCTTGAGAGCATCGAGGGTGGCCTTGTCCTGCTTGCCCATGGGCAGGCGAGCCGGGCCGAAGTCAACGCCGGTCCATTCGCTCATGAGGTACTTGCAGCAGCCCATGTAGCCCTTGCCGGCAATGATGTTAATCATGGTGACGGAGAGCTGCTGGAGGCGGCGAGCCTCTGCCAGATCGCCGGCATCCACGGCCTTCATGATGTCATCATACAGCTTGGGCGCATAGTTGAAGGAGGAACCCACACCGCCCTTGGCACCGGTGGCGTAGGCACCCAGGAACCATTCGTCCACACCCCACGGGATGTCGTACTTGCCGCCGTCATAGTTGAGGGCATCCATGTAGAGAGCCAGATCCGGGTTGGTGAACTTCACGCCCACGAAATTCGGAATCCTGGCGGCGCAGGCTTCAATCATCTTGCAGGGGTTGAAGCCCACGTGGGTCAGCACGGGAATGTCGTAGAAGTAGAAGGGAAGCTCAGGTGCACCGGAGGCGGCCACGGCAAGGCTGTCTACCAGCAGGTCGATGCTGCCGGGCTTGAAGTAGCAGGGAGAGTTGCTGGCGGTGCCGGTAGCACCGCACTCTGCAGCGTAGGCAGCCAGCTCTCGGCCGTCATACACGCAGTTGCCACCGGTGTGTACGATGACAGCGATATCGTACTTCTTGCCGGCTTCGCCCCAGGCGGCCATGTTTTCCTTGCGCTCGGTGAGCTGCATGTGGGCGGATTCACCGGTGGAGCCGGTGATGAAAACGGACTTGATACCCTGGCTGGCCAGGAACTTGGCCTGAGCATCCACTGCATTGGGGTTGCAGGAACCATCGGCGTTCATCGGGGTGTGCGTGGCTGCACAGAGGCCATGAATTTTGAATGTTGTAAGTTCCATGTTGGTATTGTAACTATATACTGGTTCAGATTTGTTAAATTGAAAATTAACACCACCTTTTTAACGCAAATTCTGCGTGGTTTCAAGATAAAACTGCCCAAGGGGAAGATTTTGCCGCTAATTCTTCTTGTTTTCAGGAATAATCCTGCGGAAGATGAGGCGGAATTCATTTTCGGGACGCCCGGCAGAACGATTCTTCTGTCGCAGGGTATCAGCTGCCTCCCTGGGGAGTTTGTGCATGATGTCCAGATTGGCGATGACTTCGTCTTTGCCGTTGAAGATGATATCTGCCGAGATGGTGTGTCTGCCGTAGCTTACCTGCAAGGTGTAGGGCTCGTCATCTGTTTGCAGCCATTCGTAGGGAATGGGCTCTTCTGAACCGACTCCGAATATTTGCAGGTATTCTTCCGTTGCTTCTATCCGACCTCTGCGGCCTGAATCCTGCCACTCCCCCGGCAGCAGCCTGCGTGGGTCTTCAAACCAGTCCGGGATAAAGATGACTGCGCTGAGGATGCTGATGCCGATGAGGATGTAAATGCTGCGCAATGTATTCACTGTAAGCTGCTGTCGGAGGTTTATTTTTTTCGGCCGGCATGGTTGCCGGTTTTTCCTTCTGCTCGTTCCTGGGCACGCTGTTTCCAGAGCGGCTGGGTGGATTTTCTGGCTTTCTTGCGCCGTTTGGCTTCCGTTTTTTCCTTGTGCCGTGCCATTTCCTCGCGGAGTTTTTCTTCTTTATCCCGGGCGGCACGCGCTTCCTCCAAACGCTTCTGAATACGGGATGAATGCTCGTTTCCGGCGGGGGTTATGGTCCAGGGGGCAAATTCGCCGGAGGTGGTGATGGGGACACAGAGCATCTGCGGGTCAATGAAGCGCAGCTGGCGGTACAACAGGTCGTGAATGGTGGCCAGTATGGATTTCGGCGGGAAGAGCCCGGTGCGCCCCAGCTCAATGGTAAACGCCAGACGGATATGCTTGGCTTGCAGGCTCATGCGAGCCATCTCGCGCAGAGAGATGCCCTCTGCCGGTTCTTCCTCCGGGGCACAGATGGCGGCCGTGCGCAGCAGGAACAGGCAGTCGCGTACCTTGCGGCAGAGCTTTTCCACCAGTTCACTCACCTTGGGGCGGGCATTGAAGCGGTAATCTTTAACCTCCACCAGCCAGAGTTCTTTCTTGCCAGGGTGGTAGAGGACAAAGTCCATTTCCTTGCAGCTGTTGCAGAAGTTCTGGGCGTTGTGTGAGTAAAAGTCCGAACACTCGAAGCGGCAGACGTAGTAGCCGGCATCGAAATGGAAGCGGTGCACCCCCTCTATACATGTTGTTCCGGGCTGAAACACGGTTTATTCTTCGGAAAAAAGGTTAGGAACCAGGTTCAGATAGCGGTCTGCTTGTTCGGATTCCGCATCCAGACTGGCGATGTGGTTGAGCTCGTTCAGCTCATCTGCTGCGCTGACTTGGACACCGTTCCCCGCTGTCTCGGGAACCTGTAGACCGAAAAATCGTTTGGTGATGCCTTTGTTGCCTTTTTCTGCCAGTTGGATGACCAGTTCACGCAGCAGGAACAGGCTGTGTGTTGTGAGAATCAGCTGGATACCGGCGCGGCATAGCAGCATCATGATACGGACAAGGCGAGGCAGATGCTGCGCGTTGATGTTCATTTCAGGTTCGTCCCAGAACAGGCAGGTACCGGGACGAACCGTGCCGTTGCTGATGAGAAGTCCCAGCGTGCCAATGCGTTTGAAACCCTCTGCCACGAGATTGAGCTCCAGCGGTTCCTGCCCCGGTCGCTGCAGGAAGAAGCGTCCGTTGATGCGCAGAAGTTTTCCGTTGAGTAATTCCTCTATTTGCTGTATGACTCCGGCCATGATGGGGGCAGGGGCGTCAGACGGTTCTGTTTCGAGCGCGCGGCAGAGTTCCCAGCTGGCAGAGTCCAGCAGTTCGGGATAGTGCTTTCCGGCTTGCATGTAACAGGGGTAGATAGAGAGCACCTCCCGCGGTGCCAGAAATACGGAATTGTTTTCCAGATGCCGTTCAGGCATTCTCCGGATGCTCAGCCCTTCTTCCTCATGCCCTTCGCGGAAACTGAAGTCCAGCTCCGCGCTGCCTAGTGGCACTTTTTCCCCGCAGAGGGAGGCTTGCACACATGCCGTGCAGTTGCTGATGCTGCGAGAGGTGAGCCCGGTGAGGTCTCTGGTGCCGAATACCCGCAGCAAATCCAGCCTCAGCCGCTTTTCTTCCGCCCATACCACCGGCAGTTCCCGCCGACTGCCGCCGCAACTCCATTTGCAGATGGCGTAGCTCAGCTTCATGAGGTGACTTTTGCCGGAGTCATTGCCACCGATGATGATATTCATCCCCGGTACAAAGCTGAATACCTCCTGATTGGGAAAAACCGTGATTCCCTTCACTGAAAGCTTGCGAATCATACGCTTTCACACTATCATATTCCCATGGATATATCAAGCTTGTAATGGTTGCGGGTTGAAGTATGTATAAGCATACCATCTCGTAAAAGTCAATCGACTGGATTTTTTTTCTCTCTGCTGATAGCTTATGCTTTGTGGACGAGCAATTGAATTTCCATGGCTTGGTTCAAAAAGCCGCGAAGTGTGCGATAACCAGACTCTTTTGGCTACGGAATAGAAGGGGAAAGGTGATTACTTCCCTCTTTACTCCGTTTCATGAGCGAAGTGTGTCAGAGGGAAAGAACCCCTACACTAAATGCCAGCTGGTCGGGCGAAGCCCTTCTGCACTGTAATTTCCGGCGTACCAGCGGGCAGGGCTCACAATTACCGCATTGGGGTTCTCAATTAACCAGGCACCCCACCAGCTAAACGTCGAATTGGCAGTAACACCGTGCCTGCAATGCCTCATCAGGTTAATATCCAGATGCGGCTGATCCGCCGGGTTGAAATCTACGAATGTGACGGGAAAATCAGGGTGATAATTCTCTTTCACCCACTTCATGTCATCGGAGAACACAAATAGGTGGGGGACTATCCCCGCTTTGTCAGCAATCACGCGAACGGCATTTGCATAATACTCAAGAGAGCACAGCCCAAACACTTTCCGGGAACTCTCGAGAACGTAGTCTCCCCGCCGTACATGTACAAAAACTGCGCTGCCACCGCATGCCTCTATTTTGTCAATCAACCGCCGATTTTCATCATTGAGAAGTGCCTCATCCAATGAGAATTGTTCAAGTAACTCATCTCTCACGTATGCCGGATATTCAGATTTCTGAAAAAAACCACGAAAAACATAATCTTTTCCAATATAGCAATCTAAATTATTTAAACTCAGATTAAATCGATCTTCTCGAAGCAGTCCGGGGCGCAAATGCAAGAGTTGGTTCACCTTTCCTCTCAGACCGGAACCATAGATGACTCTTTCAGATTCTTCTCTGCTAACGTAATCCTTGATACTAAGGTTGTATGCACTCAGACCAAACGTTCTCGGAACCGCGTTTCTCAGTTTTCCGCCGAACTCAGGAAACCAATTGCGATCCAGTACCACCTTTTCGCCCGTTTTTTTGCGAACCGCAAGGGCGAAAGCGTACTGAAACATTTGGTTTCCTAACCCGTCAGTTATGCGTACTATTTTCATGACTCAGCATGAACGAACCAGTGTGCTCACACTATCAATTTTTCTCGCCCAAGTCAAGGCTAAATGGTCAAATTATCCGGACTTTGTGAAAAAAAACGCGCGCAGTTTCACTTTGTCGGACGTGACTTGGAAATTGGGTGGAAGAAGTTTTATAAAATCCGTTTTAAAATCGCCCGGAAGGGGATGTGGGGCTTGAATTGTGCGGGCGGATGTGGTAGAATGCCCCAACCTCATAGAGTTCTACTTATGGCAACACAGCTTGAGCAATTAAAAAAATATACGACGGTGGTGGCAGATACGGGGGATTTTCGCCAGATGGAGGAGTTTTCTCCGCAGGATGCCACAACTAATCCTTCCCTGATTCTGGCAGCGGCAGCAAAACCTGAGTATCGCCCTATTCTGGATGCGGTGGTTTCTGATTTCAAGGCTACGGTAAGTAACCCAGCGGAGCACGTGGGCGAGCTGATGGATCGTGTGATTGTAGCGTTTGGTCTGGAGATATTGAAGCGTGTTCCGGGGCGCGTATCCAGCGAGGTAGATGCGCGTCTTTCTTTCGATACTGAGGGTACGGTTACAAAGGCCCGAGAGATTATGGCTCTGTATGAGGCTGCCGGTATTCCGCGTGAGCGTGTGCTGATTAAGATTGCTTCCACATGGGAGGGAATTCAGGCTGCCCGGCAGTTGGAGCAGGAGGGGATTCACTGTAATCTGACTCTGTTGTTCAGTCTGGTGCAGGCAGTGGCTTGTGCGGAGGCCGGGGTGCGTCTGATTTCTCCTTTTGTGGGGCGTATTCTGGATTGGTACAAGAGCAGTACCGGTCTGGACTATACGGCTGAGACTGATCCCGGGGTGATTTCTGTAAGGACTATCTATAATTACTACAAGAAGTTTGGTTATCCGGTACAGATTATGGGTGCTTCTTTCCGCAATACCGGGGAGATTCTGGCTCTGGCCGGCTGTGACTTGCTGACCATTTCGCCGAATCTGCTGGCGGAACTGGCCGGCTGTGAGGATTCGGTGCAGGCGGTGCTGACTCCGGAGGCTGCCAAAGCCAGTGATATTGAGCGAATTCCGGCAGATGAGAAGAGTTTCCGCTTCCTCTTTAATGAAGATGCTATGGCAACGGAGAAGACGGCGGAGGGAATTCGTAAATTCTCAGCCGATATCCGCAAGTTGGAGGCTCTGCTGGCTTCTATGCTTTGATTTGCTTTTACCATAACCCCAATTAAGAGAAAATGAAAATACTCGTGACCGGCGGAGCCGGATACATTGGGTCGCATACGGTGCGCCAGCTGGTGAAGGCCGGTGCCGATGTGACGGTGTTGGATAGCATGGTGTATGGGCACCAGGCTGCCATTGTGGACAAGGAAGTAAAATTGGTGAAGGGCGACTTGGGTGATCCGGCGGTGGTGTATCCCCTGCTTATCAATGGTAAGTTTGATGCTGTGGTGCACTTTGCTGCTTTCATTCAGGTGGGTGAGTCCGTAACTGACCCTCTGAAATATTATGAGAATAATATTGCCAAGCCTCTGGTGTTGCTGCGTGCTATGATTCTTTCCAGCACCAAGCGGTTTGTTTTCTCCTCTACTTGCGCCACATACGGTGAGCCCACGCAGATTCCTATTCCGGAGACAGAGAAACAGGACCCCATCAATCCCTACGGCGGTTCCAAATTCATGCTGGAGAAAGTCTGCCGGGACTGTGACCGTGCCTACGGGCTCAAGAGCGTGTTCCTGCGTTATTTCAACGCCTCTGGCTCGTCTGTTGACGGTGTCATCGGTGAGGACCACGAGCCGGAAAGTCACCTCATTCCGGTCATTTTGCAAGCCATCAAGGGTGAGCGCCCGGGAATCACCGTGTTTGGTACGGATTATGACACCCCGGATGGAACCTGCATACGTGACTACATTCATGTCGATGATTTAGCAGATGCGCACCTGCGTGCTCTGGATTATCTGATGAAGGGTGGGGAAACCAATTGGTTCAATCTTGGTACAGGTAATGGGTTCTCCGTTAAGCAGATTATTGATGCTGCTGAGAAGGTTACCGGCATGAAAGCCCCCGTGACGTACGGACCACGACGAGAAGGCGACCCGCCCCGACTGATTGCTGATTCTCGCAAAGCGGCGGAAATCCTGGGCTGGATTCCCAAGTATCAGGATGTTGCCCAGATTGTGGAGACTGCATGGAAGTGGCACAATGGCCCCCGCGGCGGTCATTATTAATATATTCAGCTCTCTGAAGCCTCTGAGAAAAAGCCCTGTATCCGCCCGGTTCATTCGGGAGGGTACAGGGTTTTTACCATGCACCTGAAGCACTCCCCCCTCTCTCCGTTGCTCGGGAATGCACGCAGGGATGGTGACGACCACTTTTTGATGCGCCATGGGGAGAATAGGTGGGGCGAAGCCCGCCGGAAAATCATTCTAAACCTGCGGAATTGGTAATTTGTGAAAAAAAAGCTCGCCAAGAGACAGGGGGGCGGGTATAATACCCCTCAAAGAAAGTATCACCCCTGAAACCGTATGATTACGAAAACACTTACCGTTCAGAATAAACTTGGTATCCATGCCCGCCCTGCCGCGCAGTTTGTGCGTGTTGCCAGTCGCTTTCAGTCTGATGTGACAGTGGAGAAAGATGATGAATCAGTTGATGGTAAGAGTATTATGGGTTTAATGATGCTGGCGGTCGGTTGGGGTGCTGAGATTAAGGTGACAGTAGACGGTCCGGATGAGGCAGAGACACTGCTCGCTCTGGAGGAGCTGGTGAATAGTAAGTTCGGAGAGGCCTGATTGTACTATTTTTCGTTTGAAACACAGCACACATGAGCGAGCAATTTGAGCGTCGCCTTACGGGACAGCCGGTTTCACCCGGTATTGCCATGGGTGTGTTGCGGGTGGAGGCTCGGGGGTGTGAGGCTCCTGCTACGCGCATGATACTGCCCACGGAGATGGAGCAGGAGTGGCAGCGTTTCGAGCAGGCTCTTTCCCGCACGGAGGCAGAGCTGCATTCTTTGAAAGCACGTGTGGCAAAGCTCTCAGGCGCAGCGGAAGCCGCTATTTTTGATGCCCACCTGTTATTTTTGCGAGACCGTACCATTCTGAACAAGCTCCGGCAGGAGCTTCCCGCGCGCATGCACAATATTGATGCCGTGTATTACGCGGTGGTGCAGAATTTTATGGAGGTGATGCGGCGAGTGGATGACCCCTACTTGCGCTCCCGCGTGGTGGATATTGCGGATGTGCTGCAGCGCGTGCTTAAGAATATGCGCCCCACAGAGGAAGCTCCGGGGGCAAGGTCACTTTGTGAACAATGTCCCTGCGTGTTAGCGGCGTATGACCTGACACCCAGTGATACAGCCGATTTAGACCCCAACAAGGTGCTGGGTTTTGTGACGGAGACCGGTTCTGCGGTGTCTCATACCGCCATTTTGGCGCGTTCTCTTGGTTTGCCTGCGGTAGTGGCGGTGCCCCGGTTGGTGATGGATTCCCGCGCCGGGCAGCAGGTGATACTGGATGGCTACAACGGGGAACTCATTCTCAATCCCACACCGGAAACAAAAGAGTATTATCTGGCACTGCAGCAGGAGAAAGAGAAAGCGTATCAGGCTCTGGTGGCCATGCGTGATTTGCCGTCCGTAACGCTGGACGGTCGCCACATCCGCCTGGCTGCCAATGTGGAATTTGCGCATGAATATGCGGCTATTCAGCGCTCCGGCGCAGAGGGAGTCGGGCTGTTTCGTACGGAATTTTTCCTGTTAGGCGGGGGAGGGATTCCTGATGAGGAATCCCAGTATGAGCACTACCGCACACTGGTGGAGAGTTGTTCTCCGCATGAGGTTATTTTCCGCACACTGGACTCCGGGGGGGATAAATTACCTTTCGAGGTGTTGGAGGAAAAAGAGGATAATCCTTTTCTGGGGTGGCGCGGTATTCGCGTTTCCCTTAGCCGCCCGGAAATTTTCAAAGAACAGTTGCGAGCCATTTTACGCGCGTCTGCTCACGGCAGGGTAGGGGTCATGTTTCCCATGGTATCCGGGCTTACGGAGGTGCGGGAGGTTCATGAACTGCTTGAAGAGTGCCGCCGGGAGCTGCGTGAACGCCATCTCCCCTTCGATGAGAATATGCGTGTCGGCATTATGATTGAGGTCCCCAGTGCCGCCATGATGTCAGATGTTTTGGCTCGTTATGTGGATTTCTTCTCTATCGGCACCAATGATTTGACCCAGTACACCATAGCAGTGGATCGCGTGAATTATCGGGTGGCAAACATGTTCCGCTCTACGCATCCCGGGGTAATCCGCCTCATGCGGCAGACGATTAACGCCGGGATTCCGACCGCAGTCTGCGGAGAAATGGGGGCAGATATCAAGCTGCTGCCGCTCTTGGTGGGATTAGGGGCTACGGAGTTATCCGTCGGTACACATTTACTGCCGCTTGTGCGCTACGCCATTCGCCACCTCAACTATGAAGAGTGCTGCAACATGGCTGAGAAAGCACTCATGGCTGAAGATAGTCACACTATCCGTACGCTTTCTCGCGAACTTGCCCTCAAATCCTACCCGAGTCTCTTTGAGTGACATTCGTTGCGGTGACAGAAAAATTACTGAAAAGTAACAAAAAAAGAAGTTTTTTTCTTGAATTTTACAGCACTCTGTGATAGTAGCTGAAAAGATATTACGCTGCGTGAGAAATTCACGCAAAATCGGACAATTCTGATCAGTAAACAACTATGGCAACGCCGAAAAATACGACCACAGAGAAAAAAACAGCCTCAGCACAGTCGGTGAAGGCTGCAACTAAAGGCAAAAAGGCACCGGAATCCGCTGCGGCACCGGTTCGTAAAGCTGCGCCTGCGCGTGAGCAGCTTACAGCAGAAGAAAAGGCACGTGTGAAAAAGCTCAAGGAGACCTTGGCTTTGCTGAAGGCGGATCCGGAATGGCCGGCTTTTCTGGAGCAACAGAAGGCTGCTTTGCATAAACTGCATGATGAATTGGTGCCCAATATGCAAAATGTGACTCGAGATCACTTGCGCAGCGGAGCTTCGAACGTTTCCTCCTCCTCCGGTCAGCATATAGGGGATGCCGGGAGCGAGGCGGAGGTGCGTGATCTGACCATTCGCCTGCTGGATAAGGACAGAGAGCAGCTGTTTGAGATTGATGCTGCTCTGGAGCGGATTCGCCGCGGTACCTATGGTATCTGTGAAATATCTCTTGACCCCATACCCAAGAAGCGTTTGGAGGTGCGCCCTTTCTGCCGTCTCACAGTAAAATGCCAGGAGGAGTATGAGAAAAAATATGGCTCCTATGCTAATTACCGCGCCAAAAAACAGGACCGAGTAGGTTATGCAGACCTACAAAATGACATGGAAAATGCGATTTCTCTTGACGATAACGAATAATCGTGTATTATAGGCGCCCGCAAGTCAACAATTCGCAATTATGCCTAGAGATATCATCATTCTGGAATGCACGGAAGCCAAGGCAGAGGGCAAGACCCCCTCTCGCTACGTGACCACCCGTAACAAGAAGAGTCAGCGTACCCCCGGTCGTCTCGAGAAGGTTAAGTTTAACCCTTATCTGAAGCGCCGTACGCTGCACCGTGAGATGCGCTAAACAACCATTTAAGCACTGATAAAAGCTATGATGACTGAATTTAAGAGCGTTGAGCGCCGTATTCGTTTCCGCACCTGCAACAAGTCGATGCCCCGCCGTCGTATTGATATCCCCGCCGGTGCAGTGGATATGTGCAACCCTGAGTTCCTTTCCAAGTTCACGTCTGAGACGGGTAAGATTCTCCCCCGCCGTGTGACCGGTGTTTCTGCCAAGATGCACCGTAAGATCACGCGCGAGATTCGCCGCGCCCGTGCCGTGAATCTGCTCCCCTGAGCCGAAAACTCTGCTGAGGAGTTCTCGACGGCAAATTGTCGTTGATTGAGGGGGCTTGTGCGCTTCGGTTCACAAGCTCCCTTCGGCTTTTCTCTGCCGGGTAGTTGAATATTAATTATAAGTTGCTGACGATGAAAGAGTTAAAGGATATGCAAAATGAGCGCGATACGCGTGAGATTTCCATAGACCGCGTAGGGGTGCGGGATGTGCGCTTCCCTATCATCGTGAGCGATAAAGAGCGCCGCACGCAGTCAACGGTGGCACGAGTAGCACTCATGGTGGATTTACCTAAGGAGTACAAGGGAACCCACATGAGCCGTTTTGTAGAGGCTTTGCACGAGCACAAGCGCTATTTGGACGTTCACACGGCGGTTCGGCTGCCGGACAGGTTGCTGCGTAAACTGGATGCCCAGCGGGCGCGCGTTGAAATAGAGTTCCCTTTTTTTCGCCTGAAAAAGGCTCCGGTTTCCGGAATGGAGGGGATGATGGATTATGATGTGCGCTTTGAAATTGATGCGGAGCGTGGTAAGCGCGGGAAATTTACGCTCACGCTTAAGGTGCCGGTGACAACGCTTTGTCCTTGTTCCAAGGCGATGAGTGATAAGAGTGCTCATAATCAGCGTGGCATTGTCACGTATTCCGTGCGCTTTTCCGGTGCTGCCGTTTGGATTGAGGACTTGATTGATTTGATAGAGAGCTGCGCCAGTTGTCAGCTTTACAGCCTGTTAAAGAGGCCGGACGAAAAGTATGTGACGGATCAGGCATACGAACACCCGGTTTTTGTAGAGGATCTGGTGCGTAATGTTGCTGTGGCGACAGAGCGTTACAATGCCTTTAGCTGGTATCGCGTTGAAGCGGAGAATTTTGAGTCCATCCATAACCACAATGCTTACGCCATGGTGGAAAAAGAGCTCAGCTAAAAGGAAACAGAGGGATGAATGCCCCCATACGCCAGTTGGTGGAGACGCTCGACGACCGTCTGCATTTTTTGCCGGATTCACGCGTTCGGCAGGGCAGGGAGTACCGTTGGTTGCATTCTGCTGAAACCCGTGCGGAGGTGGCTCATTACGGTGCCTGGGTCAATTTTTGGGGCATCAGCTGCATCCTGACTGCGGTGGCGGTGCCTTTGGCAGTAGTTTTTTTGTATTTTTTCCGCCAGGAGCCGTTTGGTGTGAGCGCGGAGTCTGTTGTGAGATTTCTGTTATGTTTTCCGGCTGTGCTGCTGGCGGTTATGTTTGCCGGAGACGCTTTCATTTGTATAGCCGCCAATGCTGTACGCCGGTTGGTTCCGGGGGCTGGGTGCACAGTTAAGCCGCAGCCGTGGAGGTTCCGTGATTTGCGGGAGGCGTATGCCTGGTATTGCGGCGTGCCGCGTTATTGGCTGCGCCGGGTAAAGAGGGTTCTCTTTCTGATGGCGTGTTTGTGTTTGTGTGCGGCATGCAGCCTGGGTTGATAGCGTCAGCCGTTGCGCTGGATATGCAGGATACTGTCTGCCATATTGCGTACCGTTTCTTCCAGAATGTTGGAAAGATGACTGCCCGGGGTAAAATCTGCCGGCGCGAAGAAGTCCACCCGGTTCTGGGTAGCTTTGAGCGCATAGCATTTGCAGAAACTGGCGCGTGAGGCATCTGACGGGTCATAGACAGCCACGCTGGTGCCGCCGTGTTGGCGCATGATGGTGAAGCAGGGAACGTCTGTGGGGCCGTCACCTATATAAATCATGTGCTCAAAGGGGATGGGGCGTAAATCACTGTCCATGTGGTCGTTCACATCTTCCGTGTATTGAAGCATTCCCTTGTTGATACGGAAGAGATATTGTGTTTTCGTGGTGTGTGAGATAACCCGCTTCGGGAAGTCAATACAGCCGTTGCGCTCACTGAACTCACAGGCGAATACTTCCCGCATGTAGGGGCGGATAACAGAGCCGTCAATAATGCTTTTAATACCGCCGGAGATGATGTAGAATTCAACCTTGACACCTGCATAACGGTGTTCTCTCGTGAGTGCTCTGTTCTGAAATTCTTCAAAGAACTCCGGAATGCCTCTGAAGAAGACGATTTTTTTGCCAAGTTCGCGCAGTTGTTCGTTGCTGACACCATCAATGCTCAATTCGTCCAACAGTTGTTTCATGTAGCTGAGCTCGCCGTCCCAGCCTTCATCTCGGCTGCGTTCATTGCAACGCTGCCAGAACAGGTCAGCGTCTATACCGAACTCCGGGAAGATGGTGTCTTCCTGCATGTTGTGCGGGGTGAGTGTTTTGTCAAAATCGAAAACAAGAGCAATGGTGTTTTGAGGAACCGGCATGGGGTAGTTATAGCGCGTTTCTACTGATTCTTCAAGAATAAAGAGCGGCAATTTCAACTGAAATTCATTAGAATTGGAGTTGACAAACGAACTTTCTTGGTATTGAATATAGGCATGAGAGTTCGAGTGCTGATAGCTGCCGTATGTGGCTTGGTTTTGTTGCCGGCCTGCACCCAGACGGTTCGAATCACGGAGGTGGCGGATTTGCCGGTGAAAGGCACGATGCTGTATAGCATGGACTGGGAGGTTAGTCCGCTCCGTGCCAATTATCAGTATGTGTTCCATGGGGCTCATTCCAACAAGGCGCGTATGGAGCGTGTGGGGGATTATTACTTTCTGAGCTGGTATGATGCTGAACCGGAAAAACCGGTGCGTATCGTCATGCAGTATACGCAGGCAGGAACCGCTTCAACTCTTCGTAGCTGTACGCTTGAATATCCGCTTCCCCGCCGCTCTGCCGGCCACCGTAAGGTGAATTTCCAGTTCATCAGAGAGAAGTCTGATAATGCACCGATTGTGGTAGCGGATGATACGGCGGTACCGGAAGGGCAGACGCCGTCCAATCTTCGTTTCCGTGTGCCGGAGACGTTGATGCACGGCACGGTTCGTGTGCCGATTAATGCCCATGCTGATGCCGGGGATGTGCTCAGCTGGCGTATGGATGTGTACTGTGGGGATGAATCAAGCCCACGGGATACCCGCAAGTCATTCCTCTGGAATTGACGTCTTCTCATTTATCAATAAGAAAAGCCTCCGCGGAGAATCTGCGGAGGCTTTTCGCTGTAAATGGGTGAAGTGAAGTATCAGTACACGTCTTTCTGGTAACGCTTGGCCGCTTTCATATCTGCCAGATAAACGGCTGCCTCTTCTTCCGTGCGGTTGCCGTATTGGGAGATGATGGAGAGCAGAGCCTTTTCCACATCCTTGGCCATGCGGTTAGCATCACCGCACATGTAGAATGCGGCACCTTTTTCCAACCACTGCCAGATTTCCTCGCCGGCTTCCTCCATGAGGTTCTGCACATATATTTTGTATGCCTGATCGCGGCTCCAGGCAACGGAGAGCCTGAGCTTGCCGCTTTCCACAAGAGGCGTGATTTCGTCCTCATAGCAACCGTCTGTCGCCTTGTAAGGATTGCCGAAGAAAAGCCACATGGGACCTGCTGCATTGTCTGCCACACGTTGCTGCCAGAAAGCGCGGAACGGTGCAATGCCGGTGCCGGGCCCCACCATGATGATGGGGGTGTTCCCGTCCTCCGGCAGGCGGAAATTCTTGTTGCTGTGAACAAAAACCTTTACCTTGTCGCCGGCTTTCAAGCGGTCTGCCATGAACGTGGAGCAGACGCCCTTGCGGTCACGGCCGTTGCAGGTGTAGCGCACGGCTCCCACGCAAAGGGATACCTGCCCCGGCACGGCATCCGGGCTGCTGGCTATGGAGTACAGGCGGGCATTCATTTTGCCTAAAATGCCAACGAAAGCGGCCGCATCTGCAAACGTTGCTTTCATGGCTTCATCCGTGGCGACATCCAGCAAATCACGCCCGCAGATATAGTCTTTGAGTGCCTCCTTGTCTGCCAGTATGGCGGCGAGTTTATCGCTGTTGGCTACGGCATTCCATTTGGTCAGTGTGCCTTTCTTCAGGTTGGTTATGTCGTAGGTGGTGATAAGGGCTTCACGCAGCGTGGTGCTGCTGCCGTCCGGCAGGGGTACTTCTGCCGCAGCTTCCAGCCCCAGCGCATGAATGAGCGCATCAACCAGCTCAGGGTCATTGTTGGGGATTACGCCCAGGGCATCACCCGTGGTGTAGGTCAGACCGGAGCCCTCCAGACTGTAGTCTACGTGAATGGTTTCTTTGGCACTTCCGGGTTTTGTGACGGGGCGGACATCCACCACGGTGGACGGGAACGGATTCTTGATGCTGTACGGTTCCATGGATTTTATCTTGTTTTTGGTGAGTTTTTGTTGAGTAAAGCACCGCAGCCGGGTAAATCCCGGGCTGCGGTGAGGAAGTGGGTGGTATATTCCGGCTGCATCACAGACGAATGGCTGCGGAACTCCAGGTGAGCCCGGCTCCGAAAGTGACCATCAGGACGATATCGCCTTTTTGGGCCTTGCCAGTGCGTATGGCTTCATCCAAGGCGATTGCGCAGGCCGCGCCTGAGGTGTTGCCATATTTTTGCAGGTTAATGAACACCCGGTCAACCGGAATCCCCAATCGGTCTGCAACAGCGTTGATGATGCGAAGGTTGGCCTGGTGGGGAATCACCACGTTTACCTCTTCCGGCTTGATTCCGGTACGGTGAATCAGTGATAGTGCAGAGTCCTTCATGTGTGACACCGCATGGCGGAATACCTCATTGCCACGCATGGCCAGTGTGTAGAGCTTCTCGTGGATGTTGTCCTCCGTTGTCGGGATGGCAGAGCCGCCACCGGGGACCAGCAGCAAATCTGTCAGGGTGCCGTCTGACCCGATGTCGGATGCAAGAACAGCACTGTCCCCCTCTATGCCCGTGCCTGTCTGCAGCACGGCCGCGCCCGCGCCGTCTCCAAAGAGTACACAGGTGGCGCGGTCTTCCCAGTTTACAATGTGGCTGAGCTTTTCGCTGGAGATGATAAGGGCTGTTCTGGCCTGGCCGCAGCCGATGTACTGTACTGCTGTTTTGAGGGCAAAGAGGAAGCTGGAGCAGGCGGCGGAGATATCAAATGCCGCCGCATTTTTGGCACCGATATTTGCTTGAACATAGCACGCCGTGGACGGAGTAAAAGTGTCCGGGGTAACTGTTCCTACGATGATGAGATCTATCTCATCAGGGGTTACTCCGGCTGCTTCCATGGCTCGCAGAGCCGCCTTTGTTGCCATGTCGCTCGTCTTTTCACCGGGGGCGGCAATACGCCGCTCTTCAATACCCGTTCGGGCTACTATCCATTCGTTGGATGTATCCACCATCTTCTCCAAATCCGAGTTGGTGAGCCGACGCTCCGGAACATACGACCCCGTGCCGATGAGTGCCACGGGAAGCCGCTTGAAAGGTTTTGTCAAGTCGTTCATAATGCGATATAGGCTGACAGGTTCACTCCTGTTTCGAGAGTATACTATCACTTTTTTTTTCTCTTGGCGAGAAAAAATTAACTAATTACTTATAATTAACTACATGCGAGCCCCATATCAGGGGCCGGATTCATCGGCTGCGGGTGGCGGTGAAATATTACCGCTCTCTTCCCTGTTCAACATATTCCGCTTGACGGCGCATCAGCTCTCTGCTAGCATGTGAGCATGAGAGTTGTAGAAGCACGTATCGAAATCCCCATGGGAAGCCGCAATAAATATGAGGTGGATGAAAAGACCGGGCGTATCAAGCTGGACAGGGTTCTGTATTCCTCCGTTTATTATCCCGCTGAGTACGGGTTTGTGGAGAAAACGCGTTACCTGGATGGTGACCCGCTGGATATTCTGGTATTTACCTCGGCCCCTACTTTTCCGGGGTGCTACGTGGATTGCCGTATTATCGGCGGGATGGACATGATTGACTGTGGGGAGCCTGACGTGAAAATTCTTGCCGTCAATGTTGGCGACCCACGTTATGAGCATGTCAATACCGTTCAGGATCTGGCACCACATTATCTGCAGGAAATTCAGAACTTTTTCCTCACTTACAAGACCCTTCAGAACAAGAAAACAGAGGTGGGAGATTTTTTCAGTGTAGAGAAAGCAGAGGCTATACTGGAGGAATCCATTGCCCGGTATCGTGAGGAGTCGTGAGATAATTCCGAAACTACGTTGCAAGTAGTGTTTCTGCCTTGCCGGAGCCTGCCTGCCGACCCCGTAAATTCTGTTGGAGAATTCTTTAATACCCTTGACACAAGGGTGGTTTTTGCGGTATGATGCCCTGTGACAAGAACGCCTCATACAGGCAGAATTGCTATCGGTAATTTATAAATATTCCAAAAATCATTCAAAATATGAGCACAACGACAGACGAACAGGTACAAGCCTGCGCAGTAGTGGGCTGGCAGAGCTTCAAGCCGGGTGTGTGGCAGAATGAAATCAACGTGCGTGATTTCATTCAGCAGAACTACACCCCCTACACGGGTGGTGATGATTTTCTCGCCGGCCCGACTTCCCGCACGGAGAAGCTG
Organism: Akkermansia sp.; assembly: GCA_017398765.1. GTDB lineage: Bacteria > Verrucomicrobiota > Verrucomicrobiia > Verrucomicrobiales > Akkermansiaceae > Akkermansia. Next base: position 28,561 of record JAFQEY010000010.1, read on the forward strand.
TGGGACACGGTAAAGGACTTGCTCAAGAAAGAAATAGAGGCCGGCGGCGTGTTGGATGCGGATACGGAGGTGGTGTCCTCCATCATTTCTCATGCGCCGGGCTATATCGACAAGGAGCTGGAGACTATCGTTGGTCTGCAGACGGATGCTCCGCTGAAGCGCGCCCTCATGCCTTTCGGCGGTGTGCGTATGGCTCACCATGCGCTGGAGGCATACGGCTTCACCATGAGCAAAAAGACGCTGGATGCGTTCAAGACGCTGCGCAAGACACACAATGACGGCGTGTTTGATGCCTACACTTCCTCCATCCGCGCGGCACGCTCTGCCGGTATTGTGACCGGTCTGCCGGATGCCTACGGCCGCGGACGTATCATCGGTGACTACCGCCGTGTGGCGCTGTACGGTATTGACAAACTGATAGCCTGCCGCCGCAAGGATTTGAAGGAACGCGAGAATCTGGTGCTGACGGATGATGTCATCCGCCTGCGCGAGGAGCTCAACGAGCAGATTCGCGCTCTGGATGAGTTGGCACAGATGGGTGAGTCCTACGGCTGCGACCTGCGCCGCCCGGCCACGAACTCCCGCGAGGCGGTGCAGTGGACCTACCTTGGCTATCTGGCTGCGGTGAAGGAGCAGAACGGTGCCGCCATGTCTTTGGGCCGCGTGTCCACCTTCTTTGACATTTATTTCACCCGCGATCTGGAGCAGGGCACCATCACAGAAGCCGAGATTCAGGAGCTCATGGATCACTTCGTCATGAAGCTGCGCATGGTACGCTTCATCCGCACCACGGAGTACAACAACCTCTTCTCCGGAGACCCCACCTGGGTGACGGAATCCATCGGCGGTATGGGCGAGGACGGTCGCACGCTGGTGACTCGCAGCTCTTTCCGCATGCTGCAGACGCTCTACAATCTGGGGCCGGCTCCGGAGCCGAACCTGACGGTACTGTGGTCCACGCAGCTGCCGGAGGGCTTCAAGCGTTTCTGCGCCAAGGTGTCCATCGAGACATCTTCCGTGCAGTATGAGAACGATGACCTGATGCGCCCGTACTGGGGAGATGACTATGGCATTGCCTGCTGCGTGTCAGCCATGCGCATTGGCAAGCAGATGCAGTTCTTCGGAGCCCGCGCAAACCTGGCCAAGTGTCTGCTCTACGCTCTCAACGGTGGTGTGGATGAGGTCAAGTTCAAGCAGGTGGCTCCGGTTTCCCCGCGCTATGAGGGCGATGTGCTGGAGTATGACAAGGTGATGGAGCTCTTCGACAAGATGCAGGATTGGCTCGCCAAGACCTATATCGATGCGCTCAACGTCATCCACTACATGCACGATAAGTACTGCTATGAGCGCATCGAGATGGCTCTGCACGACCCGGAAATTCTGCGCACCATGGCCTGTGGTATCGCCGGTCTTTCCGTGGCGGCCGATTCGCTGTCCGCCATCAAGTATGGCAAGGTGACGGCTATCCGCAATGAGGAAGGCTACATTGTGGACTTCAAGACGGAGGGCGATTTCCCCTGCTACGGCAACAACGACCCGCGCGTGGACGAGATTGCCTGCTCGCTTGTGACTAACTTCATGAACAAGATTCGCAAGCTGCACACCTACCGCAACTCGCTGCCCACCCAGTCCATCCTCACCATCACCTCCAACGTGGTATACGGCAAGAAGACCGGCAACACCCCGGACGGCCGCCGCGCCGGCGAGCCCTTCGCCCCCGGAGCCAACCCCATGCACGGGCGTGATAAGAATGGTTCCGTGGCCTCCATGCTCTCCGTGGCCAAGCTTTCCTACGATGACTCGCAGGACGGTATCTCCTACACCTTCTCCATTGTGCCTGGCGCACTGGGCAAGGATGAGGCGGAGCGAGAGGGCAAGCTGGTATCGCTGTTGGATGCCTACTTCGCCGCCACCGGTCACCACATCAACGTGAATGTATTGGAGCGAGAGACACTCATTGATGCCATGGAGCACCCGGAGAAGTACCCGCAGCTCACCATCCGCGTGTCCGGCTATGCGGTGAACTTTATCAAGCTCACCCGCGAGCAGCAGCTGGAGGTCATCAGCCGTACTTTCCATACCAAGTAAAGGCGTAACAATCTAAATCAGGAAGCTCGGAGCACAGGCTCAGGTGGTAACACCTGTGGGAGTGACCCGCCGAGCTTCCTTTTTTCAATTCATCAATCTGATGTTCACATGGGGTTGGTTCACTCAGTTGAATCCTGCGGAACAGTAGATGGACCGGGCATACGCTTTGTTCTGTTCCTTTCCGGGTGCAGCCTGCGCTGCCGCTACTGCCACAACCCGGATACCTCTTACACCCGGCGGGGAACGGAGCGGTCGGCTGAGGATGTGTTGGAGGAGATTTCCCGCTACCGTGATTTTCTGGTGAACGCGGGTGGCGGGGTGACCATCTCCGGCGGAGATCCTCTCTTCCAGCCGGAATTTACCCGTGCCATTCTGCGGGGCTGCAAGGCCATGGGGCTGCACACCTGTCTGGATACCTCCGGTCACTTGGGAGCCAATGCAGATGAGGTGTTGCTCTCCCTTACCGATTTGGTACTGCTGGATATCAAAGCGTGGAATCCTGAGCAGTACCGCAAGCTGACCGCGCAGCCGCTCCAACCCACGCTTGATTTTGCCGAGCGTCTGGCAGCCATGGGGAAACCCGTTTGGCTGCGCTATGTGCTTGTACCCGGGCTGACTGATCAACTTAATGATATTGAAGCACTCTCCCGATATGCTGCCGGATTGGGAAATATCCGCCGGGTGGATGTGCTGCCCTTCCACCAGATGGGGCGTTACAAATGGCAGGAGCTTGGTCTTGATTATACACTGGGGGAAACAGCCCCCCCCGAACCTGAACTCACTGAGCGTGTCCGTGCCATCTTCCGCTGCCGTGGTTTTGCGGAATGTACCTATTGAAGCGTTTCATGCACTATTGCCTCAGCCCCCTTTACCTTGGGGCATAGCTTCGCTTATTCTACCTCTCGCACTACCTCCATTTCATTTTTGCTGACGGGCATGTACTCCGTCTTTTCGCCGTAGCGAGTAGAGAGTTTAACACGCATGGCAGCGGCTTTATCCGCCGCTATTACACTGCGGAAAGGGGGCGTTGTTTCATGTTCATGACCATTTGTGATGCGAGAAGCCTATCAGATTCAGAAAGAGCGTCAATGTTATATTCGTGATGCGCGAACTGGAGACTCACGCGGGCGCGTGTTAAGACAAAAAAGGTAAAAAAGAGTTAAAAATTACGTAATTTTGCTTGACGGATTGGCAAAGTATGTGTAGACTATGCGCCCCGCACTACAGGTGTAGTGTGGCTCGAACACGTAAACAATAAACACACACGATGAAGACCCACGTGAAGAAAGGTGACAACGTTCTCGTTATCGCCGGCAAGAACAAGGGCAAGCGTGGTGTCGTTCTGTCCGTGAACGCTGCTAAGCAGACCGTAATCGTGGAGGGTGCTCGCACCCTCAAGAAGGCTACCAAGCCCAGCGAATCCGATCCCGAAGGCGGTATCAAGGACATTGACGGCCCCATCCACATCTCCAATGTGAAGAAAGAGAGCTGATGCCGAAAGGCAGCACCTCCGCGCTTAAGCCATCAATCATCAAATACTAACAACAGAGCTGACCCGCTAAAAATATGAGCACACCTACATTGCTTACATACTACAAGGAGAAGGTCGTTCCGGCCCTCCAGGCGAAGCATCAGTACACCAACGTGCACCAGATCCCCCGTCTTGAAAAGATTGTGGTGACTACGTGCATGGGCAAGCACCCCGACCGCAAGCAGGCTGTTGAGGACGCTGTGGCTGAAATCGCCAAAATCACCGGCCAGAAGCCGGCTATGACCTACGCCCGCAAGAGCGTGGCTAACTTCAAACTCCGCGAGGGTGAAGTCCTCGGCGCCCGTGTGACGCTGCGTTCCACCCAGATGTGGGAGTTCCTTGATCGCTTCATCAACATTACCGCTCCCAACATTCGCGACTTCCGTGGTCTGCCCACCAAGTCCTTTGACGGCCGCGGTAACTACGCCATCGGTATTCCGGATCAGTCCATCTTCCCGGAGATTGAGCTGGACCAGATTAAGCGCAATATCGGTTTCGACATCATCTTCGTGACGACCGCTAACACGGACGACGAGGGTCGCGACCTGCTTGCTGAGCTGGGTATCCCCTTCCGCAAGCCCAACAAGAAGACTGAAGAAAACGCCTAACTAATTTACGACCATGGCAGTATTAAGTGATCCTATCGCAGATTTCCTCACTCGCGTGAAGAACGCCGGTATCGCCCGTAACGAGTCATTCTCCGTACCTTTCTCCGGAATCAAGGCTGAAATCGCCCGCATTCTGCAGGAGGAAGGCTACATCTGGAGCTATGAGGTGAAGGGTGAAGGCAAGGACAAGGCCATCGTGGTTAAGTCCAAGTTCACGAAGGAAGGCAAGTCCATCGTCACGGATGTGAAGCGCTGCTCCAAGCCGGGCCGCCGCATCTATGTGCACTCCGCCGATATCCCGACCGTGATGAACGGTCTTGGTATCTCCATCGTGTCCACCTCTCGCGGTCTGATGACGGGCGCCAAGGCCCGCAAGCAGCAGCTGGGTGGCGAGCTTATCGCTCTCGTTTGGTAACTATTAACACTTAACCTTATAACAGAATACAATGTCTCGAGTAGGTAAGAAAGTGATTGCTATCCCCGCCGGTGTTACGGTGACGATTGAGGGTAGTGCTGTTACCGTCAAGGGTGGTAAGGGTGAGCTGAGCTGGACGCTTCCTGAGGGTATCACCGCCGCTGTGGAGGGTACGACCCTCACCGTCAGCCGCGCAGATGAGTCCCGCAAGCTTCGTGCTCTTCACGGCACCAACCGTTCCCTCCTGGCCAACATGGTGGAGGGCGTTTCCAAGGGTTTCACGAAGAACCTTGAGATCGTGGGCGTGGGCTTCAAGGCCGCTGTCAAGGGCAGCGCTCTGGACCTCGTTCTCGGTAAGTCCCACCCCATCCTGCACCCGATTCCTGCCGGTCTGACCGTGACGGTTGCCGACAACACGAAGGTGAAGGTTGAGGGTATTGATAAGCAGCTCGTCGGCCAGTTCGCCGCTGAGGTTCGCGGGTACTATCCGCCCGAGCCGTACAAGGGCAAGGGTATCCACTATGTGGGTGAGTACATCCGCCGCAAGGAAGGCAAGAGCGTCGGTAAGTAATCATAAAACAATAGAAAGTTTAACACAACATGAGCACTATCAATCGCAAAGCCATCCGCAGCCGCGTACATGCCCGTATCCGCAAGAAGCTTTCCGGTACGTCTGCACGCCCCCGTCTGGCTGTCAATTTCTCCAACCAGCATGTGTATGCCCAGGTAATCGACGATACCAAGGGAGTGACGCTCTGCTCTGCCTGCACCAAGCAGCTTGAGCTGAAGAAGGCCAACGCCGAGACCGCCGCCAAGGTGGGTACCGCCGTTGCCGAGCGCGCCCTGGCCGCCGGTATCACTGAGGTCGTATTCGATCGTGGTGGTTTCCTCTATCACGGAAAGGTGAAGGCTCTGGCCGATGCCGCCCGTGAAGCCGGTCTCAAATTCTAATCTAGAAAGGTCTCAAATAAATGAACACTGAAGAAACGAAAGCTCCGGCTCAGGAGGCTGCCGCCGTTCCCGCTCCCCAGCAGCGTGGTTCCCGTGGTCCCCGTCGTGATGGCAATCGCCCCGGTCGCGCTCCGCGCCGCGAGGGTGGCCGCCGCAACGAGGCTCCCGCTGAGGAAGGTCCCCAGCTGATGGAGAAGGTTGTGTACGTGAACCGCTGCGCCAAGGTGGTGAAGGGTGGTCGTCGCTTCTCCTTCTCCGCTCTCATCGTGGTGGGCGACCAGAAGGGCAAGGTTGGCTACGGCTTCGGCAAGGCTAACGAGGTGTCCGACGCTATCCGCAAGGGTACGGAGGCTGCCAAGCGCGCCATGAAGAAGGTGGTTGTGGTCAACGACACGATTCCTCACGAGGTGTACACCGAGTTCGGTGGTGCCAAGATCATCCTGAAGCCCGCCGCTTCCGGTACCGGTCTGGTGGCCAGCGCCAAGGTGCGTTCCGTTCTGGAGGCTGCCGGCGTGAGCAACGTCATCGCCAAGTCTCTGGGTTCCTCCAACGCTGCCAACGTGGTGAAGGCCACCATGGAAGCCATGCTGCAGATGCGCACGGCAGACCAGGTTCTCTCCGCCCGCGGCAAGCAGAAGAAGGATTCCTCCATCTGAGTTTAACCCCCAAACACCGAAAATACTATCATGTTGACACTTGATACACTGAAGCCGAATCCCGGTGCCAAGCATCGCAAGAAGCGTCTGGGTTGCGGCGAGAGCTCCGGCCTGGGCAAGACCTGCGGCAAGGGCAACAAGGGCCAGAAGGCTCGCTCCGGTGGTTCCATCCGTCCCGGTTTTGAAGGTGGTCAGATGCCGCTTCATCGTCGTCTGCCGAAGAAGGGCTTCAACAACGCCCGCTTCCAGTCCAACATCGCCATCATCAACCTGTGCCAGCTCGAGGCTTTCTTCGAAGCCGGTGCTACGGTGACGGAGAACGAGCTGCGCGCAGCCGGTCTCGTGAAGGGCGCCTGCGATGCTGTGAAGCTGCTCGGTAATGGCAACCTCTCCAAGGCTCTCAACGTGACCGTGGATTTTGCCAGCGCTTCCGTCGCTGCCAAGATTCAGGCCGCCGGTGGCACCCTGACGGTGCTTTCCGAGAGCGCTCAGGCCTGAGCCTGAGGACATCCGGGCTCGGCTCAAGCCGGGTCTGATTGAATAATCTTAACACAGAGCCGGGCAGCGCAGCGCTGCCCGGCGGCTGTGTGGGAAGGGGCAGGGGTGAGATACACCCCCGCAGTTCTTCCCCCAAAAACGAACCATAGCACCAGAGTCCGTTTACCTGATTGCATGCTGAGTCAGAGCGGCGGCAGAGCTCGTGCTGAGCGTTCCCCCTCGCTGCGCATTCCACTTCAGAACCACTTAACAAAACAAACCGCAAATCATGATATCTGCTTTTGCCAACTCCATGAAGGTTCCCGAGCTGCGGAGCCGAATCCTGTTCACCCTGGCCATGATTGTCATTGTGCGTCTCGGCGTGCATTTGCCGCTGCCGGGGGTGGACGTGGCTGCTCTGTCTGAATACATGAAGCAGGCCACCCAGGACGGTGACAGCCCGCTCGGTGCGCTCGGTGCCATTCTGACCATCTTCTCCGGTGGTGGTCTCCAGCAGTGCGGTATCTTTGCTCTGGGTATCATGCCCTACATTTCCGCTTCCATTATGACCCAGCTCATGGGTGCGGTGCTTCCCTCCTGGCAGAAGATGCTCCGCGAGGAAGGCGGCCGCCAGAAGATGACGAAGTACACGCGTATCCTTGCCATCATCATCGCCGTGGTGCAGGGCTATTTCCTGACTCAGACGCTGCGCAACCCGTCCTCCATTGGGCTGGATGTGGGTGATTTGGTGATGAATCCCGGTATCGTGTTCACGCTGACCACCATCTTCATCATCGTGACAGGCACCATGTTCCTGATGTGGATTGGTGATCAGATTACAGAGCGCGGCGTGGGTAACGGTATCTCGCTCATCATCTCCGTGAACATCATTCACGCATTGCCCGGTGCTTTCTCCGTGGCATGGAAGACCTGCGTGATGCGCGGTACGGAGATTAACCCGCTGGGTTCTCTCGGCATGGTGGCTCTTATCCTCTTCATGGTGCTCGTGGTTGCTCTCGTGGTGACCATTACGCAGGCACAGCGCCGCATTCCCGTGCAGTACGCCAAGCGCGTGGTGGGACATGGCAAGATGATGCAGGGTGGTACGCAGTACCTGCCGCTGAAGCTTAACTACTCCGGCGTGATGCCCGTTATCTTTGCCACGGCTATCATGGCTCTGCCGCAGATGATGGCTCAGGCTATCTTTGACCAGGACAGCTGGGTGATTGGCATGGTGAACAACTGGCTGTCACCGAATGATATTTGGTACTATATCATCTCCGCTGTGATGATTTACTTCTTCTCTTACTTCTGGGTTGCCACCATGTTCCAGCCCCAGCAGATTTCTGAGGACCTGAAGCGTTCCGGCGGCTACATTCCCGGTGTGCGCCCCGGTCCTCCCACCGCTGCTTTCCTTGACCAGACCATGGGGCGTCTGACTTTCTCCGGCTCTCTGTTCCTGACGCTGATTTACTTCCTGCCCAGCCTGCTGTCTGTGTTCGGTAATTTGCCGATGCTGGTGACACAGTTCTTTGGCGGTACCTCCCTGCTGATTCTTGTGGGTGTGCTGCTGGACATGATGCGCCAGGTGGAGGCTACGCTGCTTCAGCGCAACTATGACGGCTTCATGAAGAAGGGCAAAATCCGTGGTAAGTACAGCCACCTGCAGGGCACAGGACAGGCGGCAGAAGGCAAGGGGCTGGTGATTATCTGGATTATCATTGCTATCTTCGTGCTTGCCGGGGCCATTGTTCTGGCTGGCTGAGGCTGAGTCCAATCTGTTTTCGAGGCTTCCTCTCACCGTGGAGGAAGCCTCTTTTTTTAGCGCGATTGGGGAAATGCTAACGATTGTAAAAAATTAGCTTTTCGTGGGAAAAAATGATGATAGAATGCTGAATATGGTGCGTACCTATAATTAAATTTCGGCATGATGAAAGAGGAGGAAGCACAGGTATCTGCGGTTGTGGCGCAGTATATTCATGAGCAAAACACAAAAACAGACGCTGAGGGGGATGCCGTTGCATTGCGCCCGGCCGGTTCTGTCTACATGGGAAATTTTGCAGCTCCGCCCATTGAGTTGGTAAGAGTTGCCATCATTGGTCTGAGTGAGCGGGGAATTCCCCAGACATTGCAGTTTACCTCAATTCCTCATTGCCGTGTGGTTGGGGTGTGCGATTTGCGCTTAGAAGCAGCGCAGGAAGCTGCGGCGGCACTTGAGAACCGCTGCGGTATCCGCCCCGATGTGTATACTGATTATGTTTTGATGCTGCATGAATTGAAGCCCGATGCTGTCTTTATTAACACCTCCTGGGAAACTCATGCCTCTATGGCGGTGAATTGCATGGAGGCGGGGGCTCATGCTTTTGTAGAGGTACCGCTTGCCACTACCATAGATGGACTCTGGCAGATAGTGGATGCGTCTGAGCGCACGCATCGCCACTGTATGATGTTGGAGAATGTGAACTATGGGCGTGTGGAGCTCATGTTTCTTAATATGGTGCGTCAGGGATTGGTGGGCGAACTCGTGCATGCTGAGGCTGCCTATATTCACGACTTGCGCAGCCGTATGATTTCTGATGTTGCCTCAGGCAACACTTGGAGAACCAGTCATTTTGCCGCACGAAACGGCAATTTGTACCCCACGCATGGCCTGGGTCCCGTTGCTCAATACATGAATCTGGCGCGTACGGATGATTCTTTTCACAGCATTGTGTCTATGAGTAGCCTCTCGCTGGGGCGGGCGGCTTATGTGCAGCGGGAATTACCCCCTGAACACCCCTGGCAGAATCTCGATTTCCGCTGCGGAGATGTCAACACCAGCATTATTCGTACCTGTGCCGGGCGTACCATCCTTGTTCAGTGGGATGAGACAACCCCCCGCCCGTACAATCGCAAAAACATGATTGCCGGTACATTGGGGGTGCTGGCCGGTTTCCCTACCAGAGTTGCCGGGGAACACTTAAGCCCGCCCCCTGTGCAGAGCTCTGATTCCCGTGGCGGTTTCAGCGGTGAGGACTGTTGCCAGTGGTACATGGGCCCGGAAGCTGAGGCTGATCTCTTTGCCCGTTATGAGCACCCGCTGTATACTCGTTTGGGAGATGAATATGCCCGCAATGACGGCATGGATTTTATCATGCTCAGCCGCATTATTGAGTGCCTCCACCAGGGAAAACCGCTTGATCAGAATGTCTATGAAGGGGCTTTCTGGTCTGCTGTTGGCCCTCTTTCAGAAATGTCCGTTTCTCAGGGGGGCGCTCCGCAGCTCTTTCCGGATTTTACTCGCGGTGACTGGAAATCCACACCCCCGCTGGGAATTGTCAGTTGATTTCTGCTGAATTATCAACTTTTCCTGATAATTATGCATCCTTTCGTTGACTTTTTAAGACGGAGCGGGTAAAATGATGATGCACCTCCACAGGCTTTCTCTGAGATATGAAAAAAATAGTTTTCCTGTTTTGTATATTGTTGGCGTTGGGGATAACCGCGCACTATAACAAGGATGAACTGGCAGCATGGCTTTTCCCCCAACAAGAGCAGAGCCCGGTAGTTGCTGAACCGGAGGGGGCGCAACCCCCGGCTGCCGTGACTCCTGCCAGCCCGGTGCCGGCTGTACGGGAAGTTTCAGATGAGGTTAAGTCCCTGCAGTTTGCGGCAGATGGTGGAGACGCAACGGCTCAGTGTAATTTGGGATACTGCCTGGAAATGGGGGAAGGAATCACGGCAGATGCGGCACAAGCGGTAGAGCTGTACCGAAAATCTGCAGAACAGGGGAATGCGGCAGCGTGTTTTAATCTGGCTCGTTGCTTTGTGAACGGAACGGGGGTAGAACCGGACGTTGTTCAGTTTCTGCACTGGTGCCGCAAGGCTGCTGAGCTGGGAAATGCAGATGCCATGTTTTCGTTGGGCATGTGCTACAAGCAGGGCTTAGGTGTACCGGTGTCTGCCCAGGATGCTCAAGCATGGCTTGAGAAAGCCGCTGCACGGCAGCATGAAAAGGCTAAAGCTGAGCTTAACGCTGCTCCGTAATCGACGGATGCTCTTTTGAATAAAACAGGGGCTCATGTTTACATGAAACATGAGCCCCTGTTGGTTTTTCCGATAGGTTAATCAGTATCCCTGCCGGAACTGAAGCTCCCCGGTGGGAATGGAATCACCGGTCTTGAGCACCTCCCAGTTGAAAATAATGCGGGTGCGGAAGCGTGAACCATCCGGCGCACCGAAAAGCAAATCAACGGCCTGTTCCCCGTTGCGGACATTTTTCAGGCGGGTCAGCTCCTTGAGCGGCATGGTGGCGGTTTTACAGTTCAAACCATCGTTTGTAGCACCGTCCTGCATTCGGAACGCGATAGCGTCGTAATCCTGATTTACCTGATACCCCGGGTCCTGAATGTAGGCATTGACGCAGAATTTTTCCTCACATTTCAAAGAGACATTCAGGTTTTCACCGTCGAATATGATACGCAAGTCCTTCACTGTTGGTTCAGCCGGCTGTTCGGGGTAAAATTGCGGAGCCTTGCCTGCCACAGCAAAGGTTTCGGAATAATTCAGGATGCTGCATGTAGAGGGGGTCAGGTATGTGGGCTTGAGCCCGAAGGTATAGTTGCCACTGCCCATGAGCGGTGTGCCGAACTCCTGGTTCATGCTTGTGGGCCCGTCATTGTGCGGCAGGTTCAACCCGTGTCCCAGCTCGTGGGCAAAGCCACCGTACCACTTGGTGAGCAGACGCCCCTTAGGGGTATCTTGCCCTAAGTACTTAATGTCGAAATCCGGGTAGTCCAGCGCAAAGCAGTTGCGCCCCAGTCCGTAGAACGGTACGCCGCCGGGGTTTGCATTCCCGTATTGCTCATCGTAGTGAGTGGGCATAATCACAAAGGTGTGGTGGCTGAGCTTTTTGTCCGGGTTCTCGGCAAAATAGGCATTCACTTCTTCCAGACAGGCGTTGTGACCGGTGCCGTAGCTGTATTCCTTATGTCCCTTTTTGCCTCGGATGAGGATAATATCCACCTCTCCGTTGGGCAGCATGCTCAGACCGAACGCACGTTTTCCGTAGCCGTTTCTGTCCATCTCCTTAGCATAAAACTGCTGCAGGTAAAGCAGCAATTCGCTGATTCTTCTTTGATAATCTGCTATCGGTTCGTTGTCATTTCCCGTAAAGTAGACCACATTGAGCTTGTAGGCCGGTTGCTCAAGCTCTATGCTGTCGGCAAGCCGCATTTTAGCGGCTTCTGAAAAGTGCTCCGGGGATGCACCGAAAAGTGACGGAGCAAGAGCCAGTGCGGTAATGGAGGAAAACGTAATCAGTGCTTTCATGGCAGGTACAATATCATATTTGCCAGTGTCAATCAAGCTTGAATGTATCCGTAGGCGGTATCCTGTAACGACAGAAGGGCAGGCACCAGGATTGTAACCCTTTCCCGGAAAAATACAGTGCCTGTGCCAATTCATTCCAATACACAAAAATATAGAGTGTAAGGAGAGTATATATGAGCGGGCGGCATGAGACATCTGCATGCGCTAACACTCTTTCCCCACAGGGGGGGGAAATTTGACTTGCAGAAAGATGAAGTTCAGTGTATAATGCGCCGCGTCAGGAATTTTGTTATGAATTTAGCTATTATCGGAACGGGTTATGTAGGGCTGACTACGGGTACATGCTTTGCGGAGGTGGGGCATAACGTCATTTGCGTGGATAACAATGCAGCGAAGGTAGAGGCTTTATTGCAGGGACGCGTTCCGATTTATGAGCCGGATTTGGAGGATTTGATTGTTTCCAACGTGTCAGCCGGCAGGCTGGAGTTCACGACTGACCTGGCGTTCGCCGTGGAGAAGAGTGATATCATATTCATCGCTGTTCCCACACCTCCTAATGAAGACGGTTCCGTTGACCTCTCCTACATTGAGTCCGTTTCTCATGAGATAGCTGATGTTTTGCGTCCTGAGTACGGATACCGGATTATTGTGGACAAGTCTACCGTGCCCGTGAGTACCGGCAGCAAGGTTGCGCAGGTGATAGAACGTTACGCTCACAGTGGGGTGGATGTTGATGTCGTGTCTAATCCGGAATTCCTCCGGGAGGGAAGTGCGGTGCGAGATTTGATGAATCCGGATCGCGTGGTGATTGGGGCTGATTCTCAGCGGGCCATGGATATGATGAAGCGGGTCTATCAGCCGTTTAACGCTCCGATTGTGGAGGTGGACCTGCACTCCGCAGAGCTTATTAAACATGCTGCCAATTCATTTTTGGCACTGAAGATTTCCTACATCAACGCCGTTTCCGCCGTGTGTGAGAAAGCCGGGGCAGATGTCGAGCTGGTGGCTCAGGGAATCGGCATGGATAAGCGAATATCGCGCAACTTCCTGAATGCCGGTTTGGGATACGGTGGTTCCTGTTTCCCGAAAGATGTGAAAGGTTTTATCAACATCTCCGAACAGTTGGGGGCTCCGCTTGAGTTGCTGAAGGAGGTGGAGCGCATCAATGCTGCGCAGCTGGAGCGTTTTATGGAGCGCATTCGGGAGAAGCTCTGGGTGTTGCGCAGAAAGCGCATCGCTGTCTGGGGGCTTGCTTTCAAGCAGAATACAGATGACATCCGTGAGTCTGTGGCTGTCAAGCTTATCAAAAAATTGTGTGACGAAGGAGCCGTTGTTTCTGCGTATGACCCCAAGGCTCGTGAAAATGCTGAGCGGGAACTTGCCGGGCTGCCCATCAGATTCTGTGATGACATGTATGAATGTACCCGTGACGCGGAGGTGCTCATCGTTGCGACGGAGTGGAAACAGTTTGCCACGGCCAATCTGATGAAGGTTCGTGAGCTGATGCAGCTGCCGATAATTTTTGACGGTCGTAACCTGCTGCATGGAGAAAACGCCGTCCACGCCGGGTTTGAGTACCATTCCGTCGGGCGTAAGAGTCTCTATCCGAAGCGTGGCTGAAGCCTGCCGCGCAAGAAAGATACAAAAAAGCCCGGAAGATTCCGGGCTTTTTTGTGGGGGTGTTTTTACCTGTAAGTTGCGCAGCGGTTGAGCCAGCCGGCAAGCCAGCGTTGCTCGCCCCGGGCGGCGGGGGCATTGGCAACGCGGCGGCGCATGACTGCGGCGGCGGCGCGAGAAAACTCAGCCGTGGCGGCGCGCCCCTGCGGAACCCCCTTCATCTCTTCCAATACCTGCAGCAATCCCCAGCCCTGTCCGTTATAACGTTCTTCCGCTTTGAGTCCCTCACCCTTGAAATTGACGTAGTCCACCAGACAGTACATGCCCTGTGTGGTAGCAGCCAGAGCCTTGTAGCGGGCGACGATTGCCTGAGGCTGCCGGGAGGCGCGTGCCATGGCGGGCAGGGCAGCGCGCGAGCGCAGGATGATAAAGCGGGTTTGCAGCTCCGTGTTGGCGGCGAGCCAGCGTCGCATGGTTTCCGCGCGCCCACTGCGGTCAGCGTAGAACGCCGCTCTGTTCGGCCAAGGGGCAGCTCCGTTGAACATGGCAGGAACCTGCACACCCTGAGAGCGGGCATAGGCGATGAACTTGGGGAAACTTTCATCAAATGCTTCCCTCACCCCGGCAGGATACCAGATGAAATGGCCTATACCCAGAGAGGGGAAGGACTCTCCCGTGTTCCAGGAGACCAGACCCTCCACGCTTCCGGCGCATTCGTTTGCCCAGATTCGCCGTCCCAGTTCGGATACATTGATATTGGCGGCAGCTTGAACAACCTTGCGCTGAGTCCGTTGAGCCGGGGCGGAAGTGCCGCTGCAGCTGCTCAGTGTTATCGCCAGTAGGGGGAGAATGAGTAACTTCATGCTCTGTATTATAGCACCCCTTGCCGCCGGCTGTAAAGATGTCGGAAAGACAGTATTTTTGCTTTTTTTGACGGAAAAAATCCCTTTGAGCTTGACAATGGTGGAGGCTTGTGCTAATTTTGGGCACCCGCTCGTTGCCGTGAGACTCCTGAGAGCCCGGCAGCCGAGGGAAACAACCGAAAAATCTCTAATTTATCATTATGGTAGCAATTCGTCTTAACCGCCAGGGGTCCAAGGACCGTCCTTTCTACAAGATAGTTGTTGTTGACAGCCGCGCTCGTCGTGACGGCGCTTTCATTGAGCAGCTGGGTACTTATAATCCCATGGCTGAGGGTGACAACTTCACGCTTGACCTCGAGAAGACTGACAAGTGGATTGCCAATGGTGCTCAGCCCTCTGAAACCGTGGCTTCCATGATTAAGAAAGCTCGCGCTGCCAAGGCCTGATTGGCTTACTGAACCTTTCATTGGTTGTTTCTGTACGCGCCCTGTAGTTTCATGCTGCAGGGTGCGTTTCTGTGTTTGCTCGGGATTGCCAATTGTTGGATAAATGCCTTTTTATTGCCTGAATTTTACTTGACTTTTGGAAACAATTTGTTACATTTAACTTCAGTATGAAGCATGCTTCCTAACCTGAAAATCTGAGTATGAAAGAACCCAGCAGTGCCAGTTTTCTCATGAAGATGATCGTCGACCGCGCCGAGAGCCTTTTTGTGCAGAATGGCGGGAAAATGCCGGTGACGGCGGCACAGTGCCGCGTGTTGATGTATCTGGAAAAGATGAAGGGGCAGGCGGTGTCCCAGCGGGAGCTGGAGCGGTATCTGGGGGTGAGCCATACCACGGTGAAGGGGCTTTTGCAGCGGCTTGAGGAAAAGGGGCTGGTGCGCACGGCGTTTGATGACAGCAGCGATGCCCGCGTGAAACATGCTTACCTGACAGATACGTATGAGGCGCGTCATGTAGCTGCTCGTGATACCATCCTGCGTTTGGAGGAAACGGTGCTTTCTCCGTTGGATGAATCGGAACGCCGGGAGCTCAAGACTCTGCTCTCCCGGGTGCTGGACAATATGCTGACCAAATAAAGTTTTATTTTACAGAATCATGAAGATGAAAAAGACAGTGATGATGGCTCTTACCGGGCTGGTTGCGCTGGGCGTGACAGCTTGTAAGGACAAGGGACAGAATCAACCCGGGGGTATGCAGATGCCGCCTCTGAAGGTGCAGACCATGAAGATGCATCAGCAGGATGTGGAGCTCTATTCTACCTGGTTCGGGCATCTGCGCGGCGTGGAACAGGCAGACATTCGCCCGGAAGTCTCCGGTAAATTGGTGGAGCGTGTGTATAAGGATGGCTCCCTCTGTAAACAAGGTGATGTACTTTTCCGGATTGACCCCGCCACCTACAAGGCAGCTGTGGCTCAGGCCAATGCCAGTCTGGAGGCGGCGAAAGCCGCCGTGCTGCAGGCTGAGGCCGCCAATGACCAGGCTCGGCAGGATGTTGACCGCTACACCGGGCTGGTGAAGAGCGGCTCCGTATCCGAGAAACAGTACACGGATGCCCTGCAGGCGGCTCGCCGCAGTGAAGCTGTGCTCGCGGCAGCACGTGCCCAGGTTCAGTTAGCTGAGGCTGCGCTGGAGAACGCCAATATCAATCTCGACCGCTGCACCATCCGCGCCCCTTTCACCGGGCTTGCTTCATCTTCCACCGCCTCCATTGGTGAGCTGCTCAGTGCCAGCGGAGCACCACTCACCACCATGAGCTCCATAGACCCCATCCGCGTGGATTTTGTTGTGCCGGAGAAACAGATGGCCTCCAAGGTGCTGGATGCTAACTTTGATTCCGCTGACCAGAAGAGCCCCATTGAGGAGTTTGAACTGCTGGTCAACGATAAGGTGTATGAGCACAAAGGACAGGTGGTAGCCGTCAACAGCCAGGTGAATCAGAACACCGGCACGGTGAACTTCATCGGTCATATCAGCAACCCGCATTTGAAGCTGCGCGCCGGCTCCGCCGTGCGTGTGCGCGCCAAAACCGGTGTGGTGGAGGATGCTCTGCTGGTGCCGGCACGCGCCATTCTCACCTCTATGAACCACCGCTATATCTACGTGGTGGCACCGGATAAAACCCCGCTGGGTATTGATGTGCAGCTGGGTGAGAGCGTGCCGCTGGAGATGCCAAACGGTGATGGTACCAGCGCGACCATGCTCATGCAGGTGGTCACCGGAACGGTCAAACCCATTGCGGAGACGCTTCGGGAAAACGGCATTGACAACGTGCTGGAAGCAGAAGTAATTGTGGAAGGAAGCCAGATGGCCGAGCGCTACGCCCAGATAAACAAGCAGATGCGCCTGGCCGGAGCAAAAGAAGGCTTTAATAAGGTAGCCCCCTCTCCCTTTGTTTACACGCAGCCGGTATCGACAGCTCCGTCTGTTACCGCACAGGGAGAAGAGAAGTAACCCCATCCTCAAGGATTAGAAGCAAGACTTCATGAGCGCATTTTTCATTAAACACCCCGTCATTGCCACGGTGATTGCTGTGGTGACAACGCTGCTGGGTATCGTGTGTCTGGCGAATCTGCCCGTTTCCCAGTATCCGGAGATTACGCCGCGTACCATTCAGCTCACCGCCATGTTCCCGGGGGCAGATGCCAAGGCTGTGGCTGATTCCGTGGGCACTCCGTTGGAGCGTGAAGTATCCGGCGTGCAGGGCATGGACTACATGAGTTCCGTCTCCTCCAACAACGGTTTCTACAGTCTGCAGATTGTATTCAGCCCGGAGACAGACCCGGATTTGGACCAGGTGTTCACCAACATGCGATACGGGCAGGCCTCTTCTCAGGTGCCTACTGAGGTGTTGAACTCCGGTGTCACCATCCGTCAGATGCCCGGTCTGCCCATCATGCTCTACTCGCTCTACTCCCCGGACGGCAGCTACAATGCCGTGGACCTCGCTAACTATGCGCAGGTCAAGATGGTGGATGAGCTGAAGCGCGTGCCCGGTGTGGGTGAAGTAAACGTGTACGGTGCCGGGCGTTATGCAATCCGCGTCTGGTTGGACACAGCACTCATGTCGCACTACAACATCTCCGTGGCAGAGGTGCGTGCCGCCATTGCCGCACAGAATGCCACCAACCCCGGTGGCAAAATCGGTGCCGACCCCGTCCCGGATGGGCAGGAAAAAACCATTGCCCTGCGTACTCAGGGGCGACTGACCAATCCGCAGGAGTTTGAGAAGATAGTGGTGCGCCAGATAGGGGATGAAATTGTTTATCTGCGCGACATTGCCAAACTGGAGCTTGGGTCAGAAAACTATTCCGCCACCGGACGACTCAACGGCAAGACATCCGCCGCTGTGGTGATTTTCCAGTCTCCCGGGTCGAATGCCATTGAGACCGTAGACCGTCTCAAGGTCACTCTGGAGAAACAGCAGGGTATCATGCCGCTGGGCGTTACCGGCAAAGTATCGTTGGATACCACAACGGCCGTGCGCTACTCCATCGATGAAATCAAGCAGACATTCCTGGAAGCCGTCATTCTGGTGGCCCTGGTGGTGTATGTGTTCCTGCAGAACTTCCGTGCCACCATCATCCCGCTCATTGCCGTGCCGGTGTCACTGTTGTCCACTTTCTGCGTGTTCCCGCTGCTGGGTTTCACACTCAACACCATTTCCCTGCTGGGCATGGTGCTCGCCATCGGTCTGGTGGTGGATGACGCCATCGTGGTGGTGGAAGCCGTGCAGCACCACATTGACAAGGGCTTGAACCCGCGCATGGCATCCTTTGCCGCCATGCAGGAAGTGAGCGGCCCTGTGATTGCCATTGCACTGGTACTTTCCGCCGTGTTCCTGCCCTCTCTCATGCTGGCGGGTATCACCGGCACGCTCTTCAAGCAGTTTGCCATCACCATTGCCGTGTCCATGCTGATATCGGCATTCAACGCATTGACGCTTTCTCCTGCTCTGTGCGCCCTGCTGCTGAAACCGGCGAAAGCCAGGCGCAGCGGAATAGCCCGCGTCATCAACGTGTTCATTCACCCCTTCCTTCGCTTGTTCAACAAGTGTTACGATGTCACGGCAAACATCTATGTCCGCATCTGCGGCTTGCTGTGTCGCAAACTCATCATCTCCATGCCGCTGCTGGTGCTCTTTTGGGTGGGAATCAAACCCATGGCGGACAGAGTACCGGGAGCTTTCCTGCCGGATGAGGACCAGGGTTTCCTGCTGGCAGCACTGGTGATGAAGCCTGACACCTCTCTTCAGGTCGCGTTTGAGGCCAACAAGAAGATGGAGGCCGCTCTGGCTGACCCTGCCATTGAGAATCTTACCACCGTGGTGGGTATCAACATCCTCAACAGTGTGCAGACTCCCGGTGCCTGTATTGCCTTCATCCAGCTCAAGGACTGGAGCCAGCGAGACGAAACGGCGGCAGAAATCCAGCAGCGCATTACCGCCAAAGCTATGAAGGCCGGGCTGGACGGTGAGCTGCGTATCATGATGCCGCCAGCCATTCCCGGTGTGGGTGTTGCCAACGGTGTCTCGCTCGTGCTCAATGACCTGGAAGGGCAGGGCGTTCCGTTCCTGTATGAGCAGGTGCAGAAATTTGAGGCTGAGGCTCGCAAAGCCTATTCGGACAAAATTCTTTACTGCGGTGATATGATGATGCCCTATACGCCGCAGACCATGGTCAGGCTCGACAAAGAGAAGTGCAAGGCCATGCAGGTGGAAATCGCTGCTGCCAATGCCGTGCTGGCGGCCTACAACGGCTCGGCATTCGTGAACTTCTTCAACGCCTTTGGTCAGCAGTGGCAAGTCTATATGCAGGCTCAGGGGGCCGACCGCACGGATTTGAATAAAATGGACGGCTTCTTTGTCACCAACAGCCGGGGAGACCGCGTACCGCTTTCCGCCCTGGTAGATGTAGAGGCGATGTTCGACACCGAGTTTGTGATGCACCACAACATCTACAACTCCGCTAAGGTAACCGTCATGCCGCAACCCGGAGTCTCTACCCAGCAGCTCATGGATATCGTGGAAAAAATCTACAAGGACACCATGAACCCCTCCCAAATCGGCATGGACTATCAGGACATGAGCTTCCAGGAAAATAAAGTGCGTAACAGCGTGGGACTGGGGGCTATCTTCACCATGTCCTCCGTATTCGCCTTCCTCATTCTGGTGGCACTCTATGAGAAATGGACACTTCCGTTGGCCGTATTCCTCACCGTACCCATCGCCGTGCTGGGGGCTTACGCCGGCCTGTATTTCATGGGGCTGGAACTCAACCTGTACGCTCAGGTAGGTCTGGTGATGCTGGTGGGCCTTGCCGCCAAGAATGCCATCCTCATCGTTGAGTTTGCCAACCTTGAAATGGAACGCGGCAAAGACCTCCTGAGTGCCACACTGACCGCAGCCCGCTTACGTCTGCGCCCGATTCTGATGACCTCGTTCGCCTTCATTCTCGGTTGCGTACCGCTGATGATTTCCAGCGGCTCCGGCGCACTCGCCCGAAATTCCATCGGCACTGTGGTGGTGGTGGGAATGACTGTGGTGACACTCGTGGGCGTGTTCCTGATTCCCTCATCCTACGTATTCATCATGAAACTCTTCCGGATTAAGTTCAAGATTAACGATCTGAGTGAGGATCCGGATGAGGTGGGAGCCCGTGAGTACCTGGCCGCACACAAGAATGATGAATCCGCCTGATTTATCCGCATTTCAACTTTAACAACCAAATCATCTTATCCTGTAATATGAAAACATCCGTAATCCTGACCCTCGCAGGGGTGGCCCTTACTGTCAGCTCCTGCACCTTCGGGCCCAAGTGGTTCGCTCCTGAGATGCCTGTGCCCGCCGAATTCCGCGGAGCCGGCGTTTCCGACAGCACCATGGCTGACCTCCCCTGGCAGCAAGTGCTGAATGATGCAGCATTACAGTCCCTGCTCAGCGATGTGTTTAACAACAACCGCGACCTTGCGGCCATGATGCACAACGTTGATGCTGCCCGTCGCTACGTGACGATTGCTCGCGCTCCCATGTTCCCCTGGCTGGGGTACGGAGCTTCCGCCTCCAAAGGCATGAACCAGAACGGAGGGGCCGCCGTTGCGCAGATGGGAGGCACTACATCTGCTCCCGGGTCCGCCGCACTCAACGCCTCATGGGAGCTTGATCTCTGGGGCAAAACCCGCAAAGGCGTGGAGAGCGCAGAAGCCTCTGCTCTGGAAGCCGGAGAACAGTTCAACAACCTGCGTATCTCGCTCATGCGCCAGGTCGCCGGGGGCTATCTCCAGCTCATCATGCTGGATGAACAGCTCGATATTGCCCGCGCTGCCGTGGAATCCTACCGCGAATCGCTCGAACTCTTCAACAACCAGGCCATGGGCGGTGTAGCCGACCAGCTTCAGGTATCCTCAGCACAGGCTGCACTCTCTGCCGCAGAGGCACAGATACCCAATTTGGAAAGCCAGATAGCCGCCATGGAAAACACCCTCTCCGTGCTGGCGGGGCGCATGCCCGGCAGCATTCAGCGCAGCGGCAGCATGAGCAGCTTTGCCAGAGCCAGCAGCGTGCCCGCCGGCATCCCCGCAGATGTCATTTCACGCCGCCCGGACATTCGCGCAGCTGAGCAGAAACTGCGCGCAGCCAATGCAGACATAGGCGTAGCCATTGCCTCCTACTTCCCGAGCATCAGCCTCACAGGAGTGGCCGGTTATGCCTCGGCAGACCTCACCTCGTCCCTGCGCGGCAAACACAGCGGCTGGGGCATCGGGGCCAACCTGACCGGGCCTCTCTTCCAGGCCGGCCAGCTGCGCGCCAACGAACTTATCAAGCGTGACAACTTCCTGGCTGCCAAAGCCGAGTACGAACAGACCGTCCTTGCTGCCATGGCAGAGATTTCCACCACGCTTATTCAGCGCTCCAAACTCCGCCAAATCATGAACAAGCAGGAAGAAGCCGTAGCCGCCTATCAGGAAAGCGTCAAGCTTGCCAAAGCCCGCTACACACAGGGACTTTCCAGCTATTACGAAGTCCTGACCGCCCAGCAGGGACTCTTCCCCGCCCAGACACAGCTGGCAGCCTACCGCTACCAGTACGCCGCCTGCATCCCCACCCTCTACACCCAGCTTGGCGGCGGTTGGCAGAAATAAGTTTGATACCCCATTCTCTCAATCCCCCATTCCGCATGCGCGGAATGGGGGATTTTACAGCCCGCCCCCTGCCTCTCGAGACACATGCTTAATAAAAAAATGATTTTTTTTCAAAAAAGACTTGCCAGAGCCGGAGAAATGAGTATAATAGCCCCGCTTCCACACCACAGCTCAACAAGAGCAACGGTGAGATAAAGCGGATGTAGCTCAGTGGTAGAGCGCAACCTTGCCAAGGTTGATGTCGTGGGTTCGAATCCCATCATCCGCTCTTCTGCCAAAAGCAGAAAAACAGACGGGGTATTAGCTCAGTTGGTAGAGCGCTTCAATGGCATTGAAGAGGTCAGCGGTTCGAACCCGCTATGCTCCACTTCTACAGACAGGCGGCAGATTTTTCGTGAATCTGCCGCCTGTTTCATTTTTGCCTATGGCTTAGCGGGTTACGCGCTGCCCTGTTGCATCCCCGTTGGGGGGAAAACAGGGGTCAAGCCCAATTTTTGTGGAATTTGAATTTTCATATCACCACGTGCCCACATTCAATTAACACTCTTAACCGATAGTTTTCAAAGTTACGATATCCGTAAGCGCGTCGTTGAATTAATGGGTCAAGCCCAATTTTTGTGGAATTTGAATTTTCATATCACCACGTGCCCACATTCAATTAACACTCTTAACCGATAGTTTTCAAAGTTACGATATCCGTAAGCGCGACGTTGAATTAATTTCATTTTTCGATGAAAGC
>JAFQEY010000074.1 GCA_017398765.1 Akkermansia sp.
TCCGGAAGCGGTTCAGGCTATTTTGAACTTTACGGCCAATGCAAGAGTGGTAAGTAGCCTGGAGCGGAATGATGAAACCAGAAAATACATGCGTGAGTATGGGGTGGAAACCTCGCCCATTCACTTGACTCTTAAAGTAATGCAAGGTGGAAAAGATGACCTGACCACAGTTGCCCGTTACACGATGGGGAACACCTCCCCATGGCTGGCAGAGACACAGGATAACGAGGCACTCATCCCCACCACGTATCTTCGTACCAATTTTTATGGGCGGGACAAACGGGTACACGTGGTCAGCGGCAATATCCTGCACCACTTCAAAAACGGGTTGATGGAGCTGCGTGACCCACGACCCCTGCTCTTTGAGCCGGAGGAACTGAATGAAATTTCCATTTTCAGCGGAGACCAGAACATCCTGTTCAAACGCACGAGCCATGAGCGTTGGAGTATACTCAGCCCCGTCATCACCGCCGCAGATTCGGAAAAAGTGAATCAGCTGCTCAATAGTTTGAAAAAGCTGACTGCACTGCGAGTCGAAAACCCGGATGCCGTTCAACTCCCGGCAAAACCTCAAGCCATTATTCGGTTGAAGAGCTCCCGGGAGGAAGAACCGTTGGAACTGAGCCTTTATCCGCCATTCCGCCGGGAAGCCGGTGACCAGATGCTTTGTTATGCAACAGTGGGGAATCGTGAAGCTGTGTTTACGCTTCAGGCAGACCGCAGAGTGCTCCGCAAGGGCAGCTATGCCAACCTGATTAACGCCGTATGTGATTTGCCCGTACTCCCGGAAAAAGCCATGTCGCAGGTTCGCCTGCAGAACAGTACGACTTACACGAATGAGCTTCCCCTGAGCCTGGAGCAGCTGCGTTCTCTGCAATTTGCGGATATTGACCCGGACGATGTGGCTCGCATCGCCTTGCGCACGTCAGAGCCTTCCAACGGGTCAATTCGGCTCATGCTGATACCGGGGGACAAGGATAGCCGGGTTGAAGATGTTTGGGTATACGCCCCCGCTGGACGAAGCTTCCGGAAAGCAGAGGGCCCGGCCGTTCTCCGCTTCCTTCATGCCATGAGCAACATTCCGGTTCATGAGGTGGTTGCTGAGCGTGCGCCGGGGGAGGATATGACCGCTCTCAAACACTTGTATGGATTGGACGAGCCCCGCTACATCGTCTATATCCTGCCCAAACCCTGTGTGTTGCGAGCCACCCTGTTCGGTCATGATTTCCCGCTGGTAAAAGACCGTGCCCCGCGTATCTTTATTATCCGCCGTCACCCGGATCCCTCTACGGGACGCATGGCATGGTTCGGCATGGAAGAAGGCTCTAACTCCATTTGCCGCCTCAGCACTAAATTTACCCGCTTACTTTCTCTCCGCCCGGAAAAATGGAAAAGCCGCCGGGTGATGACTTTCCCCATTTCCTCAGTGCGAAAGCTCACGCTTGGTTTCCGGCAGGCTCCGTTGGAACTGGATTATGACTACATAGAAGAAACGTGGAACGGCCGAATCAACAACGAGGATGTCACCCCCAGAGTTAATCCTCACAGGGCCACGAACTATATCAGAAACCTACTGAAACTGAAAGTAGAACAGTGGCTGGAGTATAACGATGCTGACGCGCTCTCCGCATTGCGAAATCCGGTATTCTCCGTAAAACTTGAACTGGAAATAACAGACTATTCCGATGCTGAAACAAGCGTGGTGGAGCAGCAGAGTCAGGCGGACAGCGCAAGCGGTTCTCCGGAGGATTTGTTGGATGAATCCGACGATATCGACAAGCAATTACGTGAACTCGCTCTGGCAGAACGAAAAACGCACCGCGAAACCCGTACGTTGGAAATCTCTCCCTCTCAGGGGGATAGTGACAAGCCCTTCTTCTACGGGCGAATTGTCGAAACGGGTGAACTTTTTATCCTGAGTTTTGATGATGCTCAGGGATTAGCCGGAGATATCATCGATATGTAAATATATACAAAAACGATTTCTATCCGATATGTGGCAATGGCATAAGACAGCACCGGCGGAACAGGAACAACTGTGGCAGGAACGCCTGACCGCTTGTCCCGGAACCGTTATCTCAGCAGGCTTCAAAGCCGAACGAATTTCTGTGGATGTGTACACAGAATCAGTGGAAGACGCGCTGGTTTTACAGGCTTGTTACGGCGGAAATGTCACCCGGCTGCCGGATACGGACTGGGTGGCTGCAACAGCCCCGGAGAATACCCCGCCACTCATCATCCGTGACAAACTGGTCATCTCTGCCTCCTCCCGACAGGATGTGCTGGATGAACTGAGAAAACGCTATCCCAAGCGCATCATTCTTACATTTCCCGCTGAGCAAGCCTTTGGCACGGGAAATCACGCCACCACCTCCACATGCCTGCGGATGCTCTGTGACTGTGTGCGCGAAATGAAAAAAACACACTGGACACTTACCGATATCGGTTGCGGCACGGGGGTGTTGGCTCTTGCGGGGCTGAAACTGGGAGCGGCAAGTGCTGTAAGCTTTGACTTTGACCCGAAAGCCGTAGAGGTGGCGCAGCGCAATATTGCCCGCAACGGAGGGGCGGACAAGCTGAAACTTTTTCAGGCAGATGTTTTTGAATGGGTTGCTGCGCCTGAGGAACAAGCCGATATCGTATTGGCTAACCTGTTCTCTGCGGTTCTGCAAAAAGCATTTCCCCGGCTGAAAGCTGCCATGAAACCTGAGGGGGTTCTCATTATCTCAGGTATTCTCAACAGCCAGGCAGATGAAACGCTGCGTGCCGCTGCTGAAGCCGGTTTGAAAACGCTCAAAACGGTTTCCCGTGGCAAGTGGACAACGGCCAAACTCGTCCGGTCATGAATATCCTCGCCCTAGAAACATCAATCCCGCAGGCCTCTCTCGTCTTAGTTTGTAACGGAGATGTGGTAGTGAGTGAGCACTGGGAAACTGAGCGCAATCATGATTCCTATCTCTTCCCTGCTCTTCAGAAAGCGATGAATGCATTGGGCCCTGAAAAGCCCGAACTGATTTTGGTGGGCTCAGGCCCCGGCAGTTACGGCGGTGTGAGAGTGGCTCTCGCAGCGGCTGTCGGGCTCGCTCAGGTGACCGGTGCGAGAATAGCAGCCATTTGTTCCTGGGCGCAACTGGCAGAACCGGGGGCTATCATCGTGTCCGATGCCCGACGCGGCAATTGGACAATCAGGCGGGAAGACGGCAGTATTGCGGTCATCACAGATGAGCAGCTGCCGGAGCTGCTGAAAAACGGCTATAAACTACTGACCCCGGAAACGGGTGATAAGCTGATACAAAAAGGGATACACCCGCACAGAGACAAACTGACCCCCACGGCTGATGGCCTTGTGCGCACATGGCTTGCCATGTCAGATGAAGAAAAAAACAAGGCATTGGCAACCCCGGCAGAGCCCATCTACGTCCGCCCACCGCACATTACCACCCCCCACCGCAAACCGTGGGAAATTCGCCATTGAAAATATGCCTGAAAAAACGGACATAATCCATGCATGCCAGTGTTGTGGTGCATGTTGTCGATGGGAGGGGGATGTCTGCCTGACCGATGCCGACATTACAGCCATTGCTGCCTATTTGGGCATGGAGGAGGGAGATTTTATCAACACTCTGTGTCGGCTGCAGCGCAACCGCCGGGGACTCTCTCTCATAGACGCAGCAGATGGTGCCTGCATTATGCTGCAGCCGGACAACACCTGCCGAATTCAGGAGGTAAAGCCCCGTCAATGCCGGGATTTTCCCTACAAGTGGAACTTTCCGGGCTGGGAACAACGCTGCCCCGGAGCAGGACAAACAGCCACCCGCGTTAAATGATTTTCAGGAGAATTAAAACAGCTGTCGCCATTGAATTGCGAAAGAACCGGCGCAGGACATTGCGCTGGCGCAACAGATTTCGCAGATTTGCCGCGAAAATTTCACCCCGAAACCTGATTTTACGTGGTGAGTCTCGCCGCGCACACGCCGGAACCATCGTTGATTTGTTTGCCTCCATCATGCTTCAAATCAAAGGCGTGGATATCGCCAAAATGGAAAGTGCGTTGGACATTCTGCGGCATGATTTTCCGAATGTCGAGCATATCTGGTTGGCAGAGCGTTTCCAAACGGCCTATGAATCCAGCTACCCGTTGGACATTACATTATCTCTGGCGGCGGCGCACCGTACAGAAGCAGAAAGAATCGCGCTGGCTCTGGAAATCTTTGCCCTGCTTCACCGCTTGGGCGGAGAGTTGACCACCCCGAACTTGTTTCAGGATATTACGGAGGGATTGTTTCTGCCCGGCATGAGTCAGGTCATCGAAAACCTGATGAAAACGCCAACTGCTACGGCTCTGCGCCCTATGGAAAGTCTCACCTTCTCCTCCGAGCTTCGGGAAGATTGCGTGATGCTTCCCGCAGAAGATGAGGAAACCCGTTTTCGGGTTATCCGCTGTGTGAACCTGATGCTGGTGGTCAATGATGGTGCGGTACCCATCACCGTGCGCGGTCAGCAGTTGGAACAGGGAGGAATCATGCCGCTGTTCGGCAGCCAGACCGTAGCACTGAAGAATCACTGCTTTTCCTGCAACAACATATTGATGCTGTTACAGAGCCGTTATACGGGTGCCACCATTATCAATTATATTCATTTGGAGGGTGACCGGTTGGCCGTTACCCGTCAACGCCCGCTCAACAGCATTGCTCGCATCAAGTTCGGTATTCATGTTGAAATTGAAATCCTCCGTCCGAATGACAACTTCTGTCTGGATGGTAAATTGATGTTTCAGGGTGATTCTGTCACCACCTCCTACTACACGCCTTTCACCATCAATGGTCTGGGGCCATACACCTTTGCCGATTTATCAGATACGGACACTACCGGTCACAGCTTCCAGCTTGACCCTGCCATCCGCCGGATTACCGTTACCAACCTGCCCTACATGAATCGGCGCGGCGTGCTGATGCTTACTCCGTGGCTGGCCCCCGGTGTCATTTTTGAAGTTCAGTTTGCCAAGTCTACGCATACGGGCACACTGCGGGTTTTGGAGGGAAACGCCAATTCTCTCACGGTCAATGATGTCCCGATAAAAGGAGAAGCCACCCTCAAAGATGGGGATTTGATAGGGCTGAGTGCTTCTCAGCATTTGCGTTGCCGCTTTTCTGCCGGAGTGTTGGAGGAAGAGTCCTCCGTTATCACCACCTTGAGCGTGCGTGGGTTGACCCGTGATTTTGTTCGCTCCGGACGGGTGGTAGACAATATCGTCTTTTCGCTCAAACGCGGAGAAATGGCATGTATACTCGGCCCCAGC
The DNA here is from genome assembly GCA_017398765.1 of Akkermansia sp. Lineage (GTDB taxonomy): Bacteria > Verrucomicrobiota > Verrucomicrobiia > Verrucomicrobiales > Akkermansiaceae > Akkermansia. The sequence continues at coordinate 5,300 of JAFQEY010000074.1, forward strand.
GGCTCCGGAAAGAGCACCTTGCTTTCCATGCTGGCGGGCCACCTCCCCCCCTCGTTCGGCAGTATTCGTTACAATGGCAATCGCCTCACCCCGAATGCGGAAAATATCCGTCGCCACATCGCATACATCCCGCGTGAGGATATTCTGGACGAAGCCATGACCGTGGGGGAACATGTCTACCAAGCCTCCATTGCACGCCGCCCCAGGCTTTCTCACACGGAGCGTAAGCGCCGCGTCCTTTCCGTGTTGGGCTTCGTGGGTATTGGCCATCTGTCCAACCGCACTGTCGGCAGAGCGGGAGAACGCACCATTTCAGACGGTGAGCGCACAAGACTGAATCTGGGGTTGGATTTGACCGGCACCGCAGAAGTGTTCCTGATAGATGAACCCATCAGCGGGCTCTCATCCCGTGATTCCGAGCGCGTTATCGACACGCTGGAAGAAATGTCACACGGACGCATCATCCTCTGCACCCTGCACCGCCCGGCTCAAACACTCCTGAACCGTTTTGATAAAGTGATGGTGTTGGACGGACACGGCAAAATGGCATTCTGGGGCAGCCCGCGTGAGATGAATAGTTATTTCCGCTCGGCAGCACGGGAACTCAAGCTGAAAGTTCCGCAGGAAGCCATAGCCGCCGGCGGCGCAGATTACGTATTTGAGGTGCTGGAAGCTCCCTTTCGGCGTATCGGCTCCAACCGAATCTCTGATTCAAACTTGTGGCAATCCCGATTCGAGCGGTCTGAAGCCTATGCGGCCGAATCAGAAAAGGCAAAGAAGAAAAATGCAGCGGCTGAGAAAAAAAGCATACCACGCTTTCCCAAGCGAAGCCCGCTGGACCTGTGGCGTTTATCCCGGCTCTGGATGCTGCGGACATTCCTTTCCCGTGTGCGCAGTCGCATGGGATTATATGCCGTGCTGCTGGAAGGCCCGGTGTTGGCCCTGCTCATCGCCGGCACATTGAGAGCCGCTACAGATACCCCGTACACATTTTATAAGGCACTTCATATCAATGAGTATCTTTTTCTCTCGCTCGTGTTGGCAATGTTTTTCGGGCTTACCGACTCCGCTTGCGAGATTCTCCGAGACAGACCCATTTTACGGCGAGAAAGCAATTACAAGCTATTCATCCCGGGGTATCTGTTGTCAAAAGTTCTGGTGCTGACAGGCATTGCCGGGTTACAGTGTGCTCTCTACCTCATCGTCGGAAATCTCATTCTGGGGATTTACGGCATGTTCTGGGAGCATTTTCTGGTGATGTTGCTCACCTCGTTTGTCGGCATTGCGCTCTCGTTGATGGTTTCTGCCTTTGTCCGCTCGGATCGTACCGCTCTCAACATCGTTCCCCTGCTTTTGGTGCCGCAAATTCTGCTGGCCGGAGCTATGGTGAGATTTGAGGAGATGAATGAGTTCAGCCCGGATTTTGCAGATGGACTCATGCCGGAGGTGATAGATTACCGGCTCTCCAACCTGCGCCACAGGGTTGCATATCAGGATGAGGAAACGCATGAAATCACCAGTAAATCCGTACCCCTTATCGCGGAATTTTGCCCGCTGCGCTACGCATTTGAGATGATGTTCGTCATCCAGACCTCAGAAAATCTCTGGGATAAAGCCAATGCAGAGGTCAATGAAAAGCGGGAATTATACAAAGAATCCGGCAGTACAGAGCAACTTCGTTACATTCAGCGAGCCGCTCTCGCGTTTAACGGCAGCGTTTCCTCTGTGCGTGAGGCAAGAGAATTGCTGCGCCGCGTTCGTAAAGCTGTCCAGATTGAGGATGAAATCTATCTGGAAGCAATCTTTGACACGTTGGATAATCGAGCCATTCACGATAATGACCAGCCGGCGGAATTCTTCTTCTCCAACCGCAAGCTTGCCTCCATCCGCGAGGGTGTCAACACGGCTCGCAAAGATGTGCGCCAATCTGAGCAGCGGGGCTTTTTCCTTGCTCCGCGTCAGGCCCCGCCGTTTTCCACACTGGATCAGGAGACGGATGAAAACTCCGTTTCTACGGTCAAGCGCAATGCCATCTACCTCTTCATCATGGGCATGGTTCCCATCCTGCTGGCAGGTTGGAGACTGCGCCGTATCAGCCGGGGAAGTTAAGATTCCCCGGGAATCGGAGCCGGGAAATTGCCGCAAAGAAGAATCCGCGTGTCAGTTGCCTAAAATGGGAACCACATACCTGCTCCCGACAGTCAGCCAAATGGGCAGCGTAATGAAAGAACACACCGTGGTGGTCAGCAGAATCTGAGTCCCTACCTCCGGTATTCCGCCGAATCGCTTGGCGAGAATAACCGGAATGACGGCACTGGGAATAGCACTCTGAATCACCATAATCCGCTTAATCAACGGGTCAACCGGCAGCAGCCAGGCTGCCAGCAGGATGCAGGCAGGAGCCAGCACCAAGCGCGCGGCTATCCCGGCAGTCAGCATGCGCGGCCTCCACACGAAGTTGCGGGAAAGATCAAACATGGAACAGCCGAAAAGAATCAGGCAAATAGGCGTGGCAACGGCACCAATCATCTCTGCCGCTTTCATGACAGGGGGAAGTGCCACATAGGCACCGAGCCCGCTCCAGGCCAGGAGCAGAGAAATACAAACCGCCAGCAAAGGCCCGCGCAGCAGAAGCCCGAGCCGCAGGTCTGACGCTCCGCCGCACATCAGAATAACCCCCAGACTCCACACAAAGAGCTCACAGCCCATGTTGTGGATGAACAGCACGCCCATGGTGGGATCTCCTGAGTTGCTGAACAGCATCTGCACAATCGGTATCACGAAAAAGGCATAATTCTGCACCCCGGCGGTCAGTGTAAATGTCCGCAATCCGGTGCCGATGCGCAGACGCATCACCCGTGCTATCAGCCAGGCTGCCAGCACGCCCAGCGACATCTCCAGAAAACCACACCCAATCGCCTGAAGAGAAAAACTCACGGTCGAGATAGCGGGGTGAGCCTCCACCACCATATATTTCATGATGCTGTGAAAGATGAGACAGGGATAGCCCACATCCATGGCAAGCTGCATAATAACATTATCGTGCTGCGGCTCTATGGCTTTTTTGTAACGCAGCCAGCAACCCACGGCAAAAAACACGAATACCGGTATGGTGGACAGGAATGAGTGAAGTATTACGTCTGTCATGGCTTCCGGGGGAGATTCTACCACGTTGCCCGAAAAAAACAAGAAAATTGGACAGCCGCTTGCCTGCTGCCGCAATAGGTACTTGATTCACGTGAAACTGAAGCTTAGAATAGGCGATATGGAGAACGTATCACTCTCTCTCGGCAGCTATTCCTACCAGGTGAAAGTAGGCAACGGAGCTCTGGATTCCACCGGCTTCCTGGTTAACCGTGCGCGGCTGGAAGGAAGGATTGCTCTCATAACGGACTCAAATGTGTACCCGCTCTACGCTGCGCGTGTGATTAACAGTCTGGAGGATGCCGGCTATGAAGTCAGCACGCATGTATTCCCGGCCGGAGAACAGAGCAAAAATCTTTCCACCGTTGAACGTATTGTGAGTGAAATGGCAGAGGCCGGGCATGACCGCTCCGGCTTCGTCGTAGCCCTTGGTGGCGGAGTGGTGGGAGACATGGCAGGCTTTATAGCCTCCATCTACTACCGCGGCATCCCCTTTGTGCAGATTCCCACCACCGTCATGGCTCAGGTAGACAGCTCCGTGGGTGGTAAAACCGCCGTGGATATTGCCGCCGGGAAAAATCTCATCGGCGCATTCCACCAACCCCGGCTGGTGATTGCTGACCCCACCACCCTCACCACGCTTCCGCCACGTGTGCTGCGTGAAGGTATGGCTGAAATGGTGAAACACGCCGCCATCCGCA
>JAFQEY010000075.1 GCA_017398765.1 Akkermansia sp.
ATCATCTGTCATGCGGAAGCTCCAGGTGTTCGCCCCGGAAAGGTTGATTGACGGCGAAAGCAGCGAGGCGGCACCGTTCACCTCCATGGTGGCGGCATTCATGGCGAGAGCCGACTGCACAGCGGAACCGGCGTTGAGCACCAGCGCGGATTTTTCCGCCAGAGCAAGCCCGGAGCCGGTCTTGCCGAACACTGCATTCTCTGACAACTCCACAGAACCCGCCTGCACGAGCAGACTGCCCGCAAAGTCGGAAGAATCTGCCAGTTTCAGCACGCCTGCACCCATCTTGGTGAGCGCGGCACCCGCGGCAGCAGACAGTCCGCCGTTGAGACTCATTGATTCAGCCGCATCCAGCACCGCCGCCGTGCCCTGCACCGTCGTGATTCCGCTCACGGAGGATACACCGGCAGCCGAGAGCCTGCCGCTCAACTCCACATCCCCATCAACAGCTGCACCGTCCGCCAGCGACAGCGTGCTGCCTGCCGCCACCTGCACCACAGCTGCGCCGTCGCCCCAGGTGGAGTCTGCCGCCAGTTTTGCCGTGCCGGCGTTGAGCTTCAGCATGCCGCCGTAGTAGGAAGCATCGCCCAGCAGCACCTCGCCGGCTCCGGTCTTGACGATGAGGGCCGTGGCATCGGCCGACTCCACGCCGCCGTTCAGGCTGATGGACGAGCCAGCAGCGGCATCCAGATTCATGGCTGCGTTCTTGCCCAGATAAATATCATTCGGGAACCCGGTGTAAAGGCCGGACTCCTCCGTAGCCTCGCTCTGGTTGCCGGTGAAGGTGATATTGCCCTTGGCGGCATCTGCCTTCAGCACCAGAGCGTAGGAAGCAGAGCTGTCCTGATTTTCCACATAAATGGCCCCGCCGAGGGCTTCCGAAGCGCAGGAATCAAACCGCACACCGCCCTCCACCAGCACGGAAGCCCCCTTCTTCACCACCAACGCACCGCCGTCTGTGGCAGAAACCATGTGAGAGAACGAGGTGCCGCTGCGGATGACCGTGTCTGCTGCCGCCACCAGCACCGGAGCCTTGCCCATGCTCTGCACAAAAGCCACCTTTTCCCCGAACACCACCCCGGGATCCGACAGCGTGCCGGGGGCGTTGATGATGGTGATGTTGCTCAGCGACATGCCTGCGGGCAGCGTGGTCTGCCCGGCATCCGCGCTCCAGGTGAGCGCAGCCCCGCCGGACGCCTGCACACTGATGCTGCCGGTTTTGCCTGCAAGCGGCGCAGTAATCTGCGACAAATCCACATCGCCCGTCAGGGTAATGCTATCCCCTGCCACAGCGGCATCCCACGCCGCCTTAAACTCATTTGCATCAGAAACAGAATGCGTTGCAGCCGAAGCCAGTGCCCCACAGGAAATCAACGAAAGAAGAAAGAGAGTTCTCATAAGCAAAAAATTCTACACGACTATAATATCGCATTCTAAATGTGATGTACAGGAGAAAGTTTGTTATGAACGGATTATTCATTTTTATATTTTTCGCCACCTGAACACATGCATTATTTTATTTGCATGATACTGCAAATAAGTCACATAACACGGCATCGCATTTGAAAGAAGCATCCCCGTAACTATGAACAAACAGAAGAGCCAAATAACTACCAAACCAATAGGCCATCAACAATTGAAACGACCTCAATGAGCTACCGAATACGGCAAAATGGCACAGGGGAAGGAAAAAGCCGTCTCGGCATTATATCCGAGACGGCTGAAAATCGGGCGGAGGGGCTTATTTCTCGTTTCAGGAATTGGCCACCGTGAAACGCTTGGTTTCACCGTTTGCATCCTCCTGCTCCAGCTCCAGAGCGTAGGTCGTATTGTAGCGACCGGCTCCGTTGTCGTAGGAAGACACCTGAACGAAGTAGGTACCGCCTGCGAGGACGAGCTTGCTGTCCAGGCCGTTATCAGCATCCACCTTCACGTTGAGCTTGGAGCTCAGGCTTCCGTTCGGTCTCTGCTGGTACACGCTGATGCGGACGTTGGTTTCCAGACCGTGCAGGCTCAGATTGAGAGCCCCTGCACTTGCCAACTCCAGACGATAGTAGTCTGTAGCATCCTCAGAGCCTACCCATCCCACGATGACATCTTCCGGGTCATTGCTCTCAATCAGAGTAGAGGCATTTTCCTTCGCGTTGTTGTCAGTGAGTGAGGAGGAGGGAATCATCAGACGCTCTGTCTCGCTGCCTATCATCTTTTCTATCTCGAGCGCATAGCCGGTATTGTATCTTCCGGCTCCGCTGTCATAGGAACGCACTTCCAGGGCGTAGGCTCCGCTGTTCAGGCTCTGAAGCTGATTCAGCCCGCTGCTTGCTCTACCCACGTAGCTCTTGTACAGGGAGAAGGTGCCATCCTCCTGCAGCTTGTACAGGTTCACTCGTGCCATGCTCTCCAGCCCACTGAGCATCAGACGCACTCTGCCGTCTCCGCTCATGTCGAAGCGGTAGAAGTCGGAAGAATCGTTCAGTCCTACCCAGCCGTTGATGGTGGCTTCTGCTGCCGCGGTACCTACCAGGCGCGTTGCGGAGGCCAGCGAGTTGTTGGCGGTGATGAGCGCATCTCTGTCTATATCGCCCGAGATGGAGAGCTCATACTCTGCCCCCGGTGATCCGGCAGCATTGCTCACGCAGATGTAGTAGTCGGTGCCC
>JAFQEY010000011.1 GCA_017398765.1 Akkermansia sp.
ATCAGAGATGCTCCAATCTGCACTCTCAGCCTTAAGAACACCGCCCGTGATGCGGGTTTCCACTCCTTCCGCGATACCGACAGAGCTTGTCAGTTCCAGCACACCGCCGGTCATCACAAAGGTATTACCCGTATCATTACCGTTGGTCAGCGAAATCTCCCCTGTCACCAGGCTCCCGGCATTCAGCTTCAAATGACCGGGATTCCCCGCCGCACTATGCCCGAGCTTGACAGCAGCGGCCTGAACAGAACCTCCATCAATCTGCATAGCAGCAGTGGATTGCAGGGTCAGTGCACCACTCACGGAAAGGCTGCCCTTATCCGTGATGACCAACGAGTGATTATTACTGCTGTAGCAATTCACCGTCAACCCGGCAAGTTCCACATTGGTGTTCACCTGAGTATCTTCCGCCATGCGGAACTCCCCGGCAAGATTCGCCTTAAGCGTGCCTTCACCAGCGGTTGAATTCAGCAACTTGCTGAAACGCGCAGAATCACCATCATCATAATTCGACATGGAAGTCAAATCCAGCACGGCACCCTTCTCCAGACTGATGACCGCAGAATCCGCAAGTGACAAGGCCTTCAGCACAACAGAGCTGTTCTCCTTCAGACACAGTTCGGAATCACCGCTCAAGTCAACCCCACGCCCGGAAGCAGAACTGACCGAGCCAGAAATGTTAACACTCCCCCCATCAACATACATCGTACGCTCCAATGTAGCATCCTTGATGTTAAGGGTGGCAACATCAAAATAATAGCTACCCGAATTTTGGAGTACCAGATGCTCAACATTGACAACACCGCTGCCGGAAATCCGATTTCCGGTAGTGTTTTCCCCACTGCTCAAGAGAAGAGTATCACTTACATTGAGCACGCCGTCCACCTGAACAGTGCCGACACCCCAGTGGTTCTCAAATGATGTCACATTGACCTCAACGCCCTCGTTTACCGTTATATCCCGCGCAAACGATGCAAAAGAACCGGAGTTCAATGCATTCACGTTGTAAACCGAGCCCTCTGCACCGGCAAATGTGACCAGAGACGCTTCGGAAACCATATTGATTGTTCCCACAGAGCAGGAATTCGTCAACTCCAGAGCCCCACCCGCAACATCAACCGTAGAAATGCCGGCTCCGCCGGAAAACTCCAGCACACCTTCATCTACCCGGTACTTCACATTGGAAGCAATCTCGGCAGATGCAATATCCAGTCGCCCGGAACCGGACTTCACCATGCGCCCGTTCCCCTCACCCGCCTTGATTGCCCCGCTCAAGGTGAGAGTACTTCCCTCCCCGACACTCAGGGTTGCATCATTACGGCGCAGGCGGACATTGGTGCTAATGGAGGCTTCCTTGTTGTCACCGGTTATCAAACAGGCATTTCCATAGAAATCCCAGGTACCGGTGCCACTCACTGTACCGTCCAGATACAGAGTCCCGCCAAAAGTCTCATTCACATTGCCGTCAGAGAAATTAAGCAGCACACGACCGCCTTCCTCCACACGCAGCGTGTGCATGGTGGTCTCGCCCCCGCCATACCCCGTCACGTCTTTGGAATTGAGCTGAAGCGTTCCCCCCTTCTGCACTGTCACCTCGCCCTGAATGGCCCCCAGTTCATGCGTGGTCGTATTGAGCGTTACCGTAGCCCCATCACCAATAATCATTCCCTCCTGAGCCACCAGACACCCGCCGGAAAGTGCCAGTGTAGCACCGTTATTGACCAACACGGAACCGGCTATCACGCCATCCGACCGCACTGCCAGACTTGCGGATTCAGAGAATACGGCACTGTCACCCACCACAAATTTAATGGGAGTCGCCGGAGAATGCGCGGCAGACGTCCAGATGGCAGAGTGGTAATCCCATGTGCCCTTACCGGAGGTACGCATATCCGTATAATTGACACCGAAGTCAGAGACGCTGATACTGTTAGCTCCCAGTACAAAGGATGCATCATGCTTCAACGCACCTGCGGTGGAAAATTCCAGATTATTCCCCGTCAGGGAATCCCAACCCGTCACATTGGCAGCGTTATCAACGACCTCATAAACGGTATTCAATTCCACGCCTTGCATGTTCAGCAGGACACGGGAGGTCGCATCAAAACTCACACGCCCGCTCGTTTGCACCAGCGGCTGCCCTGCCACAGAGGAAGCCGACAAATCCAGCACGCCCCCCGCTATGGTGACATCCGCCAGCGTACCCTCACGGGATGCAACCAATGTAGAACCTTCACCAAATGTCACCTCCGCAAGGCTGCCGCCTTCCAGTTTGTATACACCGGCTTCCAATACGGAATGATTCAGCTGCACAGCACCGGCAGTCTGACGAATAGTGCCCAGATTGGTCAGCGTGCCCGTAAGCGTCACATCCGAGGAGATGGATACCTCTGCATGTGCCACCCCCACCACAACATTGGTCAGGTTCGCCCCGCCGGCAATATGGTACCCCTTGTTCCCCCAGTTGTTCTCGTTGCCAAATGTTACGGTCGAGCCACCTTCTGAAGCCGTTCCGTCAATCGCCACCTTATCCGTAAGCAGCCCATTGAAATGGATGGCCGCCGAACCGCGGGAATTCAAAATAATGCTTTCAAGAACATAGAAATTACCATTCAGCGTAGTCGTTGCATTGGTAGAACCATCGTTGCCAAAATGAACCACATTGCTGTGAATCGGAGCATCCATGACATACATGTCATTATCCAGTACGATAGCCCCTTGCCCCCAATTCTGCAGGAAGAGCCCCCCCTTACCGCCCACGACAATGGGTTTATCCGAACTGCTCACCGATGCAGCAGAGCCATTCGTCCCACCGTTGAGCTGTACCCACGCATTCGTGTAATTCACATGCTGCGCATCATCAAACGCGGCACTCTTTCCCCCCACGGTGTAGGTTGTGTTCGAACCGACAACATGAAACCCGTTTGCCGTCATTTCCACATCCAGAGAAACCTTCCCGGTCGTGTAGTCATTGCTTATCACATAGAAATTATCGGAGGTAAGGGCAGTCCACCCTTCCAGATAATCTGCACCCTCAAACAGCACATAGGTACTCCCTGAGGTAAGACCTGAGGCCAGGTTGATCTGAGCATCGCTGCTGAAAGACACCTTCCCGGCTGCTGTCAGCACGGCGGAGTCACCCGGAGTGAGGGAAGAAATATCCAGCGTGCCGCCGGTAAAATGCACACCGCTCAGCTTACTGCCCTCCGCAGCCACAAGCGTGCTGCCCTCGGCAAAAGACACACCGCTGAGGGTGCCGGCATTGAGATTGTACCGCCCGTCTTCCAGAACAGATCCGTTCAGCTGCACATTGCCGCTGTTTTGATTGATTGTTCCGTGATTGGTCAGCCTACCCGTAAGCGTCACATCCGAGGCAAACGAAATCTCCGTAGTTGACTCGGCTATCTCCAGATGAGTCAAATCCGCCCCACCGGCAAAGATAATCCCCTTATGACCGATAAAGCGCAGCGTTGTACCCCCGGCGGAAACGCTGCCGTCAATCGCAATCTTGTCCGTCACCCGACCATTAAAAGTCACATCCGCCGTCCCCTTGGAGCGCAGCGTCACATCCTCCAATATGTAGGTATTACCGTTAAGCGTAATCGTGCGGTTTCTACCGCCATCGTTGCCGAATCCTATCGTCTTTCCATGGGAGGGCGCATCTGCCAGATACAAATCGTTTTCCAGCACGATATAATTTATTCCATCTCCGGGCCCCCAATAGGTGTCCAGAAACAAGCCGCCTTTACCGCCAATAAAGAGCGGATTTTTGGATGCCGCAACTTCTGCCACCTCTTCAGAACCGCTTGTCAGCGTGTGCTAGGCATCTGTCATGTTGATATGCCCACCTTCAGCGAACGACACACTCTTGCCGCCTGAGCTGTAAGTAGTTACTGCATCAATAGTTTCAACCGTCAAGGCATACGCCGGAGCCGCAGAGAAAAAGAAGGGAGAGATGGTACAAGCCACCGAACAGCACGCCAACAGTGCTGAGCGCAAACGCGTTGGAAGATGAAGTTTCATATTTAGCAGGTATATTAGTATAGAAAAGGCGGAACAGGGAGAATCCTCACCCCGTTCACCACTGTACTATCCTATCCCATTTCAAATACCATGTACAGCAAATAATGATGTTAACTATAAAAAAATACTGCTTAGTGAATATTTACACCTATCTTATTAGCAGGAGATTAATATTACCCCGCGGCACCTATTGCACAAAAAATCAATATCTGAAATGTATAGTTCATTTGAAATGAGAAACACCCACGCAGGAGGCAAAAAGCCGCAGAGACAAAGCTCTGCGGCAACAGGAACCGGGCAAGGGCGAGCCAGACTTATTTATCCGCACGCGGCATCCAACGGGCACAGAGCTTACAGACCGCCGGCATGACCACCAGATTCAGAACAGTGGCAGACACCAGACCACCAAACTGCACGATAGCCAGCGGAGCCAGCAGCTCACCGCCGGGTTGCTCCTTGGCCCACACCAGAGGCAGCAGACCAAGAATCGTGGTGAGCGAGGTCATCATGATGGGAATCACACGCTCCAGGGAACCGGAGCGGATGGCTTCTTCAGCGCTCATGCCCTCCTGCTCCAGCACGCGGTAACGGTTCAGCATGATAAGGCCGGAGCGGATGGCAAAGCCAATGACAGTCACAAAGCCAACCAGCGAACTGACGGAAAGAATGGGCGGGATATAGGTTTCCCCGCTCAGAACAGATTTGACCGTATCCGGGGAGGCCAGGAAAACCGCAACAATGCCACCCACCAGACAGAGCGGAATGTTCACCAGAGTGATGAGAGCGCGGCGCACGCTGCCCAGCGAGCCGGAAAGCAGCAGGACAATGAGGATACACACGGCAGAACCCAGCGCATACAGCATGTTAGCCGCTTCCTCTCGGCTCTTGATCGTCCCGGCATAATCCACGGAGCACCCCATAGCATTCATGACAGGGTCAAGTTTCTCCCGGCAGGCTGCCGCTAAATCTCCCAAATTGGAATCCGGGGAGGGGTTGCAGGAAATCATGGCCTTGCGGCGGCGGTTATCACGCAGAATAAGATTGGGAGCTTCTGCGCGATACACATCTGCCGCATCTGCAAGCCGCACCATCTTTCCACCGGGTGCAACCAACAGGAGATTGTGAATATCATCCTCACTCTTCCGCAGCTCCGGCGAGAGCCGCAACATAATGTTCCAGTGGTCAAGATTGCGAATCACCTCTCCCACTTTAGCCCCGTTGAGTGCCGCGGACACCTGCTCTGCGGCATCCCGCACCGTCAGGTTGAATGCCGCCAGCACCTCACGGTTGTAATTCACACTCACCGTGTCTACCAGCACCTCGCGGTTGGCGCGCGCATCTGCCACTTCCGGCAGCTCTGCGAGTATCCTGGCGGCCTTTTCCGCAGCCTTGCGAATTTGCGCCAGCTCTGAGCCATATATGTTGATAGCAATTTCCGAGTTGGAATTGGAGAGCGCGGCAGAGATACGGTGTGCCAGCGGGTAGCCAATCATCCCGCTTGTTCCGGGGATACCGTGAATGATGCGGTTAATCGCATCGCGCAGCTTGCGCTGGTCATAGTTCAAATCCACCCGGACCAGCAGTTCGGAGGCACTCACCGGCTCCGCATGGGTGTCATTCTCCGCACGCCCGGTGCGCTGCGTCACGCTCTTCACGCCCTCAATTTTACCCAAATCCACCATCACCTGCTGTGAGACACGCTCCGTTTCCTCCAGGGAGGTTCCGGGCACGGTGTTGATGAATACGGTGTAGCAGTCCTCATTGAACGGCGGCAGGAAGCTGGTGCCGAAAGTGCTACCCAGCCACAGTGCCGCCCCGGTAATTCCCATGAGCACGGTGAACACCAAGCCGGCGCGGCGCATACAGAAATCGAGCACGGGTGCATAGAGCCGCTTAATCAATCGGGTAGAGGCAGAATCGCCATCCTCGTTCTTGTTCTTCCCGGCCTTGAACCAGAGATAGCAGAGTACGGGTACCAGCGTGAGCGCCACCAGCAGAGAGCTCACCAGTGCCAGCATGTAGGAAATACCAAGCGGGCGATAGAACTGCCCCTCTAAGCCGCTCAGGAAGAGAACGGGAGAAAACACCAGCAAAATGATGACAGAGGAATAGGTGATGGAGCTGACAATCTCCCCCTTCGCCTGCATCAACACAGCAAACTTGCTCTGCCTCTCGCCCTCCGGCAACGCGGCATTGCGGCTCAGATTGCGCCACGCCACCTCCACAAAGATGATGGCGTTGTCCACCACATCACCCACCGCCACGGCCAAACCTCCCAAGGTCATGATATTGACGGCAAGACCGAACATGGGGAAGAAAGCCATGCCCAGCAGAACTGAGAGCGGCATAGTCACCAGCGTGATAAGAGCCGTACGCACATTGAGCAGAGTGAGCACAATCACCAGCATCACCACAATAGCGGCAATCAGCAGAGTCTCCTTGCCATTCTCCAGCGAAAGCGCAATGAAATCCGACTGGCGGTAGGCATCCGCATGCAGTTTCATGTTGCGCGGCAGGTGGCTTTCCGCAAACTCTTTCACGGCAGCATCCACCAGCTGAGTCAGCTCCATGGTATTGGCTCCGGGAACTTTCTGCACGGAGAGCACCACGGCCTGCTGCCCTCGGTAGCCGGCATTGCCACGCCGGGGAGCCCCGTCAATCTTCACTTCTGCCACATGCTCCAGCCGCAGCACGCCGCTGGGGTGGCTTGTGACGGGCGTGCGCCGCAACTGCTCCGGAGTCATCAGTCGCGAAGCCTGCTGCACCGGCAGCTCCAGCCCGGCCACATCCTCCAGATACCCGGCGGAAAGCGTACTCTGAGCATGATCCACTGCGTCACGCAGCTCCGGCAGTGTTATTCCTGCCTGGCGCATCTTTTCCGGGTCGTAAAGCACCTGATATTCCGGCAGGCGTCCCCCCAGCACCGTCACCTGCCCCACCCCGGGAATGGACAGCAGGCGGTTGCGCAGCTCAAACTCCGCCACGCGCCGCATTTCCAGCGGGTCGGCCGTTTCATCCCCCGTGAGTGCCAGCAGCATAATCTCGCCCGTCACGGAAACTATGGGCGACATCTCCATTTCCACATCCTCAGGCAAAGAATCACGCACCGTATCCAGACGCTCGGACACAATCTGACGCGCCAGATAAATATCCACATCCCAGTCAAAATCCACCCATACAAAGGAGAGCCCGATACCGGAAGAACTGCTCACGCTGCGGATTCCGGGTGTGCCGGAAAGCGCGGATTCGATGGGGATGGAGACGTACTGCTCCACCTCCTCTGCGGTGAGGCCGCCCGCCTCTGTCTGAATAGTCACACGGGGGACCTCCAGCTCCGGGAACACATCCACCGGCAGCCGACTCACCTGCCACACGCTCAGAACCAGCAGCACCAGCGAGATACAAATGACTGTCAACCGATTACGAAGACAGAATTCGATAAGTTTATTAATCATCAGTGGTGTTCTCCTTCGTGGAATTTACCGTCGGCATGGAAATGCCCCGCCGATTTTTTCTTCTGACCGTCAGCCGGCAGGAGGTAACGCAGCTCCGCACCGCCTTTCACCACAATACGCTGACCGGGCACCAGCCCCGCCACGGGTGTCATGCCTCGGCGGCTGGCACCTGCATGCACCTTCACCATGGCAAAAGTACCCTCTTTCACCTCCACAAAGACCACATCATCCAGTCCCACACGCACGACGGCAGAATCCGGGATACTGACATGTTTCCCATCGTTTACCCCGGCGTACAAATCGAGGCGGCACAAGCGCCCGGCAGCAGCCCCCTGCGGCAATTCGGAAGGCGTGAAATAAAGCGTGCGTGTCTGTTTTTCGGTATTCACCTGCTCATCCAGACGCCATGTTCCCTCCAGAGCAACATGGTCTCGCCCCACGGGCATGGTTGCACGCACTTTTTCCACCAACAGTTCATCATCTGCATATACGGTTGCAACAATTTCCAGATCTTCAACATTGCTCATGGTCACCACAGCGGCCCCCTGCTCTGCCCAGCTTCCCTGATTGATACCTACATTGCGCACCGTGCCATCGTCATTCGCCCGCACGACAACAGCAGCCAAACCATCCTGCTCGCTTAATTCGGTCCCCATCAGCAACATCTTCAACCGGGCTTCCGCAACTGCTACCCCTTGTACCAGCTGAATCTGCTCTGCATGCTTGAACTTGTACTGTGACTCCAACTCACTGTTGGCGGTCCCGATGGACTGCAGTTTTTCCAGTCGCGACTTCAATGTAGCCAGTTCAGCATTGCAGCGTTCTAATGACGACCGCGCATGGGTGAGTTCCGCCACTTGTTCTCCCACAGCCGGTGAAAGCACCGAATACAGGATATCTCCCTTCTTCACATTCTGAGCAGACTTCACCGCCAACGAAATACGCCCGGTACAGGGCATAGCATAAGTCTCCATGGTATGCTCCGTAGCAGTCAGATAACCATATAAACTGTGAGTCAGCACCAAGTCTGAGGTCGGCACTTCCTCCACCCTCATTCGCAGCACCTGACGGGAGCGGGCATCTGCCGTCACTAAAACCGGGGCATCCGTATCCCCGTGCTCATGCCCGTTGCAATTCGCGTGGTCATGCTCACCCTCGGCAGCGTGCTCATGCCCGTTGCAATTCGCGTGGTCATGCTCACCCTCGGCAGCGTGCTCATGGCCGCTGCAATTCGCGTGGTCATGCTCACCCTCGGCGGCGTGCTCATGTCCGCCGCAATTCGTGTGGTCATGCTCACCCTCAGCGGCGTGCTCATGGCCGCAGCAATTCGTGTGGTCATGCTCACCCTCGGCAGCGTGCTCATGTCCGCCGCAATGCGCGTGGTCATGCACACCCTCGGCGGCGTGCTCATGGCCGCTGCAATTCGCGTGGTCATGCTCACCCTCTGCGGCGTGCTCATGCCCACTGCAATTTGCGTGGTCATGGTGGTGAGCTGCCTGCCCGGCAGCTGCCTGCAATGCTCGTTCGTGAAGTAGTTTCCCATTCAGTTCCCCGCCGGCATGGTGGCGGCCGGGCGTATCCACATGGTCATACCCGCAGCAATTTTCACCGGGATGGGAGTCATGCGCATGTGCCTCCTGAGCACAAATGGCAGGAGACACCCCCAAAGATAACAGGACTGTGAGTAAAAAATAAGATTTCATTATTTTTCCGTAAATTGAGGATTCAGATATAAAAGTTTTGTGCGGATTTCCCGCAGTTGGCTCAAGCAATCCAGATAGGATATCCGGCGGGTAAAATGCTCATGCCGTGCATCTGCCAGTTCCGGCAGCTTGATTTCACCCAAATCATAAAGTTTCTGGAGCTGTTCCACGGACGTTGCCAGAGCACGAGTGCGAGCCAGCTCTTCCCGGCAATGTGTTTCTGCCAGCTGACCGCGGTCAAAGAGAGTAGAAGCCTGCATAAGTAAATCACGCCAGACGGCAAGAGTTTCCTGTTTCCTGATTTCGCGCTCTCCCGTTGCTCCGGCTATAGCCTCACGGTTGCGATTCCAGAGCGGTATATTAAACCCGATACCGGGACCTATTTTATCATTGCCACCATCATGCGCATACTTGAAACCAAGCTGAAGCTGCGGATACTGTCTGCGGATTTCCCGCCGAAGCTCCTCTTCCCCGGCCCCATAGGCAGCCAGCTTCGCCTTGAGTGCGGGGCTCTCCAGCAACAGCTCGGCAGAGGGGGCAGGCACCATGGCGGGCACACCGCGTTCCAGCTTCTCTGCTATCTCAATTTCACGCACATCAGGGTGCAGCCCCAGCTTTGTGACCAATTCCAGATGCTGCCGCAAGTGTTCGCGTTCCATCTCCTGCACTTCACTCAACAAATCGCTGAAGCGGCGGGTCATCACCTGAAAATCCGCAAAACTGACCTCTCCCAGGCGGTACAGCTCCGTCACCTTATCCTTCTCCTGTTCAGCCTGATTCTTGCGTTTTTTCAGAGCGTCCAGCTTCACGTGAGTCACCTGAACCCTGGTACATAGAATATCTAGCTCCGCCATATAAACGCGTTCTGTCTCACGCATATTCCAATAATCTGCTTCCTTATATTGCTCAGCAACACGTTTGGAAATAGCAGGAATACCCGTCACGGGGACGGATAGAGAGGGCGAGACGGAACCGTTGGTAATATGCTCCTGCAACACACGCTCCAGCTCTGCAGACAAGCCGGGGTCATCCCATAAGCCGGAAAACTCTGCCACAGCAGTACTGCGTGCGCAGGTCAGGCGCGCCTTGTTCAGCTCCGGGTTCAGCAGCAGACCGATCCGTTGCAGTTCCTGCACCCCCATACGTCTGCGACCGGCACACAAATCCAGAGAAAGCTTTTTCCACGCCGTAGTCTCGCGCTTCAAATCAATGGGCTGCGGCGTGTACAGGGCGCAGCCTCCCAGTGAAAGAGCCATACCCAGACACAACATTGCAGCCATGGTACTGATGCCCCTTCTCCGGGGCTTTTGATAAAATCCGTTCATAATGAAAAGTAATTAACTGATACTTCCCCTATAGAAAATTGAATATGTGCCCGGCATGCAGGGGAACCACACGCGGGATTCCTCTTCTGAAGCATATCAACACCTCATCGGGGGCAAACAAGTGCGCGTCAGCGGCAGCAATCCGCACGCAACAGACAGAGTCTCTGAGCGTCCGGCATGAAAACAAAACCTGTATAACTCAGCAACCTGCTCTGCATGACCGGTGACAACGGGCGGCAACAATCCGTCTTTTCCGTCTCTCAACCCGGCATCAAGCATCAAACGAATCCGCTCATGGTGGTGCCCGTGTCTGTGGTGCTTGCCCTGATTATGGCAACAATCCCCCACCGCACCATGGCAGCAACAATCCGCCCACCCAACGGGGGTGTGCGTTTGGTGATTCTCCCCGTAACACACCTCATAGCCCCACCCGACTGCCGGCAAGGGCAACAGCAGTAAAATCAGTACCTGCATCATTTTCATCAGCCGAGGCATCGCGTAAACGAGGTTAGGTATGCACGAAGTTTAGCGAATGCTTTCAAATCTGTCAAGCCCATACTTCACACAAAAATAATCCGCACGCGGCGTGCTCCGCCCATGGGAGCATGCTTTTTTCTTGCGTGGGGTGAGGCAGCGTGATACCATGGCGGCATCATGGATACTTTCTGCATTCTGGATGGTATGGCGCTCATATACCGCGCTTTCTATGCCTTTATCAACAACCCGATGCGCAACTCCGCCGGCTTGAACACCTCTGCCATGTTCGGATTTATCAACACCGTGGTACATATCATCGAGAAAGAGCAGCCCTCCCACATCGTTGCCTGCCTTGACCCCTCCGGCCCCACGTTCCGGCACGAACGCTTTGCGGACTACAAAGCCAACCGTCAGGCCATGCCACAGGAACTGCGCGATTCCATTCCGTGGATTGCGGATATTCTGGCGGCCATGCGCATCACCACCGTTCGGCTTGCCGGGTATGAGGCAGATGACCTCATCGGCACGTTCACACGGCTGGCAGATGAGCGGGGGAGCATGAAATCGCTCATGGTATCCAAGGATAAGGACTTGGGGCAGCTGTTTTCCGCCACCTGCTCCATGCTGCGCCCGGGCAAGAAAGGCAGTGACTTTGAACACGTCTCACAGGATACCTTTCTGGAGGAATGGGGAATCAGCTCTCCCGCTCAGATTATTGATATTCTCGCTCTCATGGGAGATGCGTCTGACAATATCCCCGGCGTACCGGGGGTGGGCGCAAAGACCGCACAAAAACTCATCCAACAATTCGGCAGCGTAGAGTCACTGCTCTCCCGCACGGCGGAAATAAAAGGCAAAATGCGCGAAAAGATAGAAAGCAACGCGGATAATGCCCGTCTCTCCTATGAGCTTGCCACCATCCGGCGGGATGTTCCGCTCCCGGTCAGTATCGATGACTGCGTGCGCCGGGAGTTTGACACTGAGGCTCTGCGTGAAATTCTCCGCAAGCTGGAGTTCCGCTCTCTGGCTGACCGCCTCTGCGGCAAAGAAGAGACACCGGTAGCGGATACCGATTTCGGGGAACTCTTTGCCGCCTCCGCACCTTCCCCTGAAGCAGCAGCTGAACAAGCCGAGCAGTTGGATTTATTTGCAAGCCCTCAGCTCACGGATATCAACTCCACCCCACACCATTACCGCCTCATCACCACGGAGCCGGAACGCCGGGAACTTGCAGACAAGCTGGCGAGCTCGCCCCGCTGGGCATTCGACACAGAAACCACGGGGCTTGACCCGCTGACAGACAAACTGCTGGGTGTTTCGTTCTGCATCACCCCGCATGAGGCCTGCTATGTGCCGGTGGCGGATGGGACTGAGCTGGAAGTATTCCGCACCGCTTTTGCCGGAAACGCAGAAAAGGCAGGGCTGAATCTCAAGTTTGATTTACAGGTGCTGCGCCATGCCGGCTTGCAGGTAGAGGGCCCGTTCTTTGATGTCATGCTGGCGCACTGTGCGCTCTACCCGGAGCTTCGGCACAACATGGATGCCATGGCAGAAGCCCTGTTGAACTACCGCACCGTGCATCTGGAAGATATTGCCGGCAAGGGAAATGAGATGAATACGGCTGCCGTGCCGCAGGAAACCATGGCGGATTATGCTGCTGAGGATGCGGATATCACCCTGCAGCTGGCAGACATTCTGCTGCCCCGGCTGAAAGAAAGTGGTCAGGAAAAACTGATGCGCGAGATTGAGTTTCCGCTCGTGCCGGTGCTGGCAGATATTGAATATGAGGGCATGCGCGTGGAACCGCAGCAGCTACAGGCAGCCTCTGCCGAGCTCGGGCAGCAGATTGAGGCACTCCGTGAATCTATTGATGCGGAAATAGGGCACCCCATCAACCTCAATTCCCCCAAACAACTGGGAGACCTTCTCTTCGGTGAAATGAAGCTGCTGGCAAAACCCAAAAAAACCCGTACCGGGCAATTCGTGACAGATGAGGAAACGCTCCGAAAGCTCGTGCCTATCTCTCCGCTGGTGGGCAAAATTCTGGAGTACCGTGAGCTTACCAAGCTCAAAGGCACATATCTGGATGCCCTGCCCCGCTATATCTCCCCGGCAGACGGGCGAATCCACTCCACCCTGCAGCAGATGCTCACCGCCACCGGGCGTCTGGCCTCTCAGAGCCCCAATCTCCAGAATATCCCCGTGCGCTCAGAGGCCGGTAAGCTCATCCGCCGCGCTTTTGTTGCGAGAGATACTCACCACAGCATTCTTTCCGCAGACTATTCTCAGGTGGAGCTGCGGCTCATGGCTGCCCTCTCCGGCGACCCCGCCATGGTCGCAGCCTTCCGTGAGGGGCGTGATATTCACGCAGAAACTGCGGCCCGCATCTATGGCGTGCCGCATGAACAAGTTACCGCAGACATGCGACGCGCCGCCAAAACCGTCAATTTCGGCATCATCTACGGCATCTCCGCATTCGGGCTTTCCCAGCGGCTCGACTGTCCTCGCAGCACCGCAGCTGCCTTGATAGAGAGTTACTTTGAGCAATTCCCGCTGGTGAAGGAATGTATGGACAAGCTCATCTCCGAAGCCAGGGAACGCGGCTATGCAGAAACCCTCTGCGGGCGCATCCGCAGGCTGCCGGACATCAGCAGCTCCAACTTTAATCTCCGCACCGCCGCAGAGCGCACCGCCATCAACACTCCCATTCAGGGAACAGCGGCAGATATGATCAAAATCGCCATGATTCGCGTGGCGGAATTACTGCGCGGCAAGCGCAGCCGGCTCATCATGCAGATTCATGACGAACTGCTCATCGACCTGCATGAGGACGAGCACGGGCTCATTCCCCAAATCACCGCTGCCATGCAACAGGCACTCCCCTTGCCCAACGCTGTCCCGCTCGAGGTAGAGGCCAACACCGCTCCCAACTGGCTGCAGGCGCACTGAACACCGTTCCGCTGAGTACAGAATCTAGTATATCGTTCTGTAAATGATTCCACAAGTTTGCAAAGGATAAATGGGAAGTTAACGAGAAGTACAAAGTCAAATGGACGATGGACAAAGTGGAGAATTCCGATCGCTCTGCTCGCATGCAAAAGCTTTGCAACTAAATCATTGACTACTGCGAGCCGGAGGCTCGCC
>JAFQEY010000076.1 GCA_017398765.1 Akkermansia sp.
ATGAGACCACGGCACGCGTCACGACCTTTTTCTTCCCTCTCTTTAGCCTCTCCGGCACCCCCTCATGGTAAGGTTTACCATTCGTTCCGCAATCGCTGCGGTCCTGCGGTGCCACGGAAAGTCCGTGCATTGAAAACTGCCCTGCCCGGCTGAGCCTGCCTCAGTGTCGTTTCACCGTCGGCTTGCTCTTTCGAGCTGCCCCGTAGTGGGTGCGGGGCAAACTATACACGAATCCACTCGAAACGTCAAGCATATTTTTGAAGAAATTTTCTCACGGACAGGCAACCGTCGCCACAAACCACTCATTTTTGTTGGAGTTGCAGAGAAAAATATTTTTTGCATATTTTTCAGCAACATCACTCGAATCGGAGTCAGAGTTCAGAACTGCAAAACACCCGCAAACCCGCACCGGACGTGGGATGCAGGCTTTAATTTACAGATAATCAGACTATTAGAAAACTCTAAGCAACTGCCTGATTTTTTTGAGGCAAAACATGGACATCATCTGACACTGAAGCATCACACCCACTCCAGAAAGGCTACCCCCCCCGGCGGCAGCGAGACATTCACCCCGAATTCGTTCAGCATTTCTGAATCCAGCTCTATCGGAGCTTCCTCCGGATTCAACAGATTTTCAAAGCTGTATATGCCCGGCTTCTTGGCCGCCCAATCCTGAGCGTGACGCGGGATGCGGATGGAGGCTGCTATTTCCCGCTCCGGATCAAAATTACAAACCACCAGCACCGTGGATTTCGCCTTGCGGAAATGGCGAAGCCAGGCGTAGAGACGATGACCGGAGGTCGTTTCACCCGGAAAACGCCCGAAATCGGGGTTATCGCGATTCGCCCAGTTGAGGCCGTAGAAAGAGCCCTTACTCAAAGCCGGATGCTGCAGCAAGAGTAGCAGCTGAGCGGTATTATCTCGCAGCTGAGCCAGCTCCGGCGGCAGCAAGGCACCATCAAAGGCACCATCATTGGTCCAATCCTGAAAACGCGGCAGCGAGGTATAATCAAAAATAGACGTGCGACCATTATCACCACCGAAGCCGCAAGGCCCCTCTGCAGCCTCTGCGGTTTCCTGTCCGTTATACACCAGCACCGGTCCGCAGGTGGTGCCATACTGCGCAGCCATGGCAGCAAGCATAACCTGCTGCCCCACCCCCGCCCAAGCAGAAGGAGCAGCTGCGCGTGGTTCATCATGATTCTCTATGTAGCGCACCCCACCTGAAGCCAAGAGTGAATCGGGATTCTGATACTTATCCAAATCATTAGCCCAAGTACCGCCCTCATACATGGACCGCACAGCCTGGTATGCCGAGCTATCGTACACCCCGTTGAAGCCGGCGCGTAATAACGCGCTCAACACATCCCCTGCACACAGCTTCATGTGGTCATTATATGCTTCTGCCATGAAAAACACACCCTCATCCCGCAGACGTGATTCTGCGATTACCCAACGCCAGAAAGGAAGCGGAACCAGATGCGCCATATCACAGCGGAAACCGCCCACACCCAGATCCTGCCAGAATTCAAGCACTCGATTCATCTCATGCCAGGTACGCGGGAGATAAGAGGCGGGGGCCATAATCCCCGGCAAGGCATCTGCTGCATGGCAACCATGGCGATAGTCCGAGCCATAGTTGAGCTTCACCGTTTCATACCAGTCATAAACGGATGGCTGCCAGGTTGCGGCATTGTTTCCTGTCACGCGCCCGCAGCCACGCTCCGGAACAAACTCCCCGTTGGGCAAAGACATGGCGGTATCGCCACCATGCGGTTCCAGATAGTAAAACGCGTTGTCACGAGAGAAGAACACGTGTTTGTTATCCATATCTCCCAAATTATCATGCGGAGAGTGATAATTGCGGGAAACGTGATTAGGGATAAAATCAATCATGGGAATCATTCCCCAGCGGCGGCAGCGCAACAGCAGATGCCGAAACTCAGCCATGCGCTCCGCCGGGTTTTCCGCCAAATCAGGGTCAACATCATAATAATCCGTGACCGCATAGGGGCTGCCGGCAATTCCCTTGACGATACATGGGGGGTCAGCAGGCAAGCCGGGGTGCGGCGTCTGTGTGGCGTGGCGGATAACGCCGGTGAGCCAGACATGTGTTACCCCCATGCGAGCGAGAGACTCCAGCGCACGGTCATTGATACCGTTGAACGTGCCGCAGCCATTCTGTTCCCGAGTACCCCATGGCTGACCATCACGGGTGTGATTAGCAAAGTGACGCACGAAAAGCTGGTAAATGACGGGTCTCATACCGTGGCATACTAGCACAGGGGAATTCCTCTTTCAAGAGAAAAGGCTGCAAAAGCGTAAAAACAGGCGTTTCTCCCTTGCGGGAAACGGATTTTTCAGGTATACTGAACAGCATGGCAAGACTGGCACAACGGCTGCGTTTCGGCTGGAAGGGATTTCGACAGTTCATCTCTCAGGGGCTCATCGACCCACTGCCGGCTCGGCACGCCCTCTGCGGCTATACCCCCACCAAAGCGGGTAAGGACGTAAAAGCCGCCATAGACGTAGCACTGGTGGGGTTACCTCAGGGCATGGCTTTTGCCGCTATGGCAGGGCTGGACAGCATCTACGGAATCATGGCAGCAACCGTGGGCACCTTCATTGCACCGCTGTTCACACGATGCAGTCTTACTGTGAGTGGCCCCAGCAATGCTACGGCATTCATGCTGGCAAGCTTCTTTCTGGCAGCGTCTCCGGCCATCCAATCCCAGCCTTTCATTTTCGTGCCCCTCATTGTCTTTCTTGCGGGGCTGCTCTGTGTAGTATGCGCCTTTGTAAAAGCGACAGAGATGTTGCAATTCGTGAGCCGAAGCGTGCTGGTTGGCTACATCACCGGAGCGGCCACCCTCATCATCGCCTCCCAGCTGCGCTATGTCATCGGGCTTAACGATGTTAATGCAGGCAGCTCATTTTTCTCCATGAGCGGAGCGATTCTGCAAAACCTGCAGGACGTGCAGTGGCAACCCATGGTGCTGGGCGCACTGTCCTTTGCCCTGTTCATCCCGCTGAAAAAATATTTCAAGTTTCTACCGACCTTTGCCATCATACTGGTAGTGATGAGTACGCTCAACTGGATACTCTGCCAGCCATGGACGGGGGCCATGTTCACCAACGTGCGGATGCTGCGAGATTTCACCATGAGCGACCTGGTCTGCACACCACCCGCTGTCTGGGAAATACCGGGGCATCTGGTAGAGCTGTTTCCGATTGTGGTGGGTATCGCCTTCCTCTCCACGCTGGAACAAACCGTCATGAGCAAAACGCTCTCCGCCAAGACAGGGGAACCGCTGAATCTGAATCAGGACACCTTCGCCGTAGGCATGGCCAACATCGGTTCCTCTTTCACCACCTCCCTGCCCTGTTCGGCCTCCCTTACCCGCTCCATGCTCAACTACAATGCAGGAGCCGCAACACGATTCTCCGGGGTAATCTGCGGACTCATCTGCCTGGCTATCACCTTTGTGTTGGCAAACTTTCCGCTCATCTCGCGGATTCCGCACTGTGTGCTGGCTGCGTTGGTACTGGCGAATGCGGTATCGCTGTTTGACCGCAAATTGCTGCGCATCTGTTACCGCTCCACCCCCGGAGATTCCATTGTGCTGATTATCACCTTTATAGCGGCACTGTTGCTGCCGCTGCACATAGCAATATTCGTGGGAGTAGTCATATCCGTATCCCTTTTCCTGCGCAAGGCAGCCAAGCCGGAGCTGGTGGAATATACATTTGACAACGAGGGCACGCTGATGCAGGTGAATGACGAGGTCAACCGCCTGCCGCAGATATCCATCGTCCATGTAGAAGGGGATTTATTCTTTGGAGCCGCAGACCTTTTCCGCAAGCAAGTCTCCCGCATTGCAGAAGACCCCTCGCTGGCAGTTGTTGTCCTGCGCATGAGGAATGCCCGTAATCTTGATGCCACCTCCGTGTGCGCCCTGGAAGAACTCATCAAGTTCATCCGTGAAAAGAAACGCCACATCATCATCTCCGGTGCCAGCCGGGAGGTATTCCGCATCCTGAAGAAGAGCGGCGTACTGGAGGTACTGCAGGAGGGTTGCGCCAAGGGAGAGAGCAACATCTTCCTCATCGAACCGCGCAACCCCAACATGTCCACCCGCAAAGCACTCATGCGGGCACAGAAGCTGCTGGGAACCGCACAGGCAGACATCTCCATCTACACTACTAAAACCACCACACCGGTCTGATGCCGCACAAACACCCAGGCGATGTCGCTCAGGCACTGGTTGACTGGTTCTCCGCCCACGGCAGAGATTACCCCTGGCGGCGCACGGTTGACCCCTGGGCAATACTGGTGAGCGAAATCATGCTGCAACAAACCACCATTCCCACCGTCCTGGGGCGCTATGAGGTTTGGCTGGCACAATTCCCCACACCCAAGCATCTGGCAGCTGCCACAGAACAGGAGGCACTTCGATCCTGGGAAGGGCTGGGATATTACCGCCGCGTGCGTGCACTGAAGGCCGCCGCTCAGGTCATTACGGAGCAATTCGGCGGCATTTTCCCGGAAAAAGAAGCCGATATCCGCGCTCTGCCGGGTATCGGTGATTACACGGTGGGTGCCGTGCTGAGCTTTGCTTACAATCGGCCGGCTCCGCTGGTGGATGCCAATGTTTCACGCGTATTCGCCCGCTTGTTCAATGACCGCACCCCCATCGACTCCCCGACCGGCCGCAAACTGCACTGGAAATGGGCAGCCGAAATGGTGCATCCCACCAACCCGCGGAGCTACAACTCTGCGCTCATGGAACTGGGACAAACCATCTGCACCGGGAGCGCGCCGAAATGCCTCACCTGCCCCATCCGCCAATGGTGCCGAGCAGACAAGCCGGAGGAGCTCCCCGTCAAACTGCCGAAAAAAGAAATCACAGCCACAGAACACAGGGATATTCTCTGTATACGGGAAAACTGTATTCTTTTGGAAAAACAGAGTGCAGGCAACCGCCACGAGGGCATGTTCCGGCTGCCAAAAAGGAGTAAAGCTGAGACAGACACACTCCCCCTGCTGGCAACGCAGAAATACAGCATCACCCGCTATAAAGTTACACGCCGCCTGTATCAGGCGGGTGGGAACACCCGCCCGAAAGAGAACGAACAATGGATACCACTGGCAGAATTGCCAAACATCCCCCTGGCCTCCCCCGACCGCAAGATACTGGTGAAACAGGGATTCTGATACTCAGAGCTGCACGTTGATGCGCGGTGTCAGGATACAGCGGCGGTACGTACCGGGCTGCACATGCGTGCGCGGCCAGACAATACAATCATCCAACTCACAGCCTGCGGGGATGACGGCATCCTGCCCCACCACACAGTCCTCCCCCAAATCCGCAGAAGGAGCAATGGCAGCTGTGGGGTGGATGCGCTCACGACTGCTCATCTCCAACACCGCGTCCAGGTACATCTCCGGCGAGCCGATTTCGTGCCAGGCAGCCCAATCGAACACCACGCCGCCCACCTTGCCGCGCTTAATGAGTTCCAGCCAGATGGGCACAATGGAAAACTTATCCTCCTCCGGGAAAAGCTCTGCCACGCAGGGTTCCATGATGTAGACCCCGGCGAACTGGTGCGTGCCGGGATTCACCCCCAGCGCATGGCGCATATCCGTCACCATCCCGGTAGTTTCATCGAAACCCACATTGCGCTTACCGTCCAGACTGCGCAGGGCCAGTGTAACCAGATTACCGTTTCGCTTGTGCGCCGCCAACAGCTCTGCCACGGGAATATCCGTCAGGATATCGCCATTATGCACCAGAAGCGGCTCATCCTGCGGCACATGCGGCATAATTTTCTTCACCCCGCCACCGGAATCCAGAGGCTCCTCTTCCTGACTGAAATACACGGGGCATCCGCGATAAGTCGGCTCCGGGAATGCCCGCTCCCACATGAGCGGCAGGCAGGACGTATTGACAATAAATTCACGGATACCGCAGCGGATGTAAAAATCCATAGTATGCTGAATCAGCGGCTTCTGGAACACCGGCACCAGTGGCTTGGGAAGAATATGCGTGAGCGGCGCCAGCCGCGTGCCCAATCCGGCACCAAGAATAAATGCTTTCATACGCGAATCGTTTTATGCAGTTACCATTCTCCGGCGGCGAATACGGCGCAGCACCATCCAGCCCACCAGACACAACAGAACAAAGCCAAGCCCGGCCAGCAACGGAGCCAGCACCGCCACCACAGCCCCAAGGGCGGCCATGATATTCTCACCCGTGGCCACAACAAAATTGCCCAAACCGCCGGTAGTAGCCGTACTGGCGGCGCGCAGCGTGGCCGTCCCCACCTGCACTGCCCCGGCAGAGCCCGCACCCGCCACAATCGCCAGTCCCCACTGCATCACATCCGGCAGCGCGTCCACCTGCCCGCCCACCATCAGAGTGCCTGCCACCAGTGCCAGAGGCGTACTCACCGTATCCAACGCATTATCCACCCAGGGAATATAGTATCCCAGCGTCTCTGCCAGTGTGGAACAAGCCAGACACACCAGCCCGGTGGTTGATGCCGTCCATGCCAGCACATCCGTCAGCGGCAGCTCTGCAAAACGTCCCATCAGTCCCAGCACCAGCAGAGGCACAAACACGCGGAATCCGCAAGCTGCCGCCAGCGAAATTCCCAATGCCAAGCTCAGAATCATCTCCATACGCCATCGGCAGTATAAGACAGCAGCTCTCGGTAGTCAATCCTAAAGCAGCTTCTTTTCCTTCGGCATGCGCGGCCTGCGCACCGACAAAACCGATTGTCCCAACACGAGTGGTTGTCTATGCTCTGAGCATAGACCGCTCATGCAACCAGGGCAAACGCATTAAGACGAGATCTGACTTAAATAGCTGCTAGTGCTTGAATTTAAATTGCAAAATTCATATTTCAAATTTCACATTGAAAAAATAGGCCTGTCGCGCAAGAAAATGGGTGGGGGCATCTGCGCTTGCTGCCTCCGCCTTGAAGGTGGGGCGAGGCCAAAGTGTCGTTATCGTTTCGCTTTACATCTGACGCAAGTCAGCTAGCTCCAATAAATTATAAATTTGAAATCTGAAATTTGAAATCACGCAGATGTGTCATAATCCTAATGCGTTTGCCCTGCTCATGCAACACTCCCGCCTTGACGCAGGAATAGCAAATATGCTAGAATACCTTAGTCTCATGAGTAATGACCATACACCGGTTCCTTTGACAGAAAATCCGAGCACCATACAGAAGATGTTCGGGGATTATTATCTGGAATATGCCTCGTACGTGATTCTGGAACGAGCTGTACCGCATATAGCAGATGGTCTTAAACCGGTACAGCGGAGAATCCTGCACTCCATGGAGCGCATGGATGACGGGCGTTACAACAAGGTTGCCAACATTGTGGGAGATACCATGAAGTACCACCCGCACGGCGATGCCTCCATCGGCAGTGCCTTGGTAACACTGGGGCAGAAAGGGCTGCTCATTGACACGCAGGGAAACTGGGGCAATATCCTGACCGGAGACTCAGCCGCGGCACCGCGATATATTGAAGCAAGGCTCTCTCCTTTTGCCAAAGAGGTGGTGTACAGTCCGAAAGTAACACAGTGGAAGCTCAGCTACGACGGGCGCAACCGTGAGCCGATTTCCCTTCCCGTCAAGTTCCCGCTGCTACTGGCTCAGGGAGCCCTGGGTATTGCCGTTGGCATGAACTGTCTTATCCTGCCGCACAATTTCAATGAGCTGATAGAAGCCGCCATCCACTATCTGCGCGGTGAAGAATTCACACTATACCCGGATTTCCAGACAGGAGGTCTGCTGGATGTGAGCAACTACAACGATGGCACCGGAAACAGCCGACTGCGCTGCCGCGCCCGCATTGAAGTAAACTCCAAAAAGCTGTTACGCATCACAGAAATCCCCTACGGCACCACCACGGAATCTGTCATCCAGAGCATTGAAACCGCCATGGATAAAGGCAAGCTCAAGGTGGCTAAGATTGAGGATAACACAGCTGCACAGGCGGATATACTAGTGCACCTCACCCCGGGGCAGGACGTAGAAAAACTCTGCAATGCACTCTATGCCTTTACTGACTGTCAGGTAAGCATATCACCCAAGGCTGTGGTCATCGTCGACCGCAAACCAGTGTTCATGGGTGTAAGTGAAATCCTGAAACATAATGTCGATTTGACAAAGGAAACGTTGCGCCGGGAGCTGGAAGTTCAGCTTGCAGAACTTCAGGAAAACTGGATGCAGGCCAGCCTGGAAAAAATATTCATCGAAAACCGCATTTACAAGGTACTGGAGGAAAGCGAAAGCTGGGAGCAATCCCTCACCGAAATAGGGGAACGGCTGGAACCCTTTGTCCGAGATTTCTGGCGCCCCGTCACGCGAGAGGATATCATACGGCTCACCGAGATACGAATCAAAAAAATTGCACGTTACGAGATTCACAAAGCAGAGGAATACATTTCCGGGCTGGAAGACGACATCGAAAAAACGCGCAAACACCTCTCCCAACTCACACGCTACACCATCCGCTGGTTTGAAAGTCTCCGAAAAAAATACGGTGAGGCATGGCCGCGCCGCACGGAACTTGCCACTTTTGACGCCCTCTCCCGAGCAGAGGCCGCCGTGGAAAACGAAACGCTCTATCTGGACGAGGAAGGCTTTGCCGGCTACGGTGTCCGCAAGGGAGAAGCGGTGGAAAAATGCTCCACGCTCAGTGATATACTCACCATTGACAACCATGGAATCCTGATGGTACGGCGTGTACAGGAGAAATTCTACGTAGGGAAGAAGCTGCTGGATATCCGCGTGCTACGCCCCGGCGATGACTGGGTCTTCAACATGATATACCGGGACGGCAAAGACGGTATCACCTACGCCAAACGCTTCCACCTGGGCGGCTTCACCCGTGACAAAGAATACCAGCTCACCCAGGGGACAAAAGGCAGCCGCATCTTTTTCCTGACCGTCCACCCCACGGAGGAGGACAGCTCCGGCATGTCAGTAAACGTATACCTGAAAAATCAGCTGCGCCGCCTGCGCCGCCCCATTCCCTTTGATTTCGGCAATCTGCGAGTGAAAGGACGCGGGGTGCTGGGCAATATCGTCACCAAAAATCAGGTAGAACGCGTAGCCCGTATCATGCCGACAGCCGCAGACTCCCAAACAGAGGAAAATACAGCTACGCCGACTCAACAGGCACAGGGGATTCCGGCTCAGGAAACCACTTCTCAGCCCCCGCCCACACCATCGGCGGAGAGTGAGTCAGCCCCCATCACCGAGCTCCCGGATGCCGGGACTCAGTTGGACTTAGGAATCTGATACCCGGTGTCCGCCAGATGAGAACAAGCACACTTTCTCTCCTGCTGACCGCAGGTGCAGCCATGTTGCTCCCCTCTTGCGACCAGCAAAAAGCACCTAACACAGCTTCCGGAATCATTCCCTCTCCGGCGGAGGGATTTATCGGCAGACGCCGCCAGCAAGCACTCCCTGCACAAAAGGCAGACATGGCAGTCATCTTTGTGGGGGGCTTCACTGAGCAGGTACTGTTGCATTTCCGCAAGGCATACGAAACAATGCCCACCCTGCCCTGCAAAGGCAAACAGCTGCGCGCTTACTATGCCTGGGACAGCGGCACGGGTAACCTCCTCTTCCACAGCACCTGGAAACTTCAGCGTGACCTTGCCGCCTTCTGCAAACTAAATCCGGCGGCAGACATCGTCCTCATCGGTCACAGCTACGGCGGCTCCGCTATCATGGATGCCTTGCGCCACCTGAAAGGTCCCCACGGCAGAATCCTTGTCGCCACGATTGATCCCGTCAGCCGCCGCAAACGCTCCCGACCTCAAGAACGACCGGATTGTGTGGATTACTGGGTGAACACCTACTGTTACCCCTACCGTAATCTGCGAGATGGCTTTGCTCGCATAGGTGGGCCTTGGCGGCATTGCTCGCAGGCGGATATCAATCTGAATTTTCCCGGAACAGAGAGAGATTCGGACGGCGACCGCTTTGCCCACGTTCACCCCGAACCCATGCTGCTGGAACCACACCCGACTGTCCGCAAATCCGTCTACCAACTACTCAGCGAAAAACTCCGCAGCTGAACAGGCATACTATTTTTCACCTGGAAAAGTCAAAATTTCTGCCATGTGGCGGCATTACGCTTGAAATGAGAAGTAAAGACATGTAGAATACCGAACAATTCGGTATGCAGAACGATACTACATCCACAACAGATCCAGAAAAGCCGAATCTCCTGCCGGGAGAGGGAGCACGGGCGCTCATCACCGCCGCCGCCGCTATGGTGGTGATATATGGGTTGCAACAGGCTCGGGGCATCATTCTGCCTATCCTCATGGCCTGCTTCCTTGCCATCATCAGTTACACTTTCACCTCTATGCTGCGTCGCTACCTGCGATTCCCGCACTGGTTGGCCGTCACGTTCACAGTGTTGGCAGACTTCGGCATCATCTTCGGTATTATCAGCCTGTTCAATGTCATGGCTCAAGACGTTAAGGCCACATTGGAAAGTGATGTCACGGCGAGATTGATGGAAAAATACAATGAAGTGATGGGCTGGCTGGGAAATTTTGGACTGGAGGAACAGGCGCGTACCATGATAGCCTCACCGATGGATATAATCAACGTGCCGATGCTGCTCTCCTGGGTACAAGCCCTTTCCGGACAGGTTCTTTCATTCATGTCAACCTGCACACTGGTGCTGCTGCTCATGACCTTCCTTTTGGGAGAAGCCCGGCTGTTTGGCCGCAACTTCCGCAGCCTGCCCAACAGCAACAAAGGTAAGACCGATTTTCTCAATGCCCTGCGCAGTATTCAGCGCTACCTCTTCATCAAAACCATAGCCAGCACAGCCACAGGCCTGCTGGCATGGTGGCTGTGCGCCGCACTTGAAGTCCCCTTCGCTTTCATGTGGGGCATGCTGGCACTGGTACTCAATTTTATTCCGACCATCGGCTCTATCGTGGCAGCAATTCCCCCCATTCTCATGGCTCTGTTGATGAGCGGTTGGGGAGACTGCGCTCTTGTCGCACTGGGCTATATCATTATCAACTTCCTGATTGGCAACGGCATTGAACCTATCTTCCTGGGCAAGCAGTTCGAAATTGCCACCTCCGTGGTGGTATTTTCCGTACTATTCTGGGGCTGGGTATGGGGGCCCTGCGGCATGCTGCTGGCCATGCCTATCATGGTTCTCATCAAGCTGGCATTTGAGAACTCACAAGACCTTTCCTGGGTTGCTACCATTATCGAGGATCGCCCTCCCATCACTCTCAAAAAGAAATAATAACGGCATATTATGCACTCATTCGCTTATAAGAACGGTTTCCTGTACTGCGAGGCTGTAAACCTGTCCGACATTGCGGCGGCAGTGGGTACACCCACGTTCGTGTACAGCAAAAAGACAATCACGGAGGATCTGGCAGAATTTCGCACAGCCCTTGCACCGCTGGATGCGCACGTGGCATACGCCGTCAAAGCCTGTTCCAACAAAGCCATACTCAACCTCATGGCACAACAAGGCGTCGGTTTTGATATTGTTTCCGGCGGCGAGCTCTGGAGAGTCATCAACGCCGGGGGAGATGCAACACTCTGCACCTATGCCGGAGTGGGTAAAACCGAACCGGAAATCCGCTATGCCTTGGAGCAGAACATCTACTGCTTTAACTGTGAAAGTGAGAACGAGCTGAGAGAAATCAACCGCATCGCCGGGGAAATGGGCGTAAAAGCCCCCGTGGCGGTACGCGTGAACCCGCATGTGGATGCCCACACGCACAAATACATCACCACCGGGACAAATGAAAACAAGTTCGGGGTGGATATCTCCCGTATCGAGGAATTGTATGCCACCATCGCCGCCGAAATGCCCCACCTGCACATTCGTGGACTTCAGATGCACATCGGCTCCCAGCTTACAGAGATAAAACCTTTCGTAGATGCCATCGAAAAAGTGTCCCCCATTGTTCGCCGCTTTATTGAGCTTTACAACATAGAGTTCTGGTCCATCGGCGGCGGTATCGGGATTGTTTATGACGGTTGTCTGGCCTCCGGGCAACCGGAGTGGTGGGCTACGCACCCGGAACACATCACCATCCGCAGTTATGCAGATGCCATCATCCCCCTGCTCAAGCCTCTGGGAATTAAAATAATCGTCGAACCCGGACGCCGCCTCACCGGTAACGCCTGCGCCATGCTGACCACCTGTCTTTATGAAAAGAAAGGAGAAGCAAAAACGTTCAAGATGATTGATGCCGGGATGAACGACATCATCCGCCCCGCTCTCTATGAAGGCTACCACGAAATCTGGCCTGTGAAAGAACACAAGGATGACAATATCACAGCAGATATCGTGGGCCCTATCTGTGAATCCGGAGACTTCCAGGCGCAAAACCGCAGCATCGCAGACGTAAAGCCGGGAGAAGTATTAGCAGAGATGAGTGCCGGGGCCTACGGCTTCAGCATGGCCTCAACTTACAACTCCCGTCCGCTGGCTGCAGAGGTTCTTGTAGACGGCGACCAATGGCACATCATCCGCCGCAGACAGACTTTGGAGGAAATCATCACCGGCGAATGCCTGCCCGGAGAATTCTGACCCCTTATTGCACAGTTGCATTACAAAATTGCCCGGCACACCGCCGGGCAATTTTTGTTGTAGGGCTCTTACCCAAAAAGCCGTCTCGGAGTTATACCCGAGACGGCTGAAAAACGGGAGAGGATACAGATTACGCGTTTCAGGAACCGGCCACCGTGAAACGCTTGGTTTCGCCGTTTGAGTCCTCCTGCTCCAGCTCCAGAGCGTAGGTCGTGTTATAGCGACCCGCACCGTTGTCGTAAGACGCCACCTGCACATAGTACGTGCCGCTCGTAAGTGACAGGGTTTTATCCAATCCGTTATCGGCATCCACCTTCACATTGAGCTTGGTGCTCAGACTTCCGTTCGGTCTCTGCTGAATCACGTTAATTCTGACGTTAGTTTCCAGCCCGTGCAGACTCAGATTGAGCTTCCCGGCACTTGCCAACTCCAGGCGATAGTAGTCAGTCGAATCTTCTGAACCTACCCACCCCACAACGACATCTTTCGGGTCATTGCTCTCGACCAGAGCGGAAGCATTTTCCTTCGTATTGTTGTCAGAAAGCGAAGAGGAGGGAATCATCAAACGTTCCATCTCATCACCAATCGTCTTTTCAATCTCGAGAGCATAGCCGGTATTGTATCTTCCGGCTCCCTTGTCATAAGAACAAACTTCTACAGCATACGAACCACCCGCCAGACGCAGCGTGCGATCCACCCCTGCGGTTGGTCTCACCGTGATAGTTTGAGTCTGAGTATAAGTCCCATCCTTCTGCAGCTTGTACAGGTTCACTCGTGCCATGCTCTCCAGCCCACTGAGCATCAGACGCACCCTGCCGTCTCCGCTCATGTCGAAGCGGTAGAAGTCGGAAGAATCGTTCAGTCCTACCCAGCCGTTGATGGTGGCTTCTGCTGCCGCGGTGCCTACCAGGCGCGTTGCGGAGGCCAGCGAGTTGTTGGCGGTGATGAGCGCATCTCTGTCTATATCGCCCGAGATGGAGAGCTCATACTCTGCCCCCGGTGATCCGGCAGCATTGCTCACGCAGATGTAGTAGTCGGTGCCC
>JAFQEY010000012.1 GCA_017398765.1 Akkermansia sp.
AATTGTAGGGGAAGATGTGCGGGCAAGCCCGCACGCGAAATTGCCCTGACGGGCAGCGAAATTCATGGCTGGAGCCATGAGCGAAATTATCCACTACGTGGATAGCGAAATTACCGCCGGAACGGCGGTAGTGAAAAAAAATGGCAGCCCGAAGGGCTGCGGAACTCTATCACTGCTGCCGGAGGCAGCAATTTCGCTGGCTCGGCAAAGCCAATTTCGCTCGGCGAAAGCCGAATTTCACTCGAGCCGCAGGTGAGAATTTCACTTCGCTCATCAGAGTGAACATCCCCCCTCCAATTTCCCATTTATCTACCAATGTGTCTATTCCTGCTGTTTAGCTATTTCCTGGGCTGTTTGCTTGTCAGCCCCGGCGCCCGTTCATCGCTTGCCGCCAGGTTTTCACGCCATCAGCAACATAAATGCAGGAAACTCGCAATAAAACGCCCTCCGCCATCGTCTATTTATTAGAAATCAGCACTTTCTACAATTTTTTGAGGATTTGTGGCCTGTTTTATGAAGTCTGAAGTAGAGTTAGTTCACACATAGGGGGAATTAGTGAAAAAGCGCGAAAAAACTAGGACTGTTTATAGGTTTTTATATTTATTTAAAGTGCTTAAAATAAACGAAAAATAAATAATGCGTAATCTTTTTTAGGTTTTTAATCGTCCGGAGACTCTCTATAACTCAAAAAGTTGACGCCAAAACGACACCTTGCCGGGTAGGAAAGAAATTTCTGAGAGCAACGGCACCCCAACGAATGTGGCATCCAAAGGGGGCGATTCAGATAAGCAAATAATCCGGTGTGAGTTAAAGCTCAGTGCTTAAGCTGTACGCGCCGACTTACTCCTCTGGGGGAGGGGACTCATGGACAGCTGATCCCTTTCCCGTGTTGAGGTGTTCCTCGCTCCAATAACAGCCGTTCAACGGCGACACTCAGAGCCTCTTTTAACACGATCTTGAGCGCCTAAAAGGACGGCAATCTCACGGGGGAGCAGTTTTGAGTGTATAGAAACAAAGTGAATACTCAGTCGGGCACGGTGCAGGGAGTTTTCTCTGCACGGCAAGATGGGAACAATGCCTTCGCTGGTGCCCACATATTGAAAATTCTTGACTTTTTAGTGAGTTGTCGTACTATCAACGCCATGCTCCCTTTCTCCTTTGCTACCTTGTTTCGTCCGGCTAAGATGCTGAAACTTGTTTTTGTATCTATTGGTTTATCGTTGCTCGCCGTGGGAAATGTGTCCTGTCAGTTAACCAACTGTGAATTGGTTCATGCGTCCCTCGAACAAAATAAACTTGCCGGTTTCATTTTGCGTGATGAAAAAAATTGGAAAAGCATAGTTATTCGAGAAAGCAAGGAAGAAGCCGGTGTATGGGAAGTGACAGAGCAAGTTTACCCGGACGGAGTAATTCCTCCGGTGATGAAGCACCTCGGAAACCTGACCGCCGGGCAATTCCTCACGATTATCGATGCCGCCTGCGTGTCAATGGAACAGAAGCAATTGTTCAAGCATTCGGGAATAATGGTCGATGCCGATATTTCTAATCTGTATATTGAATACCAGGTAGAAAAGGGTGACCGTTACATCTGTTATCAGGTTGATTTCTCCGGGGAGAAGGATGCAGAAGCGTTCAAACAATTGAGCGATATGGTGTATTCCATCTGCGGGAAGTCTGATATCGCTATGCGGGATAGGAAAATCGCAATGAGTGAGCATAACACTGCGGTGGAAAAAGCCCCGGAAAATTGCATGAAACTGCAGCGCGAACTCTGGGACTTGTACTGCCGATGCCGCCTTGCTCCTGAGTCTGATATGAGTCCGCTGCACCAACGTCTGTCGGCTGTTGCTGAACCCGCCTCTTTATACATGCTGGCTGTTTTTTTCGCTGAATGTATGCCGAAGTCTCCCAAGCTGCTGGCAGAGGACATGGAACTGACCGATGAGGAGTTGGCTCAGCAGGATAGGGTGTTCGCCCTGTGGTCAGGCAGACGTTCTTCTGTGTGGTCCTGCAAGGAGGCATTGTTCCGCATGGCCTCTGCCGGGGATGCATCTGCCCGGGAGTACCTGCAACGCCTTGTTCGTGATTATCCCGGCGATAATGCCATGGATGCCCGCTATGCTGAGCTGCCGGATAAAGCGTCTACGCTGAAAGCCCCCCGGAAGTAACGAGATTGTTTGGAAATGTGTTCGCGTAAGCAAGGAGGTGGATAATGGAAACGGATTGCCGGAATCAATTAACATGGGCAGAGAGACTGGCGCTCTTTGTAGAGGACAAATGGAACATGGGGCATGCAGTCTGGGCGGGGGTGTATTTACTCGCCTCTCTTGTGCTGTTGCCCGTTGTGCTGATTCTATCTGCCGGTACCGGGATGGCAATATTGGCATACCTGACCGTGGGACTTTATGGGGCAGATGGGCATACCGCCACGACAACTCTGGCCATCAATGTGTTCTGCACGGTGATGGGGTGGTTTGTCTGCTGTTGGTGGTGCATGGTGATACGTTTGTTCTATTGTCACCTGAAGTGGCGACCATATCGAGCTTCCTGCGGGCTTCCGATGGCCGGTCTGTTGGTGCTGGCAGAACTGACTCTGTTCACAATAGCCCTCTTTATTGTAGGGACGGACTATTGTATTTATCTGGCGGCCGTTCCCGTGGCACTCATGCTGCTGATAGGGTATGTATGGTGGGGGAAATAATTGATTTTTACAATAACATACGCTATCGTACACCGTATGAGCACCACTCGCAGAATCCTCTGTACCACAGCCCTGTGCCTTGCAGCGGGTTCCTGCGTAAGCTGTACACAGTTTTGCTTCCGTTTCATCGATATGGGGCAAGTACGTACCGGTATTGAAATCACAGAACCCAAAGAAGTGTATAGAGTCGGAAATCGGCACTATATTCGCGGTGAAAAAGCAGAATTTGAGTACAGGCACGATTGGCTTTGGAAAGAGCTTAAAAACAACGTCGGTGAATACACGCGGATACCGGGCTCAGAAACCGGTAGTCTGTACCACGAGATATCACAGGGTTCTGACAGCGAGCCTCCGCGTTATTATCTGAAACGTGATGCAACGTGGCTTACCGCATTGCCGGGAAAATCATCCGAAAAAATAATCACGTTCAGCCAAACGATGCCGCACGGAGTCTATACGGAGGAAACGCGAACGACCGCTCACGCTCTGTACGCTTATCCGCTTGCTGCGGCTGCACTTGTAGCGGTGGATGTGCCGGTTGCTCTCCTTTGTATTGCATTGGAAATCCTCACGTTGCCTTATGAAATGATGAAATAGAGCCGATGCGGGTCAATATGCAGGCCAACTCACTCTGAATGATAAAATGTTCATGTACCTGGAAATAGAGGGTGGTTACAGGAGAAAGCATTGGCGGGGACGCATTATTTCTTCTGCCGGAGCAGAGCTCGGACAACTGGCGTTTGAATTGGCGGGAGGCCGTCTTGCTTTAACCGCCGGTTCTGATGAGCTTGTCCTCCGGGCGTTCTGCGAGGCGGAAACTCATGGCACCATCTGCCTGAACAGGCAGCCGTATGCCGACTATGTGGTTCAAAAGACGGGAGAAATTGAGGTAACGGATTCGGATGGCGTGACTGTGCTGGTTTTGTTAAAGGATTCTTTTCGCCGTCGCAGGAAATGGGCGTATCGGCAGGGGGGTACTCTCTCTCAGGCAGAGAAGTATGCAGCATGGGGAGATTTGCTCATTTCCCGGCATGGCATTATTACCTCAATCGTGGATTTTTGTCATTGGATTGTGCCTGAATGCTCCGGACGCTATCCGCTCCTGTCAGCAGAGGATGAGAAAATTGTGCAGCGTATGCCGCGCTCAGAGCAGCTGCTGATAATCGCACTGGCGGCGCGGTATCTTTGCATCCAGCCTCATTTTCAATCCACGACCTCTGATAATGACCTCGTGAATGTTGCTTCCTTTGTGCGGGATGAGAAGACAGGTGCTTTCAATATCAATCCGGATGTGTTTCCAGCGCGTCCGGAAGAAAAGTATATCTTCAATTACCCCTGGGCAATCGGCTCCATCGTCATCATTTCCATCATGTATTTCATCGTGCTGCTCTTCTGGGATTTTCCTGCTGAGTTTACCTTCCGCACACATATTGCCGGACCGGTGATCATGTTTTTCCTGGTCAATGGTGTACCGCTGGCATGGCTGCTTATCCATCTGATGATGGAGCCTATTGCGGATAATCCGAAAGAAGAGAGACGCTTGTATGAGATGGTTCGCGCTTTTTCAGAGCGGAACCACAATGAAAATAATGATAATTAGACCTCTATGAAAGATAACATGGTCAAAACGAAAAACGGGCCTTGTAGCATAGAAACGAGAACAAGGTTCTCCGCTCCCCTGTCTCTGCCATAGGCCAGCGTTACGCCCTCCTGCGGCTCCTCAAAGCTGTGGACGCCTGTTGGCTCCAATTCCTCTGCCAGATAAGTGATATTCCCCGGACCGATAAGGGCATTCACTCTGTCCGGAGTATTATAATGTTGCAGCAGCAAAGCTCCATTGTATGCCGGATATCCGTCGTACTGACAACGTATGCTTTCTACTGCGCCGTTCTCGCGCTCGATGGCGATGTGTGATTTTGTTCCCATTGATATTGATGTGGTTGGTGGTTAAATAAAGCACCGGGCCGGTCATCATGACCGGCCCGGCTTTCACATATATATAACGGGAAAATGGGGGGATTATCAGCGTCTGCGACGGCGGGCAGCCAAAGCCGCCAGAGCCAGCAGGCTCAGAGTGGCCGTGGTGGGCTCGGGGATGGCGAGCCCCTCTGCCAGGTACACCACCTGTGCGCTGCTGTCATAGATGAGAGCAGTGGTGTAGGAGATGTAATCACCGCTCAGGTAATCTGATGCAGCGAACACGTACGAGGTGTTCAGTGTGCTGAGAGCCTGAGAATCAAAGTTCATGCTGCCTACGCCGCTGAAGAGGACGATGCGGTACTCCTCCGGGAGTACGTCTATGTCCAGTGTCAGCACGAGATTGATGGGGGCAACTGTACAATCCTTGAAGCTCAGGGAGCCACCGTTGAGATTCAGGTGAGTGGCATTGGCGGTGTACGTGGAGCCGCCCTGCAGAGTAAGGCCGCCGGTGGTGTTCAGGGTGGCACCGGCTGTGGCGTTCACGGCTGTGCCTGCGGTGTATGAGCTATCGAAGCTGAGACGATCGGTGCAGGATACGATTGCCGGAGTTTCGCCGACGGTGTTCACAGAATTCAGCTGCATCAGCTCATTGACTGAGAAGCTGATGTTATCCATTAAGACTTCCAGCACCGCACTCTGAGCAAAGGAGATGGAATCCACCGCCAGTTCTGCGCCGTCGGCAAGCGATACGCTGCCGCTGAAATTGCTCGCTCTGCTAAAGCTTACCTGCGTACCTTGTCCGCTGATGCTCAGTTTGCCACTGCCGCTCAGGCTGCCGGCGGCGGTGCCGGTAGCTCCTGCGGTGAAGCTCAGGCTGCCGTTCAGCTCGGTGTGGGTGGCAGCATAGCCGCTGCTCTGCACCTGCAGGCCGGCGCCGGCTGCCACGCTTACATTGCCCTTCAGCTCATTATCTGCTCCGCTCAGCACAACCTGAGCTCCGTTTTCCACGCTCAGCAGAGTGCCGGCTGCGGTGCTCACTGTGGCATCCGCTGCGCCGAGAGCTGTGCTGTGCTGCACGCGGAGTGTACCTTCCTGCAGCAGGGTGCCGCCCGTGTGCTCATTTGCCGTGGCGAGGACCAGCTCGCCGCTGCCGCTCTTCACGATGGCGCTTCCCCCGGTAATCTTGCCTCCCGTGGCGGAGGCCTCAAAGCGGTAATCATTCCCGGCGCTGTTTTCCACGCTGATACTCAGCGGGGAAATCTCGCCCACCAGCTGCACGGTGCCGGCGCCTTCATCGGTGAACACGGTATCCATGCCGTTGCGGTAACGGATATCGGCACCGTTGCGCTGCCAGTTTTCAGAGCTGCTGTCCCAAAGGGCGTTACCACTGCCATTGCTCCATATGCTCTTGCCCTGCTCGAAGTACAGCACGCCGTCTTCCCACACCAGGTTGTCGAAGCTTGCGCCCTTGGCATCCTGTGTGCCGCTTACGGTAATATCATCTGCATTCCAGTAGCCGTCCACATCCATGTACTGGTCTGCACTTGCCAGTTCCAGCAGCTTGTAGCGCCCGCTGGCCAGCATTTCTGCCCCATCCACCGCTATGGTGAAGGAGAAGTGCTCCAGGTTCGCATCCAGATTCAGCACGGCATTCTCGCGGTTCGCGCCGTCCACTGTGAACTTCAGGGTGGAGCCACCGGAGAAGGTTACCTCCTGCGCGCTGATGGCATTCTGCCCGCTGAGCTCCAGTGAGGTGCCTCGCTTCAAATTGATACTGCCGCTACTGTGGTTCATGCCGGCATCCTGCAGCACCACGGCAGCGCC
The DNA here is from genome assembly GCA_017398765.1 of Akkermansia sp. Lineage (GTDB taxonomy): Bacteria > Verrucomicrobiota > Verrucomicrobiia > Verrucomicrobiales > Akkermansiaceae > Akkermansia. Next base: position 6,446 of record JAFQEY010000012.1, read on the forward strand.
GCTGCGCGCGGTGGTGCTAATGCCCAGGCCGTTGAACTGAGCTCCATTGCGTATAATGAGCCGCCCGGCTTCCAAGTGTGTTGTGCTACCTATGTAGCTGGTGAGTGAATTGCTTATCTCGGCCTCGGTGGCGGCACTGCCCTTGATGCTTTCGAGTGTGCTTGCTACATTTGCTCCATCAAAGATGATATCTCCGCTCTGAGCAATGCTGTTGGAATCGGCATCCGTATAGCTGCCGTTGAAGATAACGTCCACCGTCTGCCCGCTGGTTTCGCTGGCTACATAGACGCTATCATTGAACTCAATGCTCTTGCCCGCCGCAGCAGACAGGTGGAAGTGCCCGCCATCGGATGCCGTGCTACTCATGTAAATGCTCCGCAGGCGGTAGTCGGAGCCTACTTTTTCGTAGTTGCGTGAAAAATCTACTGCACTATCCTGAATGTAGATGCTCCGGGTACTGTAAATGGCAGCACCCGCACCTGTCGTAGAATTGTCGCTGAAGGTTACTGTTTCCGCACTGCCGCGAATGATAACTTCTGAGCCGTAAATCGCACCGCCTTCTGCAGCTGTATTGCCACTAAAGGTGATGTTACCATTCAGGTTGATTTGGCCGGTCGAGTGTATGGCACCGCCTTCTGCAGCTGTATTGCCACTAAAGGTGATGTTACCATTCAGGTTGATTTGGCCGGTCGAGTATATGGCACCGCCGTCTGTTGCTTTGTTGGTGTCAAATAAAACGTTTTGGGTGTTATCGCAGATGGAGATAGTGGAAGAACTTCCTCCGTAGATAGCGCCGCCATGGCCGGCCGAGTTGCCGGTGATGTTTACTGCTCCGGCATTACCACTGATGGAGATAGTGGAATTGTAATCTCCGTAGATAGCGCCGCCATAGGAGTTGGAGGAGGTGGTGGAGGAGGCTGCGTTCTCGGTGATATTTACATCACCGGTATTACCACTGATGGAGATAGTGGAAGAACTTCCTCCGTAGATAGCGCCGCCATAGGAGTTGGAGAAGGAGGAGGAGGAGTTGCCGATGAAGCTTACGTCGCCCCCGTTATCGCAGATGGAGATAGTGGAAGAACTTCCTCCGTAGATAGCGCCGCCATAGGACTTGGAGGAGGAGGAGGAGGAGTTGCCGGTGAAGCTTACGTCGCCCCCGTTATCGCAGATGGAGATAGTGGAAGAACTTTCACCGAAGATAGCGCCGCCATAGGAGTTGTAGTTGGAGTGGGAGGAGTAGTAGGAGGAGGAGGAGGAGTTGCCGGTGAAGCTTACGTCGCCCTCGTTATCGCAGATGGAGATAGTGGAAGAACTTCCACCGTAGATAGCGCCGCCATAGGAGTAGGAGGAGGAGGTGGAGGAGGAGGTGGAGCTTGTTGCCTTATTTTGAGCGAACGTTACTGCCCCGGAAGTCTCGCTGATGGTGATGGTCGCGCCATTAGCACCATAAATAGCACCACCATAGGCGTAGGGACAGTCGTATCTTGAGCTGGCGATTACTTCATTTCCGGTGAATGTCACGCGGCTGTTGCTTTTCAGCCGCAGGGTTGTAGCGTTTATTGCACCACCGTAGTAGTAGTAGTAGGAGGAGGAGGAGTGGGAGTCGTGAGTACTTTCCTTCAATCCTTCGAAGGTAACACGGCCGATATCCTCGATGGCAAGAGTCGATACATTGTAGAAGGCTTTACTTGCTCCGCCCTTGAAGGTCAGGGAATAGGGGTCGCTGTCTTCTTCAATAGTAAAGAGGATGGAGCCGTTTTCTTTTAACTCCTGTGAGTAGGTCCACCAAGGGGCGGAAGAGGGAGTGAAGGTGGTGGAGCCATCCAGCAGAAAGGCGTGGCTGTCGGAAGTTGACCGGTAATCATATAAATCATTCGGGTCAGCGAGGTAGTGCGGAGTGTAATTCGAGGGTACTTCCACGGCTTGTGCCCGGGAGGTCAGACCAGCTGCGACAAGCAGGACGGCCGAGAGCAGTGATAATGGGAGATGGAGTTTCATCGGTGTGTTATGTAATAATGATATGGTTGAAGGCTTTGTCGTTTATTGTAGGGGAAGAGGAGGTGATATAATGGGCGTTTCGATGCCGGTTTGCTGATTTTTGGATTAGCTCTTTGTTTTTTATGATTGTTACCTCTACTGCAGCAGAAGGTAAGGAAGCATCATCAGCCGGAAGGTCAGGTTCTCTGTAATGGTTTGTTAGCATCTGTGCTTTTGCCTGTATTTTCATCCCGGGGCGCGCACCCTCTCTGCCCGGCCTGCTCTCGGTGTCTGCGGTTACAGAGCCCGAAAAGAATGCCCTGAAGGACGTCCTGCGGGTCGAGGTTGAGCAGCTCGGCCAGAGCGCAGACTGTGCGACCGGCCGGGGAGTCAATAGATATCTCGATGCGTTTCATGGTGTAACGGGAGTGACAGCTTGCTTGTAATAATAGTAACGCACGTTACTTGTGTCAAGCAAGAACTGTGATGACCCGCACAAAAAGTGTTCTTTTGTTACATTTTGAGCTTGCATCTGTAACGTGTGGCACATAGAATGGACACATGAGTAACATTGACCAATGGAATGAATGGATGAAGGAGCGCGGCATATCGCAGACGGCGCTGGCTGAGATGCTGCACTGCTCGCGCGGTACAGTGAACCGTATTCTGACCCGGGCGCGTAAACCCAGCCCACTGGTGGCTCGCCGCATGGAAGAGCTCATGGAGGAGAGTGAGAAGAGAATCACTGCCGTGGTGCCGGATGAGATGGAGACCCTGCTGCGTGAATGGGCGGCAGAGGCTCACGAGAGTATCGGGCAGCTTCTGGACCGCCTGCTGGCCGAGCTGCCCGCTAAACGGCACGAATAAGTGCCGGCGAGGGGTACTCTGCCCCTCACTCATGGGAGAATAAGCGTTATTTATTGTTACTCAGTGTAGAAGGGTATATCGCAGGTTGTCGCGCTAATCCCTTGAAACACTGAAGCCTGAAGGTGTGAACCTTCAGGCTATGTCTTGGAAAATTTGCGTACGGGGGATAATCCGAAAGAAGAGAGACGCTTGTATGAGATGGTTCGCGCTTTTCCAGAGCGGAACCACAATGAAAATAATGTACCATTGAAACGAGAACAAGGTTTTCTGTCCCGTTAGCCTTGCTGTTGTCCGTAGAGGTCATTGCGGCGGCAGTTCTGCTATTGACGGGGGGCAAATGGGAAGTTGCAGGGATGTACAAAGTGAAATGGACGATGGACAAGGTGGAGAATTCCGCTCGCTCTGCTCGCATGACTTTTCCTTCGTCCATTGTTCTTTGTCCATTGTCCTTCAAATTACCATTTAACGAGCAGTTTTTAGCGATGGCCTAATTCTACATAGGCTTGTATCTGCTGCTTTTTGCGTTGCTCCCAGGGAATGGCGTGTACCTTGTCCTGATAATGCTCGTACTGATGCTCGATACGCTGCATGGCACGGGTGAGAGAATCCGGCTCTTCCGGGTTGAATATTTCGCCGGTATCGCCCGGGGTAATCAAATCGCGGGCGCAGCCGACGTGTTGTGAGGCAAGGGCGGGCAAGCCGTGGTAGAGAGCTTCTTCTACCACCAGCCCCCAGGGCTCATAGAGAGAGGGCAGGATGAAGATGTCGTGCCGGCGGAAAATCTCCGGCAGCTGTTCGTTGGGGACAAAGCCGGTGAGGGTGATGTTGGGGGCATGCAGCCGGCGGATATCCGGCTCCAGCGGCCCGCTGCCGACGATGGTGAGCGGCTTACCGTTGCGTTGGAATTCCCGGGCCAGAGCAACCACGTTCTTGACTGCTATCAGTCGCCCGATAAACAGATAACGCAGCGGTCGGTGGGCTGTTTTCCGTCTTGTTCGGGGGGTGTAGCGGATGAGTCCTACCCCCCCTGTGGGGTGGATGCTCCCCCTGAACCCGGCGCGTTCAAAGAGCTCCCGGTGCGGGATGCCGGAGGGAAGCACGGCACTCATGCGGCTGATGATGCTGCGTTTGATGAGGCCTTTCATCCCGGAGAGGGAGCAATCCAGCACAGAAGATTCGCAGATGAGGGCATTCTTCCTGCGGGGGCTGAGGAAGGCATAGGCGTTGAATTCCGGCACAAACCAGCCGGAGAAGAGAATCCGCCCGGCGCGGATGCGGCGCATCAGCTTCAGCAGACGGAAGAACACGCGGAAAGGATTGCGGCGGTGCAAGTCCCCCTCATGCAGAAAAACCACGTCGAACGGTTCGCGCTCAGGAACCTGATTGACGGCTTCACTTCCGTATCCCAGCAACACCAGTAGCAGAGTGTGGTGTTTTGCCAGCTCGCGGCAGAGATTCAGCTTGTAGAAGGAGGGCGTGTTTGTCAGAAAGACGAAATCGTAGTGCGTTTTCATGGTCGGAAAAGGTGGAAGAGTTCGCGGCGTTCTTCCCGCCGCAGGTACAGCAGGAAGAACACGATGGACGCGTACAGGGTGAATCCTCCGCAGAGGGAAAGGAGCATTCCCCAGTTGGTGCAGGGGATGAACACCGGAATGGCCCAGCCGCCTGCCGCGCAGAGAAACAGCGGGAGCAGGGCGGGTACGAATACCTCGCGGTAAAAGCGTTTCATCTCCAGCCCGGCGCGGAGTGAGTAATAGAGATTGAGCCACAGTCCGTGTCCCAGAAGCAGGGAGAGAGCCGTGCCGCAGAACATGCCGGGAGTGCCGAACCGCTGCGTGAGCAGGTAGCCCGGAATGACGCAGACAAGAGCCGTTGCCAGCAGAATGAGGGCTCTCCCCCGGTGCAGATGCCGCGCTTGCAGAATGGCTATCCCGGTGTTCTGGCTGAGCGGCAGAATGAGCGGGATAAGAACCAGCAGGGCACCCCACCAGACCTCCGTGGTGTGAGCACCGATACTGCTGCCCACCCAGAGCTGCAGAAACTCCCTGCCGAAGAGGCAGAAGCCCGTGAGCATGACCCCGATGACACAGAGCTGCAGCCGCCCCGCGCGAATCATGAGCGAGGTCTGTTCGGCAGGCGTGGCGCGGCTGTCGATACGGTGCATGATTTCCGGCGAGAATACCCCGGAAATGGCGGTGGAGGCCATCATGAAATACCGTGAAAAGGAAAGGCCGAGCGTATAATACACCACCGCCTGCGGCCCGCAGAGTCGCGCCACAATCGGGGTGCCAATCTGCCAATAGAGCAGATCCATGAGCTGGTTGAGCATCACCCAGAACGAAAAGGAAAACATGCTCCGATAGAGCCGTAAATCAGGTTTACGGAACAGAACGCGTGCCCCCAGAGTGCGGACGGCATAATGCGTTTGCCAGAGCATCAGCCCGAGGTTGAGCGCGAAAGCCAGCCAGGTGAGGGCGGTCGCTTTCCCTCCCAAGTGCAGCAGAAGCAACGTCAGCCCCACATTCAGCATTGCCTGCACCAGCCCCGCCAGCCCCGGCGCCAGAAATCGCCGGCAGGCAGACGGCATGGCAGCCAGAGGCCGAAGCGGGAACGCCAGCACAAAGTTGCCCAGCGTAATCAGAAAGAGCACCCGCAGCAAGTGCAGGCTGTCCTCACCCAGTCCGGGGAAAAGGGCGTGCAGGTACAGGTAGCAGATGATACCTGCCGCCAGCGCCAGCAGCCCCATCAGGCTGAACAGCATGACGGCTTGCCCCAGAAAATGCGCCTGCCGCACAAAACGCCCCTTGGCGCGGTATGATACCACATAGCGGGTTACGGTGGCACCCAACCCGAAATCCGTGATACCCAACCAGGCAATCACGGAATTGGCCAGCATGAAAATGCCGTATTCCGTTGTTCCCAGTCGGGAAATAATCAGCGGCGTGAGCAGCAGCCCCATGGCCAGGTTGATACCCATGGAGACGTAATTGAGGATGATACCGGCTTTCAGTTCACGGGACATGGTGCGATGGGGTAGGGGGCTGATTGCAGCAGCGGGGCGGCATCCCAGTGCAGGGGCTTCCAATCGGAAAGCGCGGATTCCGCGCGCTGCAGGGGATGACAATCGACCTGTGCCTGCCCGACGGATTCAAAAAAATCCCGGAATTTGAATTCGCCGCCGATGGTGCTGCCCGGTGAAATGACGGCCCATGCATGGGGAATCCCATAGGCCGCTGCGGCAATGAGACCGTGCAGCGAGGAGGAGATAATCGCCTCGCAGGAGCAGATGGTATCTATCACATCCGTCCAGTGTTTGTAGTGGCGCAGATTGATGATGGTGCAGCCGGGGTGGAACATCTCGTAACGCCGCAGCACATCGCTGTTTATATCCTGATAATGGGGAATGATACCCAGTGTGTGTGCCTGACGGATGTTGGCGGGACGGTATACCCGGGGCAGCAACAGTGCCGGATCCCCGTAGACCGCCGGGCAGTCCACCCCCTTGCTCAGCAGATAGCGTCGCGTGCGGGGGCCGCGTACCGCCAGCACCTTTTCCGGTGCTTCCGGCAGTGGGGAATCGCCGGAGAGTACCCCCGCACCCCAGATGACGGTGCGGCGGGTGCATTTCAGTCCGATGGTGCTGCCAATCATGAGATATTGACGCTGTAGTCCGAAGCGGCACAGCCAGGAATAATCGCTGATGCAGACGGCTCTGCGAAAGAGCCGGGGCAGGAAGTAATAGTTCAGTTCGTCTCCCCAGTTGGCGTGAATGGGGAGTGTGCGGTTAAAGGCCACACAGGCGGCCACGTTGAGGTGACGCGGCAGGACTTGTGCCACCAGCGTGCGGAATTGCATGATGCGGTTTTTCATGGTGCAGAGGCGATGAGTTGTTCCCATTGATTGAGGATGATGGGCAGGGCAAAGTGTTTCAGGTGTGTGTGGATGTCCTTCTGGTGCGGAAGATTAGTGAGCTTTTCGGTAATAGCCTTGCGGAGAGCCATAGCCAGAGTATGCGGGTGATGCTGCGGGAGAGAAATGCCCCAATCCGGCTTGGCAAGTAGTTGAGAGAGTGCCGGAAACTCGTAAACGATGGGGAAACAGGCAAAGGAAAGCCCCTCCAGCACCACCATGCTGAACGATTCGTAGTCGGATGGCAGTACCAGCAGTGCTGCTTTTCTGTACAGAGCCGCCGGGTCCTGAACATTGCCGAGGAATCGGACTGATTTCAACCGCAGTTTTCTCATCTGCTCTTCCAGTTGAGAGCGCAGGGAACCGTCTCCGGCAATAATCAGCTGCCAATCCGTCTGCTCAGCACCGGATTCAGCCCAGGCTTTCAACAGGTGGTTTACATGCTTTTCCGGGGAGAGCCTCCCAATATACAGTGCCAGGTTTTCTTTCCGGTGAACCGTCTCCGGAGCAAAGAGCGCGGGATTGGGAATACAGTGCAAGCGGGAATCGGGGTGTTGCCCGATGAAGCGGAAAAACTGTTCCACCAGTGCCGGTGCCGGTACCACCACGGCATCAGATTGGAGCAGCAGGTAGCGGTATCTCCTGCGGCGTGAGCGCGTGTTTATCCATTTCAACCATGGCATGCGCAGGCGGCGAATAATATCTCGTACGCTCCGAATCGGGCCTGCCTGGCAGCGGTAAAAGTAGCGCAAATCGCCTGTGATGTCGAAATGAATGCAGGTGATGATGCGGCAGGGATGCGTGATTCTTTCGTGATTCAGGAAGAGGACATCATCGCTTGTGCCGGCCTCGTTGATGATAGCATCAATGCTCAATGTCGCGCAGAGCTTGTTGACGAATTCGGCCTTACCCTCCATGGAAAGTCCGGCGCAAGAGTAATTGCCCGCCGGCAGCGATTTCGTGATATTCTCTTCCGTGATGAGAAAGAATACTCTGTGACCTCGGGCACGCAAGCCGTTGGATATGAGTGAGGTCACACGCTCTGTTCCACCCTTTGTGGGGCGAATGAGATTACCGAAAGAAAAGAGAAGATTCATGGCTGTTCAGATTGCTCGCGGAGAAATTGGTCTGTCAGGCATCGGTACCACCACCCCTGCAGAAAATGCCAGAGAAAGCCTTCCCTGCCGTCCAGGAAACCCAATCGGATGATGTAGCGGTAGAAAAACAGCCCGGCAGCTCGCCAGAACAGGGGCAGCCGTGCATACAGTTCTTTATTCATGCGTGTCCTGCGTAAGCACGAGTGGAGTTTGTCGGGCGGGATATCGTTTCGGGGTGAAACGGCTGCTTCGCGGTGGGCGTAGTTCATGTGTTTACAGAGCCAGAAATCAAGGGATTCCAGATTATTGTCCGCAAAGAGAATATCTGAGAGAAGAGCCCTGCCGTGAGTGAGAACGATGTGTTCATCCATGGCGCGTGGCTCACAGCTTGCCGAGCCCCTGCGAAACACTCGCAGCAGAGGAATCCGATCCGTACCGCCGTATCGGATGTGTTTGCCCAGAAAATAGCGCAGTCGCAGCATCATCAGCCCGGTCACATCGGAGGGCTGCGCCCGGAGCAGCCGGAGGAGCCTTTCTCCCTCGCCCGGCAGCAGATATTCGTCTGCATCCAGACGCAGAATCCAGTCTGTTTTCAGCGACAAATGCTCCAGAGCCCAGTTAAACTGCTGAGCCTGAGTGCCCGGCCAGTCATGCTGAACCAGATGCACACGCGAGAACTGCCGGCATATTTCCGGTGTCCGGTCGGTGGAGTAGCTGTCCACCACGTAGATATCACGGCAGAAATCCAGGGCGCGAACCAGACAGCGGCGAATGTGTTTTTCCTCGTTGTACGTGAGGACTACAGCACACAGGTTGGATTGGGGATAAATCATATTACTTTTACTCTGTTTCGAATGAAAATGGCGGGATTGCCCCCCACAACATGCCACGGTGCAACATCCCGAAAAACGGAAGCTCGCGCCCCGACAACCGCTCCCTCTCCGACAGTGACTCCCATGCCGATAAATGCCTCCGCTGCAACCCATGCATGCGAACAGATGCGGATAGGGGCGGTGATGAGGGGGTGATGCAGGGAATCTATATCGTGGGACGCGGTGCAGAGAAAACTGCGTTGCGATACTGTGACTCGCTCTTCTAAAATCACTTTATCCACATTGTAGCAGATGCTTTCTGAGGCAAGGCAGCTATCTTTTCCCATTTCCAGATTCCAGGGCTCGCGGATGCGGGCGGAGGCATACACATGTGCCCCGCGTGCCAGTTTTGCACCGAAAACCCGCAGCAGCAGTCCTCGCCAGGGCATGAAAAACCTGCCGCAGAACGGGCGGAACAGAATCATGCGTACGCTTTCCCAAAGAAGTCGTTTCCCTATATCCTTATTCATAGACAAAATCAGGTTTAGATTCATTTCCCAGGAGGTAGTGGTAAAGTTGAAGCATTTGTCGGCAGACGGTTTCTGTGCTGAATCGGCTGCGGATAAGCTCACTTCCGCGCTTACCCATTCTGCGGCGTTCTTGCTGAGAGAGCCGATAGTAGGCCAGCAGACCTTCAGCCAGTTCGGCGGGGGAATTGCCCTGCCAGCTACCGCAGTGGCAGGCAGGCAGAACGCTCCAGGGCGTATGGCGCGAAGTGAGCACCGGCGTGCCGACCAACAGAGCCTCTGCTATGCTCATGCCAAAGTTTTCCTGGTGGCTCGGCGCGCAGAATACATCCAACGAGGCTAAAGCATCATACTTTTCATGACCGTGCAAAAACCCGGCGAAAATAATTCCTTTTGCGTGGGTCTGTTCAGCCAGTCGGCGGAGAAAGTCTGTGTAGTCGGCTTTGCCTGTTCCGTAAATGATAAGTTCCGCATCAGGGAGTTGCAGTAAGCCCCACGCGCGGATGAGACTTTCCAGATTTTTGATGGGGTGAAGCCGCCCCAGATAGCCGACTCTGAAATGCCGGTGGTTGTCCCGTTGCGGTGTGCTGCACGGTTCCGCTACGGGAAGCGGAATGAGAGCAAGCCGCGTACGCGGGAACCATTTCCGCACATGGTAGAGTTCCTGCTCAGAGGTGACATGCAGACAGCTTACTTTCCCCTGACAGTGGCGCCGGATGAGCGGAAGCAGAAATCTTTTTGCGCTTGCTCTCTGTTGCAGTGCTTCCGGGTACAGCATGCCGTGGGGTGTAAGCACGCAGGGTACACGCCTGCGGTATGCGTGGGCGCAGGTTGCCAGATTCACATCCAGCCACAGTCCGTGAGTATGGTAGATATCTGCCTGACTTTGCCGCAGCGTCAGGCGTAGCCGGGGCGTAATCCGCAGCGGGGAAAAAGAAAATTCCTTATCCCGGCGGGTGATGATTTCTGCGTTTGCTCCGCATGCCCTCAGCCCGCTGACCAGCTCGGCGGTGCAGGAAGTTGTGCCGCCGCAGGCGGGGGACATGGAATCTATGGTGTGAAGTACATTCATGAAGCGCGTTCCGTGAGAAGGGTTGAGATGAGTTTCTGCCATTCTTTACCGATTTTTTCGGGAGAAAATTCCAGAGATTTATTACGAGCTGCTTTCCCAAGCTCCAGACGGAGCTGTTCATTACTCATCAGTGTAGAAAGTGCTCGAGCATAGGCTTTTTCATCAAATGCGGGGACAAGCAACCCATTCTGGCGATGCTCTATGAGGTCATACACAGCGGGATAGCTGTCGAAGGCGATGGGAATGCAGCCATATTGCATGCCCTCCAGTAACACCATGCCGAATCCTTCAAAAGATGAGGTCAGACAGATTACCGAGGCATCCCGATAAAAGGGTTCGGGGTCACAGCAGCCGTGGAAACGGCAGTTTTTCAGCCCGAGATTCTCAGCAAGTTCGCGGTTGGCAGCCAAATCTGCTCCGTCACCCAGCAAGTGGAGTTCCCAATCCGGGAAATCTTCCTCCAGTCTTGCCATGATGCGGATGAGCCGATCCACCCCTTTGGAGAGATTGTCCATTCTTCCCACAAAGAGCAGATGCTTCTTTTTGGGCGGTATAGTCATGGGTGCATGGTAGTGGGTACAGTTAGCAATGGAGCAGATGCGCCCGCCGGTGGGACAAAGCACCCTGAAATCTCCGATAGCGGATTCGGAAAGGGTGACGATGCGGTCATAGTTGAGAGCCAGCTGCCTGTAGTCTCGGCGTTTGAGCAGGGTGGCACGCTGCTGCATGAGCGGCAAAATCGTTTCGTGGTAGAGGGTGGAGAGCAGGGCGTTTGGTATTGCCTTGTGCCGCAGGTGTTTGTAATTGCGCAGTGCGGACAGGGCTGAGCTGTGCAGCACGGCTATATAATACTGCCCCTTGTGTTTTAGTCTGCCGCGGGAAGGGAAAAAACCATGTGGGCCTATGATACCGCCTTCTTCCTGGTCGATGATGATATGCGGTTGCAGTTGTTCCAGCAGTTGTTCGTAGTAGGCTCCGGGGGCACAGTTTGGCGGAAGATAGAAAATATTGCAAGGGCAGGAATAGTCGGCATTCATGCGGTTGTGGTTGCGGCAGAGCACGCTGACTCGGTGCCCGCGCTGCTGCAGCAGTCGTATGAGTGAATCGGTCACCCGTTCCATGCCGCCTTGGTGGATGTAGGGTTCGTTGGTACTGTATATGAGTATATTAGACATGTTGATGTGGACGCTTTGCGGTTGGTATGGCGGAAATGCAGCTCCAGAGCAGGATGCAGAGGATGCTTCCGGCGGAAAGTAAATATCCCTCGAAGGTCATGTGTACGCAGAAAAAGATGAGAACACAGGTGCTCAGCGGGGGTGTGCCCGGTATCGTGATGCCGCGGTACAGGGTATGAGCAATGGTCAGAAAGAGAGGAATGGAACCAGCCAGCCCCAGCATGGAAAGACTGCCCAGATAGGAGGAACCGGGTTCTATGATACCGCTTTGCGCACTGTGGGCAAAGGTGATGATGGATTGAGATGCGAAACCCACCCCAAACAACGGGTGCTGCAAGAATTCCTCCCAGCGGTCATCCCATAATTCAGTTCGTGAGCTGAAGATACTGCCTGCCTCCTGAGCAGACTCCATTTTACTGAGTATACCGTCCGTCAGTATTTCGGCAAAGGGAAGCAGTGTAAAAAAGCCCAGAGCCAGAATAACCAACAGTATACCCCTGCCACGGGGAACTCTCAGCAAAAGATAAATGCCACCCGCAGCTGCTGCCAGAATCGCGGAACGGGAGGAGGCCTGAAGCATGGCTGCGGCGCAGGCGATTCCGCTTATGATTAACCACCATGAGGCTCTCCCCCCGGAAAGATAGTGCTCAGTGCTGCGGTGCATCGCATATAGCAGCCCTATTCCCGCCAGCGGCCCCAGCACCATGGAATGTGGAGTCAGACCGGAAAACACACCTGTGCCGTAATTGATTCCCGCTGCTCCGCAAACAGCGGATAGCCCCCCTATTATCAGGCAGAAGCGGGTGAGGTATGTAAAGATGCGTTGGGAAAGCTGCTCATTCCACGCTCCGCCAAACAGTGGTCCAATGCCGCCCAGTAGCAGGGCAAACATGACCAGTCTCTCCCATGGTCGAAAGACGGGGAGCGGGTTGCTAATCAGGATACCTATGCCCGCTGCGACCAGACAGATGCTCAGCAGCACGGAAATGTTGCGAGCTTTCCAAAGCCGCACGAGGGGTAGCAGAATCAGCACGCCGTAATACAGCGGCTCCGCTTTGCTGAGCGGTGCCAGCATGAGTGGAAGAATACCGCAGGCTACGGCAAAGGCGGTGAGAGAATGCTTCTGCATCAGGCACTGAGATAGAGTTTTTCGTAGGCTTGAGCCATGGTTTCAAGTGAGTAGTGGCGGTGTGCATAGTCCTTTGCCTGAGCAGCTTTGCGCTGAGCCTCCTCCTGCTGTTCGGCAAAGCGGGAGATGGCGGCGGCACAGGCTTCTGCGGAATCTGTGGGGAACATCTGTCCCAGTTCTCCGTGGCGTATCACCTCTGCCAGTGCCGGGCAATCTGCCACCAATACGGGTAAGCCCGCCGCCATGCCCTCTGCCACGGCCAGTCCGAATCCCTCTGCGCGCGAGGGATGCACCATCAGATCATATCCCGCAAGTTCGCGGTAGACTTCTTTCCGCGGGAGCTGACCGCGAAAGCGCACGTGCTGCTCCATGCCCAGCTCGCTGACCAGTGCTTCCAGCTGCCGGCGTGCGGAACCGTCACCGATTAAGTCCAGACGGCAGCAGAGCGGGCGTTCCCTCAGTTGCAGGAGATGCACCGCGCGGATGAGGGTATCCTGCGCTTTGTCCGCTGTGTCCAGGCGTGCCACATTGACCAGTCGCAGCGGATAGTGCCGATGCTTTACCGTGGGAATCTCATGAGTGTGGATACCGTTGTGAATCCTCACCGTATTGCGGAGTTGATATTGGGTTTTCAGTGCCTGCTGAACAGCGGACGATATGGCTACAACGCAGTCTGCAAGCCGCAGTGACAGATGCGTGAGTGGGCAATAGGCCCCGGGCATGCCGTGTACGGTGATGATGTGGCGCGCAGGATAGTGGAAGAGAAGCCGATTGCGGTGCAGATGATAATGCAGCACCTGTGGACGAATCTTCTGCAGAAGTTGACGTGCTTTCAGTAAGTAAAACGGCGAGAAACTGCGTGGAGGGCGGTTCAACCGGTGGATGCTGATACGGGAATCCAGCTGCTGCAACAGAGCTGTATCGCAACAGTTGCTCAGAATAATCAGGTGTACACGGTGCTGCTGAGCCTGGTGGTTTGCTAAATCACACACCAGCATTTCAGCACCGCCCGGCATGAATGAGGTGACGATGTGGGTGATAGTCATTTGCTGTTGAATAGTTGAAGATGTTTTGCTGTGCAGTTTGCCATGGAGTATTTTTTGTATGATTCCCGTACCTTTGCCCTCAGGTGGTTACATTTCTCTTCCGGTAGTCTGAGAGCCGTTTCCAGAGCTTGAGTGTAAGCCTTTTCCGTCATATTGGCAGAGATGAAGCCGTTTTCCCCATGGCAGATTTTGTTCGGCACATCTCCGCAGGGGGTGCAGATGGGGATAAGACCTGCAAAAAAGGCTTCTATCAATACCAGCGGCCCACTTTCTGTTTGTGAACTCAGGCACAAAAAATCAGCCTGTGCCATGTAAGCTGCCGCTTTTTTGCGGGGCCCAATGTAGTGGATTCGTGGGTGGCGGAGAAAGGGGAGTAGTTGCTTGAAGTAAGATTCATCCGGGGCTTTGCCGATGAGTACCAACTCGATGTTATAGCCGCGGCGTGCCAGATTGCGCACTGCCCGGCATAGCATCAGCTGGTTTTTGACCGGGGTCAGATTCGCCACGCTCAGTAATATGGCACCCTTGTGCCGCTGCCGGATATGGGAGATGGTTTCCTCTGCTTGCTTGTCCTCCAGCTGGTGTTCTTTTAATTCCCTCGCCAAATCAATGACAGAGGATGAGTACGAAAGACTCTGTGCGGTAAAACGCGAATTGGCGATGGTTCGGCACCGCCCCGGGCGGAACAGGAAGTGTTCTGTCAGCAGTCTGCCGAGAAGGGATGGATTTTCAAAGCTTGGCTCACTGTGCAGGGTGTAGAAATAACGGCTCTGCCGCAGAGTCATCACCGCTGCTGCGGTATAGTTCAGGGCGGAGGCGGAGTGTATGTGCACCACATCTGCCTTTTCTTCCCGCAGGCGGTTGCGAAGCCGCTTGCAGAGTTTCCAGTCGAATCCCCGGCATTTGTTCATTTCCACCAGTTGCACTTTCGGAGAAATCCCGTAGTGCTGAGCATTACCGGCTCGGTATAACACTACCAGCACGACTTCGTGTTCCTGAGCCAGGCGATTGCACAGGTCGACCACAAAGCGGGTGACTCCGCATACTTCCATTACAGGCATTATTTCTACTATCTTCATGGGGCTGATTGGGTAAATAGATTAATTTTACAGAGAAAACGACTTGCAAAATAATGCCAGGGACAGGCCAGTCCGTTTTTCCGGAATGCCAGCCGGTTGAGCCGGGTATTGCGCTGTATGGCTTGCCACCCGGCGGTGGAAATGCCTCCGTTTTGCATACTGATAAGATTTTGGGGGATGAAGTGGGTGCGGATACGGTGTTTTTCAATGAAGCGTAGCATCAGCTCAAAGTCAGCGGCTGACCCAATACTGCAATCGAAGTTTCCGTAACGTTCATAACAGACCCGGCGGCAATAAAATGTGGGATGCGCCGGCATCCATCCCCGGCGGAAAGCACCTTCTCTATACGGCCTGCCTGCCCAGAGTCTGGTGACTCTGCCGTCTGCATTCACAAATTGCAAATTGGCATGCACCGCATCTGAATCCGGGTGTTCAGAGAAAGCGCGGCAGATGAGTCGGAGCGCATGCGGATATCGGTATACATCTGCCGCGTTGAGAAAGCCGACCACATCTCCCGTGGCAAGATTCAGGCCCTTGTTCATGGCATCGTAGATGCCGCCGTCAGGTTCGGAAATCCAGCGCAAGCGTTTTTCGAACAGAGGTTCAACCCGGTGCAGCAGCTTTGCCGTGCCGTCGCTGCTACCGCCGTCTACCACCAGGTATTCCAGATTCCGGTAGGTTTGACACAAAACGCTGCGCATGGTGTTGATGAGGTTGTCCACGCAGTTGTAGCACACGGTGATGATGCTGATTTTCATCGTGAAACGGAGCTGTTGTTGGTTGAACCGAAAGCGTTCGGGTGCTGTTCTATCCCATCATGCCGCAGTACTTTGCCGCAGGTGTGCCATAGAATCCATAAATCTGTCTCCGGGGAAAGATGCCGCCGGTAGAGCAGGTCATAGCGGAGCCGCTGGCGGAAAGTGAGATCATTCCTGCCCATTACCTGTGCCAAACCTGAGATACCGGGTCTTACTCTCATGCGCCGCTCCTGTGAGCTTGGGGAAAAGTGTGCCATCTGCTCCGGAATCCACGGTCTGGGGCCGATGAGCGACATATCACCGCAGATGACATTGAGCAGCTCCGGCAGTTCATCTAACGAGCTGCGGCGTAGCATGGCACCGATGCGGGTGATACGCTGTGCGTCCGGAAGCAGTTGTCCGGCGGAATCTCGTGTGTTGTTCATGGTGCGGAATTTGATGATGCGGAACTTTCTGCCGCCTCGCCCCACACGCGTTTGCAGGAAGAGAGGATTGCCGCCCTGAACCAGCCACAGCAGCAATGCCAGCACCAGCAAAAAGGGTAGCAGTAGTAGTAATGCTCCCATGGACAACAGTAAATCAAGGGGGCGTTTGAGATGGTGTTCATAGAGGGGTGATACAGGGGGGAGTTGGGGGGTGTTGGGGTTCATATATATATGTGTGTGTGAATCAGCGTCTTAGCGGGAGTGCGCGAAATGCCTTGAGCCGGTGGGAATCACTCCCCCAGCGAAAGTAGAGCCCCGCGGCAAAAAGTCGGCGGCAGCGTTCCTGAGCATTGCGACCGTAAACGCCGGAAAGGGAGCCGATATTGCCCTGAAAACGGACACCGAGGCGGTGCAGATGCAGCAAATCCGGCTCACTCAGGTGGCGGTGATAGCGCTCAGGGTGTGCCAGTACCGGGATATAACCCCGGTGCAGGAGCTCGACAAGGAGATCTGCCCACCCCGAAAGGGGGCGTGAGATTGATAATTCTACCAATATCATTTCCGGCTGCAACCACGGCAGAATCTCTCCCTGCTCAATGTGGCTGATGAAGTGCTCGTCCGGCTCGTATTCCGCTGACAGTTGCAGGGTGAAATCCGGGTGAGCGGCTGCAACCAGTTGCCGGAATCGGCAGAAAGCCCGGCGGAGCACAGCGGGGGTATTCATCGGGAAACGGCGGGAGATGTGCGGGGTGCAGATGCAGCCGCTCAGTCCAAGTTTTTTCATGGCTGTAATCAGCTGCAGTGCTTCATCCGCGTGCGGCACGCCGTCATCTACCCCTGGCAGGAGGTGACAGTGTGTATCCACTCCGTCAGGCAGGAGGGTGCGGATGCTGCGGTGCTTGTGAAACAGGGAAAACATAGCGTGAGATTTCAGTGACCGTTGCGGTGCGGAACTCCGTATCCATACTCATAGCCGTAGTAGCTGTAGGATTCTGCTCTGAAATTGACGGCATTGAGCACCAGTGCAACGTGAGGTAATTTTCCGCTTTCCTGTAAACGGTGGATGCGTTGCAGATGATTTCTCTGGATTTTACCGGAGCGGACAACATAGAGTGTCAAATCCGCCTGGGCCGCCAGTAAGTCGGTATCGGCCAGCACGCCATAGGGCGGGGCATCCAGCAGCACGGCATCATACTGCGGGCGAAGGTGTTGCAACAATTTGCCGAGCAGAGGCTGGCTCAGGAGCGTGACAGGATCCGGAACCGCGGTGCCGGAGTACATGATATCGGCACTCCCGGGCAGACCAAGAGTTCCGGGTAGAGGATGCAGCACATCCCGCGGATCACGTATCTCCCGCAGCAGTAAGTTGCTCAATCCGCGTCTGCCGTTACCTTCCATAGCTCTGGTGAGTGATTGCTTGCGCAAATCAGCATCGATGACCAGCACATGCTTGCCACTGCGGGCGTACGTTGCCGCCAGATTAGCGGATATGAAGGTTTTCCCTTCATTCGGCACGGTGGAAGTCAGGAGGACGATGTGCCCGCCGCCCTGCTCAGGACGGGGTAGAAAGTTATCCACGTTATTACGCAGGATATGGAGACACTCTGCCATGGAGGAGTGAGGGGCCTGTAATACAAAGCTGCGCCTTTTGCGTTCCTTGCGGTTGAGTTCCGGAAGCTCTGCCACCACGGGAAGAGTCCCGACAGATTCTGCATCATGTCGATTGCGGATACGGGTGTTAAGCAAGCTCAGCCCCAGGAGCCCCAAACCGCAGAGGGCTGCGCCCCCGGCTGTGCCGGCAGTGACGATGGCACCTGTGCGCGGAGCAATCGGAGCATCACTTCCATGCGCTGTTTCCAGTACTCTGGCTGTGGGTGAGGCAATGGCCAGTGCCAGAGCATTTTCCTGTTCTTTGGTCAGCAGGAGCATGTAGAGTGCTTCTTTGACTTTTTGTTCCCGCAGCAGAGGCTGTAGTTGCAATTGCCTGTCAGCGGCAGTACTCATGCGTGTTTCCAGCTCTCGCTGCTTGTTTTGCAATTCTGTCAGTTCCAGCTGCAGAGCGGCACAGTAATTGCTCAGCGATTGGCGGGCGGCACTGAGGGCAGAGTCCATTTTTTCACGCAGTGCTGCTGCCACCGGGTTTCGGGAACCTGCACTGGCGGCGTAGCGGGCATATTCCAGGCATGCTTCATTGTAGAGCGAGACTTTGTCTGCCAGACTCTCCGTCAGCTGCCCGGCAGTGCTGAGCAGGGAGCCATCTGCCGCATTTGCCTCAAATTCCTGTTCCATGGAGCGGGCAAGTTTCAGCTGCGTTTCCTTACTGAAAATTTCCTGTGCCAGAGATTGGGACAAGCGGAAGTCTGACTCCATCACGGATTCTGCAAAGTTGTTGCCGGAAGCAGCCTGTTGGGATTCTCGCAGCCGGCTCGCCACGGAACCCAGCTCATACCCCAGTTCCCGCAGTCGTGCCATGATGAATTGCTTTGTTTTTCGTGCGGCGTCGCTGCGTTCTTCCTGCGTGTGGCGGTTGTATGCTTCTATCAGTTCATTGAGAATATCTTCCGCTTTGCCCGGGTGCCCGCAGGTGATGGAGATTTCCAGCATGGAGGCATCTTTCAAATCCGGTCGGGTGACGCTGAGAACCTCCAGCAGATTGCGAGTGGTGTTCTGCACGGAATCTCGGGTGATGTAGATAGGCTCTCCGTAGCTTTCTGTGCTCATGGCGGCGGAGGGGGTGATTCTCAGGGTTGCCTGCGGCAGTTCCAGTAATTCCCCGTAGCCAGCGGTCAGCTCGTAAGGCGTATCGGCATCCGTATATTTCAGGGAAAACTCGCGTTCATTGAGCGGGGTAACCTGCAGACGAAAAGAATCCGGGGTGTTGATGCGTTCAAAGTTTGTTCGTATGGGACTATCTCCGTAAATATCAACCAGTCGAAGTTCTGACGCGCGGTGATAAGTGGTATTCAGCCGAAGCTTTTCCACCACATGCTGCATGAGAGCGGTAGATTTGAGAATGTAGCTTTCATTGGCCAGATTGGCGGCCCCCGTATCTGCTCCCAGTTCATGCAGAATGCGTTCGGAGGCATCCTCCCTGTCTGCAGCAGTGTTGTCTCGCATCATCACGCTGGCAACCTTTTTGTAAACTCTGGGCTGACGGGCGGTGTAATAGTATGCTGCACTGCCTCCCAGTAAGGCAAACAGCAGCAGCAGCCACCAGAAGCGCCGTAATATTCCCGTCAGTTTTTCGAGCGTCAGATTGCTGTTCTCTGAGATTCCTGCATTTTCTTCTTTCATGGTATCAGACTGCCAGAGCGATGACGGCAAGGATGAGGCTTACGCCGGATATTCCCCAGGAGTACCATTGGGCGGCATCACTGCGGGTGTTGATTTTTCTGTCGGAGGGTGATACGTAGATGACATCATTCTGACGGAGATAATAATACGGGGAGCGGAATAAGTCCTTGCTACGCAGGTCAATATGCGCAATTTCCCGCTTGCCGTCCGTCTCTCGAACCAACACCACATCTCGATTACCGTCAATAGTCAGGTCTCCCGCCTGTGAAATGGCTTCCAGAATGGTGACTCGCTCGCCCTCTACACTGTGTACGCCGGGCTTATTCACCTCTCCCAATACTGAGAATTTGAAATTGAGGATTTGTACATTGACAGAAGCATCCCGAATATAGTCCGCATTTTTAAGTGCTGCGGCGATATCGTGCCCCAGTTGGCTGCAAGTTTTGCCTTCTGCACGGATAGTGCCGATGACGGGAAGCACAATATTGCCCTGTGCATTGACCAGATAACCATGCCGCCGATCCGTGTTGCCGTTGCTGCTGCCCATTTCTGCTGCGGTAAAGGGGGCTGTTAATTCCGGCTGGCGGCAGCTGACACTGATGCTGAGCATGTCATCTTTCTGAATTCTGGTGTGGTAATTGTGTTGCATCGTGCTGCCCTGAGCGGGTATACCCTGGAGATAGACAACTTCCTTCGGACTGACGCAGGAGGGCTGCAGGAGCGTTATGCCCAGCAGTATGGCGGTGTATAGGGTGGTCTTCATGGCTGCGCATTATACTCAGCCGATTGGTAAAAATCCACATCTGTTAATGCCTCGTTACCTATTAGTTGGGGGGGAGAGTATTTCAACCAATGATAAAGAGACGATGAGAGAGTGATAGAAGGACTGCAAGATCGGGTCAGCCTGCATCCGGTGCAGTATCCGGCCAGTTGTGGCGGGGATAACGCCCGGCGAGGTCTTTTTTCATCTGAGGGTAGCCGTTGCGCCAGAAAGAGGAGAGGTCGGAGGTAATCTGGTAGGGACGTTGGTTGGGAGCGAGAATCTCGATGAGACAGCGCACCCGCCCATCCGCTATCACCGGGGTCTGCGGAACGCCGAAGAGCAGCTGGCATTTCAGCGCAAAGGTGGGCGTGCCGTCCTCTCGGTAAAGCAGCTTCACCTCTCTGCCATTGGCTAATTTAATGACTTTGGGGGCATAGCGGTTCAGGCATTCTTTCTGCCAGGGGGAGAGCCATTCTCCCAGAATGGGCAGCACGGGGCGGCTCTGAATATCCTTGTAACAGACAGCCCCTTCACAAAGCATGGTGATGGCGACCAGCCTGTCCTCTTCACCGAACTCAGGCAGTTCCAGCTCCGGCATGGCGTTGCGCAGACACGTCAGACGGTTAATCCATTGCAGCACATGTCCGTCCCAGCCCTCCAGACGCAGCTCACCGCGCACCACCCGGTCTGCCAGTAGCGGGGCTGCGGCATCGGGGGCAGCATCCCCGGTCTCCTTTTCTTCCAACACAAGGTCGCGGTAGAGAAGTCGGTGCATATTGAGCACGCGGCGGCGATTGGAATCATAGACGGCCACATCATCCTCCGTTGTGGGCAAATCAGTTGTTTGCAGAACAGTGCAGCGGGAAAGGCGGGTTTCCACGCCCTTGCCTCCGATTTCGGCAACTTCTGCTGCCAGAAAAACATCCGCTCGCCGAGCCACGGAATCTGCTGCCACTTTGCCGCCTCTTCGGTTTGTCATTCTGGCGGTTTCAGCAGCGGTGCGATTGCGGGCAGCGACATGTTGCGGAAAAGAACCAAGTAAGCCGCGAATCACGCCCTCCCGGTGAGCGGCAAAGTCCGGCTCTGCGGAGCGGTGCAGCATTTGCCTATAAGCTGCGCAGACCTCTCTGGCGGCTCTTCCGAGAATTCCCAGACGGGTGCAGGCATCCGGCGAGAAATGGGCTTGCTCCGCAGCGCGGACGGCTCTCCATTCTGCCTGAAAATCGGTAAAATCATCATCGTGCCGCAGGGAATCATGCAGTCCTGCGGGCAGGGCTATATGTTCTCCCTGCAGCAGGGCTGCGATGGCGGCCATCTCCGGCTCGCATCCGTCATCTGCTCCCGCCACCAGCATGCGTGCCGCAACCGGGGGCAGGGGGTAAGAGAGCATGCGGCGGCCGATATCGGTGAGCCCGCCGACATCTGCCGCGCCTAAATCCTCCAGCAGCTGCCAGGCACGCTGCGTTTCTGCCTCTGCCGGGGTATCCGGCCAGGGAAAGCGGCGTATATCGCTCAGAGTACAGCAGCCCCAGGCAAGCAGATTCAGAAAAGCGGCAGAGATGTCGGCCCGGTGGACCTCCGGCGAAGGGAAGGGTACACGGCGGCGGTGTTCGGCCTCGCTCCAAAGGCGTATGCAACGGCCCGGGCCGAGTCGCCCGGCACGTCCTGCCCGTTGTTCGGCCTGGGCCTGAGAAATGGGCTCTATATGCAGCGTGGACATGCCGCGCAGGGCATCCCAGCGGGCGTCTCGCGCTGTCCCGCTGTCCACGACAGAGCGCACGCCCTCAATGGTGAGTGAAGTTTCCGCAATGTTGGTAGAGACAATGACTCGGGGGCGGTCTCCGCGCTCTACTGCCTGCGCCTGAGCCTCCGGCGGCAGCTGACCGTGCAGGGGGTATATGTCCCACCCACGCAGAGCGGGACGTTGCTCCAGAAGTTCAACAGTGCGCCGAATTTCGTAGGCCCCGGGCAGAAAGACGAGGATGTCCCCGCAGTCAGGCAGTGCTGACAGGCTGCACGTTGCCTCCGCACACTGTTCCCAGACGGGAGGCGGCACGACATAGCCGAAGCGGTTTCGGACAGCCACGGGCGGGCGGTAGCTCACCTCAACGGGGTAAAGTCGCCCCTCTGCCCGCAGCACTTTTGCCTGTGGCAGATAGCCCTGCAACTTGTCCAGCTCCAGCGTGGCAGACATGACGAATACGCCAATGTCCGGGCGGCTGCCCTGTTGCAGTTGCAACACGCGTGCCAGGCATAAATCGCCGGACAGTCGCCGCTCGTGAACTTCATCGAATATGACAGCCGATACACCTTTCAGCTCAGGGTCATCCGTAAGGCGGCGTTCCAGTATACCGTCCGTCACAAAGAGAATGCGGGTGTCCCGGGAGCAGCGGGAATCAAACCGCACGGTATAGCCCACCTCCTGACCGAGTTTGCAGGGAAACTGCCGTGCTACATAGCCCGCCAGCAACCGTGCTGCCAATCGCCGCGGCTGTACCACGATGATAGTGCCGCGCTCGCCGTGCCCGGCCTCCAGCAACATGCCCGGAATCCGCGTGGATTTACCGGAACCCGTAGGGGCACTGAGGAGCACACAGAAGCCCGGCTCACGCACGGCTTCCAGCACATTTTCCCGTATCCGGTCAATGGGCAGCATAGAATCAAAGAGTGAGAGCCAGCAGATAGAGTATCATGTGCAGGGAAGAAAGTCCCAGCAGCATATTCATTCTTCTGTCTGCGGGCATGGTGCGGAGTTTCAGCAGGATATAACCGCCCAGCAGAATGGCGGCAATCCAGCAGAGATTCCAGTTGAACCCGGGCAGGAAAAAGGCGGTCTGTTTGAGGGTGACATAGGCCGCCACGATGAATGCCATGGCGAGCCCGCGTGCTTTACCGTCACCCAGTCGTACTGCGAGCGTTCGCTTGCCGGTGCCGGCATCCTCTTTTCGGTCGCGGATGTTGTTCACCTCGATGAGCACACAGGAGAGCAACCCGCATTGAATCCCGATGAT
Source organism: Akkermansia sp. (assembly GCA_017398765.1). GTDB lineage: Bacteria > Verrucomicrobiota > Verrucomicrobiia > Verrucomicrobiales > Akkermansiaceae > Akkermansia. Next base: position 29,387 of record JAFQEY010000012.1, read on the forward strand.
GAAGGCCGTGGCATACACATGCTCAAAGCCGGGTTGCCAGCCCACTTGCACGAAAACTGTGCCGGCCACGGCCACCAGCCCGAAAAACAGCAACACAAATAATTCCCCAAGCCCGTGATAGGCCAGCGGCCACGGGCCGCCCGTGTACCCGTAGGCAAAGAACATGGACGGAATGCCGATGGCCAGAATGGGCCATCCCTGCGCCTCTATCAGCGGAATGGCCAGCAGGGCGGCTGCAGAGAGAAATGCACAGCCCCAGAGCTTGACGGTCAGCGGGCTCATATCCCCACCGGCAGTGATGCGTCGGGGACCCTGGCGTTTGTCGGTGTCGGCGTGTTTCGTGGCATCGATGGCATCATTGAAGAAATTACATGCTATCTGGATACACATGCAGCTCAACACGGTGAAAAGTGCCAGTGTCCAATTGAGCCGGATTCCCATTTCAGGCATGTGTGTCTGGAATTTGTGAACAATTACGCAGCCTGCCCAGACGGCTACGATACCGGCGGGGAGTGTTTTGGGACGGGCGGCGAGAATGATGGATCGGAGATAATGCATGGTTATTTACGAGGATATTTGCGGCGTCCGCCGTTGGCGGCGCGGAAGGGGTCGAACAGTTTATCCAGCCCACTGTTCTTGATGAGAAGAGTCTGCTCCATGAGCCGCCCCAACTTGCCTTTCGGCCAGCCGCGCTGCCAGAACCAGTCCAGATATTCCGTAGGCAAGTCCATGAGCGGGCACCCCTCCGGCGGGAAGTTCTGTGGGCCGTATTTGCCATACGGCATGTGCGCGGCAGCAATTTCTGCCAACAGCGCACGCAGGTCATCGGCAGAGGGGATGGGAGCGTCCTGCATGGGCTCAGTTCTTAATGCTCCAGGGAAGCGTCTGCCCGGCGTACATGGGTACTACCTCCTGACCGTAGCTGCGGTAGCGGGCAGGTACCTGCATGGGCGTATCGCTGAGCGTGACCTGTTTGGAGGCAGGTTTCAGCCCGTACAGGCGGCAGGCATTGCCGGAGATGAACCCCTGCAATTTTTCCGCAGCACCGTGGGCAGTGAAGAGTTCTGCCAGTTTCGGCAGGGCAACGGGAGAGGTGAATACACCGGCTGCACAGCCGCAGGCTTCTTTTTTGCAGCGGGGGTGCGGGGCGGAGTCACTGCCGAACATGAGGCGCGGATGCCCGTTGAGTGCCGCTTGTAGCAGGGCTTCCCGGTCGGCGGGGCGCTTGGCAATGGGCTTGCAGAAGAGGTGCGGTTGCAGCATGCCGCCGGCAACGTCATCCAGCGTAATGAGAAGATGCTGCAGCGTCACGGTAGCACACAGATTCGGGAACTCATCCAGCAGCTCCACAGCGGCAGCGGTGGTGATGTGCTCCATGCTGATGCGCAGTTTTGGGTAGGCGGTGGCCAGCCGACGGTAGACGGAGAGGAATTCCTGCTCCCTATCCATCACAAAACCGTGGCTCTCGCCGTGTACCAGCAGGGGGATACCCATTTCTTCCATGAGCTTCAGCGTGCGCTCAGCCTCAGCCAGATTGGAGACGCCGCCCTCGCTGTTGGTGGTGATTCCTGCCGGGTAGAGCTTGAAACCGAAGAACCCCGGCGTGGAAATGGCTGCCTGGAGGGCTTTTTCATCCAAAGCCGTAAAGAAGAGCGTCATGTAGGGAGTGAATGCGGCTCCGTCCATCGCGGCGAGAATGCGCTCCGTGTACGCCTGCATCATGTCCGGGGTCGTTACCGGCGGCACAAGATTAGGCATGATGACGGCTCCGGCAAAATCTGCCGACAGCGGTGCAGTGAGCTTCAACATATCCCCATCCCGCAGATGCAGATGCATGTCCAGCGGAGAATTCAGCGTCAGTTCCATGGGTGAAATGCTAACATATTTCTTCCTTTTCAGCAAGGCGAAAGAAAGACAGCCACAGGCAGATTTACTCGAGCAGTTTCGCACCTGCGATTCCCCGAGCAAAACTCAATTGCCTGTTCTCTGCGCTTCATCCTGAACAGAACGTATTATAATGCCGGAGCATAAGCCGTGGGGGCGGCATGAAGTTCACCGTGCCGCCGGGATAATGTGGCCGGCGGTGAAAGGTGAGCTTTGCAGGCATCTGTACCGTTGCCGGGCAGAGCTTCACCGATGAGACGGTCTCCCAACCACACATAATACCCTTGTTGGCGATTGTCAACGTTACTGCCAAGCACCCATGCGATACGTATGTCTTCTCTGTTGTCCGACATGTCACCGGCGTAGAGCATGGTCTTTTCGCCCCAGAAAATTCCGTGTTCTTTGATGCAGAGTGTCTCACTTGTGGCTGAATCAGAGTTGCTGAGGTGCAGCTTCAGCGCATCACTCTTATTCCAGCCGTTTGTCTCCCCGTCTCCCACGGCTGGAGCCGGCAATACTACGGTAACTCCATTTTCTCTCGCTGTCAATTGAATGTAATTTGAAGTTCCAGCTCTGAGAGGAAGCTCAGCAGTAGCCTTGCGTGGTAAACCAGCCGTTCGTCCACCGATTCCCATGCTCCTGGCAAGAGCCCCGGCAATGAGGCGGTCACCCTGTGGTGTGGGATGCAGATGATCCCTCGGACTGAAAAATTGGTATTCTCCCATGCCGGGTTTGTCGGACCGGGTCACATCTACTAATCCATCATTGACATCTGCCACGGGTAGTTTCTGCTGTGCTGCCCATTTTTTCAGCTCCCGGTTGAAGTTGGCAAGTGCTGCATAATCCCCGGGGGTGTGAGAATGGGGTGTCCCCTCATGCCACGTGGGCAGTGCTATAATCTGAATTCGCGCTGCCGGATTCGCCTGCCGCATGGCCGACACAATGGTGTCCATGTCGCCGCCGGGGCGGAACATGTTGCGGCATACAATCTCGTAGTTTGCCCCCAAAGCAATACCTCCTTTTCGCCCGAAATCGGAAAAGGTATCATTTGTGCCGATGAGCATGATAAAAGTATCGGGCATTTCTGTGTCCGGGTTAATGCGGTACTGTCCCGTGTAGCTTTTATCCAGTCCCAACCAGTCAAAGATGTTGGAGTTACCCAGACGCCCGGATTCGTTGATGCGCCCGGCAATTTCGTAGGCTCGTTCACTGCTCATGGCAGAATGCCTGTTATTGAAGGGGACCCCGGCGTACGCCGTGCCTGCCGTTACTCCCAGCTTTGGCACCAGGTTGTCCCGGGTTACGCCCACCACACTGAAGCTGATACCGTTATCCACCAAAATCTTGTGAAATTCCCAGCGGTAGGATGCTGTGCCATATCCGTGTGTGATGGAATCTCCCACAAACATCACCTTGCCCAGAGTGGGCGGTTCTTGTGCATACACCGGGATTCCGCTGATAGGAAGCAGAGCCGTCATCAGAGCCAGACATGAAGTCCTCATGCGTGTATTTTAGAGAATTGTGATTCCGGTTGCAATAATTATTTTTGCCTTTGAACTGCGGTGTGCTATACGCGTATTCACAGTTTTGTGCAGGGGGGCGGGGGAAAGCCCCCCTGCACATTTTTTTACAGCTTAGGCTTTTTAGGGGTCAGGCTGCCGCTTTCCCCTTTATAAGTGGTGTTGGGTAACCACGTCTGATTGCGCCCCAGAAATGCTATCTTTCCACGTACAATCAGGTTCTTGCCTTCGCGCCATATTTCACAACCGTAGACTTTCCCTTTGGTGGGGTCCAGCACTTCTCCGCCGGAATAGGTGTCTCCGTCCTGCTCCAGATCCCATATTATATCCAGACCCAATACAGCAGGATTTCCCGGTATCTTTGCCTTTGCGTTTTTGTCTTTCAGTAATTTTACCACGCGTCCGTAGTATTTGCCCTGATATTCGTATATCTGCACGACGCTCTTTGCTTCTTTTGTTTCATCATCTATGGTGGTCCAGTACCCTGTTATACCCTCTGCCGCTTGTGCTGCCAGACTGCATAACCCGAATATTGCTGTCATTAGTATCTTTTTCATTTTTATGCTAGAGTTAGGTCTAGTTACGATAGAGTATACTCTAGCTTTTGTCAAGCGAATAAATAAAAAAATCCCCCTACAGTCTGTACTATAGGGGGAGAAGAAAAAGATGGAGGCGACTCAGATAAGCTCCTTGAGGCGGTTGACGGTGATACCGGGTACGGTGATCGTGGAACCGTCCGGACGCCGCAGAATGGGCGAACCATCGTGCTCAACTCCGTCAAAGAAACCGCAGATGCGCTCTGAATCTGTGATGGCAACAACGGGGCGGCTGTCCCCCCAAGCTTTACGGAGCATGGGTTTAATGGCGGAAAGACCACCATCAATAAAAAGTTTGAGGACTTCAGCCAGTTTATCCCCCAGCTCTGCCCGCAGACCGCGAACTGTGGGGCAGGTGCGAACCAAATCTTCCAGGCGCACCACAGGATCAGTCGTATGGCCGCTCATTTCCCGAATATCGTTGTGCATGTTGATGCCGATACCGATAGAGGCCATGTTGGAACTTGGGCGCTCTACGAGGATCCCCGCCAGTTTGGCGCGGCCAACCAACACATCATTAGGCCAGCGCAGGCGCAGCCCCTTGATGCCGTACTTGGAGAGCGTTTCCATGATGGCGGCTCCCGCAACAAGAGGCAGTACACCCCAGTGCAGATCGGCTCTGGATTCAATCGGTACATTATAGGTAGCCCACAGACCACCGGGAGCCCCGTACCATGATCGGTTGAAGCGTCCGCGTCCCTTGGTCTGACTTTCACAGTTAACCACACTCCACGGCGGCAGCTTGCGGGCCACGTTGAAAGTCGACTCACATTCCGTTACTTCCTTGATTTGCCAGTTGATGCTCACGTAGTCTATCTTACATCAGCAAGCCTGCTGCGTCCATACCAAAAGCTCAAATAATGACATAAATTGTCAAAAAAAGGTTGCCGAGGTATAGTTTTCAGCTAAACTGGAGGCATGCTGAGAGTCAGAAGAGCCCGAATTCCCTCCCGTGAGGCAACAGAACTTTATGAGAAGGCTTTTCCTTTTCATGAAAGAAGAAGCCGGGAGCACCATATATCCAAGGCTGCGACGGAGCCGGATTTTTATACGATGGAAGTGGATACGGAATGCGGGGAGTTTGTCGGTATACTGTATTATTGGCATTGGGAGCAGCATGCACTTCTGTTCGTGGAGCACCTGGCCATTGTGCCTCATTTGCGGGGGCGGGGATATGGCCATAAATTGCTCCGTCTTATAGAGTTGCCTGAAACCTGTATTATGTTGGAGATAGAGCCGGTTACAGATACGCTGACGGCACGCAGGCTGAACTTTTATGAATCAGCCGGCTTTGTTCGTCTGCCTTATCCCCATGTACAGTTGCCGTACCACTGTGGTGGGGAACCTGTGGTTCTGGAGTTACTTTCCCGGCAGAGTAACGGATTGCCCGCTACCCCAACGCAAGCGGCAATTCTGGAGCAGATGCTGCATACGCAGGTAATGAGCCATATCCGGGAAAAATCCTGCGGCGGAGAATAGATTATCTGAGCCGGCAGGGAGTATCCCGAATCGACATTGCCCGAAGAATGTCGGGAAGCACTGAGCCTCCGTATTGCCTTTGTTCCATTTATGCGGACATGGCTTAAATTCGGATTGCAGGCAAACAGAGAGACTGTTATAATACCGCTGCGCCGATGAAAAAACGCCGTTTCTCACACCTGTGTATTCTCTTTCTCCTGCTGCTGTCGGGAGCCGGTGTTATACGCCTGTGGTTTTACATTGAGGAACAGTTACAACCCATACTTGTTCCTGTGAATCAGGCGTATTCAGGCTATTCCAATCTTCCGAAGAAGGTGTTGGGGTTACAGTTGGATTCGTTCGTATTCAAGGGCTGGGACGGTGGCGATGTGCAGGCGGTCATCGTTTCCAAGGAAGGTGAGGAATCCTCCCGCCAGTTGACGGTCATGAGCGATTTGTCCGACCATCCGGTGGAAAAATTGGAAGTAATAGATTATGTGTTGGTCTGTGTGGACTGGGATCACGGTATACGCTCCGCGCTTCCTTTGGCGGAATCGTTGACGGCCGCCGGGCTCAAATGCGTTCTTTGGGATCCCCGCGGTGTGAATGATCGCCGCCCGTATTGTACCCATGGGTTGAAAGAAAGCCGCGATGTTCCGTTGCTGATTGATGCCATAGAGAAGAGGCACCCGAAAGGGAAGCCTGTGGTAGTGGCAGTGGGACAGGGATACGGAGCAGGCCTGCTCCTGCACGCTGCGGCTCATGATACGCGGATTCAGGGGCTTGCCGCCATTGATGCCTATGCCTCATTGCGCCAGTCCGTCAAACGCACGCTGCCCGATTCTTTCCTTTCTCCGGTGATGCTGGAGATGATGAATCTGCGGATGGAGAGGACGCTGGGCATGGAGTGTTTTGAGGTGGCTCCTGTTGAGCAGGCATCATTTATTCATCGCGATGTGCCTGTGCTGGTGGTGCATCTCGCGCAGGATAATCCGGTGTGTACATTGGGGGATGCGCTGACTATTTATCACCGCCTTCGTAGCGATAAACGGGAAGTCTGGGCAATGATGACGGAACCGACCTTGCCCGGGCTTACGTCTCGTCAGAAAGAGATATTGCCTGCAGTCAAACAGCTTCCGGATGAGGAAACGGCTATGACCTCATTAGTTCACTGGTTGGATGGCCCGGTGGCGGATTCTATCTTGTCTCCGCATATTGATGATCCCTCACGCCCTGTCCCGACCTCAGATTTACACCTTTAATAACCTATTTTGATTCATGTCACCATCTCACCATACACGCCGCAAGGTGGGGAATCGCCGCCGAGAGGGCTATGAGCTGACTAAGCAGCGAGACATGCTGCCTCTTGCGCTGGGGGCTGCATGCGCCGCAGCTGTGTTGCATATCGTTGTGTTCCTTTGGGGGCCGTCTGTCATTGAATTCAACTTCCGCAATCTATTTGAAGCTCCGGAGCGGGTCAAGGATGAGGAGATTCGCGTGGTTGTCAAGCAGCAGCCGGAAGAAGAATTGGACGAAGCCAAGACCGAAGAACCGCCTCCTCCCCCGGAAGAGGTGGAAGAGATTGCTTACGAGCCTCAGGAAATTGATATTCTGGATGCCGAGATGGAGGAGCTGGTCATGGCCCCCGGTAAGACGGAAATTGCCCTGCCGGAACCGGTTTATACACAGGAGAACGCGCCGTCTCTCAGTGATATTCCGCCGGCGCAGTTGGATTTGGGCTCCCTGCAGTTGGAAGCTGTACCGCGGGAGGCTCTGGATATACCGGAGCCGGCTCCGGTCAACAGTAATGAAGTAGTGGCAGCCGTGGAGGCTCAGCCTGATACCGTGGATGAGGCATCCTCTCTCATGGAAAAAGAGTTGCGTGAATCTGCGTCCAAACTCGGGCATGGGGAACTGCCGGCTGATACCCGTAGCCTGGCCGATTTGCTGGGAGAGGGAAATTTGGGCGCGGCATCCGGTGTGGCGCGCTTAGGGGCGGATGTGTTGTTTGGGTTCAACGAAAATCAGCTCAAAAACTCAGCTCGTATCACGATGTTGCAACTGGCGGCTCTCATTCAAAAAAATCCGGAGACGGTGTTTCTGATAGAAGGGCATACGGATAGTGTGGGTGGAGATGCATACAACACACTGTTGGGAATGCAGCGTGCTGCAGCCGTTCGCGAATGGCTCGCCGGTAACAATGTCCCGGTGAAAAATGTCTATATACGTTCCTGTGCCTGCACTGCACCTCTTGCTGACCCGAAGTTGCCCAAGGAGCAGCAAACCGTGAATCGGCGTGTCGAAATCCACATGCGTAAAAAGGGTGATAAAATCCCGGAAGGTTCTATGCCCGTCTCCTATAAGGTGGATATGAAGACAGCAATCTCTACACAAATTGCCAAGGGGGTGAAAGTTCCCCTCAGCAAATCCATCACCCCCGGTATGCTCCGAAAGGACACCGAAACGGTTCCGAAAAAGAAATAACAACACATGGACTCCGTTCTGCCCGCCGGCCGGGCTCTGCCTCAGTCCGGCCCCTGTTCCTTGCTTGTTTCTCTGGATTTTGATGGAACTCTCTGGCATGGTGATGCTCAGCCACCCATTCCCCCGGCATTTCCGGAGCTGATGTTACAGTGCCGCGGGGCAGGGGTTCGTTGGGGAATCAACACCGGGCGTACCATGGCTTATCTGCTGGAAGACTGGAACAAGCATGTGCCTTTTTTGCCGGATTTTATCTGCACCTGTGAGCGTTTTGTTTATTTGGCTGCTTCGGATGGTACGCTGCGCGGGATTCCCGGACATAATGCTGCTGCATCTCTCGCTGCTGAGACGCTGCGAAAACACATGCAGCCGCTCCTGCATGCTGAGCTGGAGAGAATTGCGGTATCCTACCCGAATCTGGAGTGGATAATTGCCCCAAGCGATTCTCTTTCCGTGGAAGCAGCAGATGCGGATACCATGGATACCTTGGCGAATCTTCTGCAACCGTTCCTGGGGAAGCACCCTGCAGTTTCCATGCAGCGTGCGGGGCGTTACATGCGTTTGGCTGATTCCCGCTTTCACAAAGGCTCTGCCTTGGCTCATGTGGCACAGGAGTGGCAGGTGGAGAACAGCCGTATTCTTATCATCGGCGACGGACATAATGACATGGATGCCTTTGCCCGTTTTCCCGGGGCGTTTTGTGCCGCGCCGTCAGATGCCCACCCTGATGTGCTGGCCTGGCTGTGTTCCCACGGCGGGTATATTTCACCCGAGCCGGGCATTATGCAGATTCTCCGCCACTGGCTGCACTCGCAACGCGTTATGGTGGGAAATGACCGTCTCCTCTGATTCCCCCGCGATAAGGCGCAGAAAAGGAAAGCACCGTACCTGCCTTTCGGAAGCACGGTGCTGAAAGTCTGATTAAATCTGAGCTTTATTCTGCCCAGGTGAGCACCACCTTGCCGGACTTGCCGGAGTTCATCACCTCAAAGCCTTCCTTGAAGTCGGTGTAGGGAAGGCGGTGAGTGATGATGGGCGTGACATCCAGCCCGGAGCTGAGCATGGCATCCATCTTCTGCCAGGTGTTGTACATTTCCCGTCCATAGATACCTTTCATCTTGAGTCCCTTCCATACGAAAGTGTTCCAGTCGATACCGGAACCGCCGGGTTGGATACCCAGCAGAGAGATGTTGGCTCCGTAGGCTGAGTGGGTGATGATGTCTTTCAGGCAGGCTGGAGCTCCACTCATTTCCAGACACACACCATAGCCCTCGCTAATGCCCATTTCGTCACGGGCTGCTGCAATGCTGTCACCGGCAATGACGTTGACCGTGCGGTCGGCTCCCATGATTTTAGCAAGATTGAGCCTGTAGTCACTCACGTCTGTGATGGTGACGGTGCGGGCTCCGGCTTTCTTACACACGGCTGCTGCCATAGAGCCGATGAGACCGGCCCCGGTGATAAGTACATCCTCTCCCACCAGATCCCAGGAAAGTGCCGTGTGTGTGGCATTGCCCAGAGGGTCGAGAATGGAGGCAACCTCCATGCTCATCTTATTGCCCACGCGGATGACATTGCTCTGGGGAATGGCAAGATACTCAGCGAAGCAACCGGGGCGATTCACCCCCACTCCCTGAGTGTTCGGGCAGAGATGGAACAGCCCCTTGCGGCAGTTGCGGCAGTGACCGCATACAATGTGCCCCTCTCCGGATACGATTTCTCCCGGCTGAAACTCGGTCACCGCTAAACCTACTTTTTCAATAATACCGCAGTATTCATGCCCCACATGCATACCGACAGGTATTGTTTGCTGCGCCCAGCTATCCCAGTTCCAAATGTGCAAATCAGTTCCGCAAATTGCGGTTTTGTAAATCTTTATCAGGACATCGTTCGGCCCCACTTCAGGCATCGGCACGTCCAGCAGCTCAAGCCCTTTATCGGCCTTTGTTTTCACCAGTGCTTTCATGCCGGTGATGATAGTCCTCTTCCTGTTCGTTAGCAAGCCGAATTTACATCATACCACACAGATTTTATGCGTCAATCATTTTTTTGATTCGCCCTGAGCTTGATACCGGAAAGAGTGCATAAATCAGGGGCTTTCCGGGGGACGCATTTGATTTTACAACTTTCCCGCGTCGGATGCCGAATTTGTTTCGGCTTGCTTTCCGTGTGCCATTATGGTAGATTAGACAGAGACATGTTGGTAATTAACCGAGGAGAAAAGCACAACCGTGCGCTCGAGCTGCCGGAAATTGTCTCCGGGCTGCTGGTGATGCTGGTGCTTTTGTGGCAGGCATGTTTTGCCGGGGTTAGCCATGCAGAGGTATTCCATGGTGTTTATACGCATGCCGATCAGTACCTGCTGAGCGGTCTGGTGTGGTTCAATACGCTGGTGGTGATGATTCACATGAGCTGCAAGTGGTTCAGAGTGCATCAGGTAGGGCGTTTTTTGTGGTTGCAGCTGTTGGTGGGACTTTTTGCCTCAATTGTGTTTCCCTGTGAGCCTCACTATTTTTCCTCGGTATATGGGTTACGCCTCAGCATGGTATTGGGCATGCTGATGGGGGTGTTCTCGCTGGTGAATATGGGCGCATACATCAGGGAGCGCCGCAGCGGGTCTGTCCGTGGACGTTCCGTTAACCCTGCTTTTTCTTTTTTCACCTACATGGTTGCCCTGGTGCTGTTCAGCACGGCACTATTGCTGTCTCCCGGGGCTACCCATGAGCCCATTTCCTTTGTTGATGCCTTGTTCATGTCAGCATCGGCCACTTCCATTACCGGGCTGACCACGCTGGATGTTTCATCTGCTTTTACGCCATTCGGAAAAACGGTGTTGCTCATGGATATTCAGGTGGGTGCCTTGGGTGTCATGACCTTCACCTACTTTGTCCTGATGATGGTTGGGAAGCGACTGGCCGTGCGAGAAAACGTGAACATGTCCTCATTCCTGGATCAACAGGGAAACAGCATTGTTAAGCCTCTTCTCAAGGCTGTGGGGTTTGTTACACTTGCCGCAGAGGCTATTGGGGCAGCCTGTCTCTATTTCCTTTGGAGCGGCAACACGGATATACCACAGTCAGATGTGCTGGGATATGCCATTTTTCACTCCGTTTCGGCATTTTGCAATGCCGGAATCACCCTGTTTCCGGAAAATATGGCTACTCATTATGTCTCTGATGCTTACGGCGTACAGGGGGTAATGATGGGGCTGATGTTTATCGGTGCAATTGGTTTTGGCGTTTATCTGGAGTGTATGACCCGAATCCGCCGACGGATTGCCGGAAAGCTTGTTCAGAGACGTTGGAGCACCCATTCCTGGTTGGTGTGCCGAGTGACTCTTATTACTCTTCTTGTCGGCTGTCTGGGAATGAGTTTGCTGGGGTATCTGGAACCCTCTCTCCACGGTCAGCACGGTGGCTATGGTGTGTGGGAGTCTCTCTGGAATTCTGTTGGTCGCTCAGCCGGATTCAATCTGACAGATATTGCCGAATACGGTATCGTTTATAAGCTTTTTCTCTGTGTTATGATGTTTGTGGGCGGGAATCCTGCGGGCACAGGGGGTGGGGTGTACGCTCCTGTGGTTGCTATCTGTGTGTTGGAGGTGCTGCGGGTTCTGCGCGGTGTACAGGACGTGGAAATTCACAATCGACGCATTGCTCGCAATACGGTGGATAGGGCTCTGGCTACAGTGTTGCTTTCTATTTTCTGGATAGGGCTGACCACTATGGTCGTGTTGTTGTTGGAACCTGATTTAGCTGCACAGAAAGACGGTCTTATCAAGGTCTTTTTCATGGAGGTGAGTGCATTTACTACCACCGGCTATGATTTGGGAGCGGTGCAGGAAATATCCTGGGTATCCAAACTTATCGTCTCCCTCAATATGTTATTTGGGCGTGTGGGCATGTTCACTTGCATGTTGATTTTTATTCGGCCCAAAAATCCGGCTCCCATACGCTTTCCTGAAACCCGCTTGCCTCTTTCCTGAATATTTTCTCTTTTCTCATGAAATTCGTCATTATAGGTATTGGTCAATTTGGTCGTGCTCTGGCATTACAGCTCTCTGACCTTGGTTTTGAGGTCACGATTCTGGATGAAAAAGAGTCTATTATAACAGAACTCAAGGACAGTGTGGATTATGCGCTGGTGGGTGATGCGACGGATATACGCGTTCTGCGCCAGTTGGAGCTGGTGAGTGATGACACCTACGTGATTGTGGCGGTGGGTGAGCAGTTTGAGCGCAATCTGCTGATTACTGCGCAGCTTCGTGAACTGGGAGTCAAAAATTTACTTTCGCGCAGCTTCAATGACTTGCATGCAAAGGTGCTGAAGTTGCTTGGGGTGGAAGACGTGTTCCGTGTGGAGAATGTAGCGGCTCACCAGCTGGCTTCCCGTTTCACCAATGAGGGCCTTATGCGTCTGCGCCATATTGATGCCACGCATTCTCTTGCCGATGTTCAGCTGCCGGAGGAATGGGTAGGTAAGTGCTTGTGTGACGTGGGACTGCGCTCTGACTACCACCTCAACTTGTTAACTGTAAGACGAGGTGTGGCAAAGGAAAATGCCGCGGAAGATGTATTTGCGCAGCCGGAGCAACCGGTTATCGATACCCCGGAGCCTTCTATGGAGTTCCAACAGGGCGATGTGCTGGTGCTGTTCGGCAAGGATAATGATTTGAAGCATTTTGTAGCTGAATTTAACCTCTGATAGTCGTATGACACCTCGCGTTTCATTGCCGGATAAGGTTTTCGGCGGATATATTTTTGATTTGGACGGCACACTGGTGGACAGTATGCCCACGCATTTCCGTGCCTGGCGCCGGGCGTTGCGGCACAACGGAGCTCCGGCTCACATTTTTGAGTGGGAGGAGTTTGTCTCTCACGGCGGCATGTTTGCTGTAGATATCGTGGCTAAGCTGAATCGCGATTATGGTTTGGACATGAACCCACAGAAGGTGGCGGAGGAAAAGCGGTGTATGTATTGCGAACTGCTGGCAACAGAGGCGTTGCCCGTTATTCCGGAAACCATCAATCTGGTGTACCGGCTCCGCGAGCAGGGAATCCCCTATGCCATTGGCACCGGCAGCATGATTCTTGGGGCACAGGAAACGCTGCGCTCCGCCGGGGTGTTGGATTTATTCCCCATTATGGTAACTCCCGGAGATGTCCCTCCCGGTCGCGGAAAACCCAATCCGGACATTTTTCTGCTTTGTGCGGAGCGCATGGGGGTAACCCCGGCGGACTGCATTGTGTTTGAAGATGCTCTACCCGGTATTCGTGCGGCTGAAGCGGCCGGGATGGCCTGCTGTGTTGTGGGACCATGCCCGCCTCAGCCAGCCTGTTAGTGTTGACCTCTTGCAGCCAGCTCTATGATTTCCGCCCGCCTCTTCCTCTGCATCTTTATTGCTTGTGCCGGGGTTGCTTTCGTCTACGCAGCTTTCCGCCGGCGTTCAAATGTGGGGAAAAATTGCACTTGTGCTTAGCTCCGTTTACCTGCTGTGGCGCGGGTGGTGCAGAATGCGGAACGAACGCCGGGTGTAGGGGGCTTTGATTTTATGTATTTTATGAAAGCTTTTATCATTTCGTTGATGGTGCCGTTGTTGGTTGTCTCTTTCAGTCTGTGTTCCTGTTCTGATGCAGATAATCGGGAACTGCCGCTGACGGTGCAGCTGTGTGAGTCTATGGTAACAGAGGACGGAGAGGATAACTCCGCCTTGTGTGCCTTTCGGCAACGGATAGATGATTTTCGTGCGGGAAAGTGTACGCTGAGCGACTTCGCGTGTATTCCGCAG
>JAFQEY010000013.1 GCA_017398765.1 Akkermansia sp.
CAGAGTTCCTTGAACTCGCCCACGCGATACTTCTTGCGGAGTCTTTTCTTCATGGTGAGCTCATTTTACACAATCCCAAGGCACCTGTCAACGCTATTCCTGCATGGGAATACTGAAAATGACGCGGTCAGAAACGCTGCGGCTTTCCCTTGCTTGCGCGGGCAGATAGGTAATGCGTGATTCTCTTGCAGGTGGCGGTAGCATTGGGGCCTCCTGCTCACGCCGACCTTGGCCGGCGTGAAGCGGCTCCGCCATATTGTCCGGATACCAGGGCTCACCGCATGAGTCGGAATCATGATGTCTGTCGCCATGTCTGGGGCGTGGTACAGACCTCATTCTCCTGTGTTGGCCTAGTATAGCGTTCGATAAATAGCTAAACAGCAGGAATAGATACATTGGTAGATAAATGGGAAGTTAACGAGAAGTACAAAGTCAAATGGACGATGGACAAGGTGGAGAATTCCGATCGCTCTGCTCGCATGCAAACTCTTTGCAACTAAATCATTGACTACTGCGAGCCGGAGACTCGCCTGACTTTTCCTTCGTCCATTGTTCTTTGTCCATTGTCCTTCAAATTACCATTTATCCTTTGCAAACTTGTGGAATCATTTACCGAACGATATACTAGAAGCCAGAAAACTATCCCGCCGAATGGCTGGTGTTACCGCGTTACGATAAGCCGCAGCAAAACAAACAGTTTTTCCAAGACTTCTGAGGATGATTCCCTGATTCATAGCATCACTCAACGTGCACTTGATTTGGGATGCGCGGATGAAAATGCCGTGTATGTGGATGACTTGACGCTTGGCTCGGTTAATAGAGGCCACATCAGCTCCATGAAAACGGAGCGAGGTAATTCCTATGGACGTTATTTCGATGGGTTGGGCAGAGGTTCGGAGGCCGGATGTGCTTTGCCCCGCGCATCTGGAAGCGAGTAAAAAGTACCGCGAGAATCGAAAATTTGCAACGCCCCCGTGATTCTGTACGGAATATGCGATTCTCGTGCATGTTAGTAAGTTTTGCTGCAAATTATTTATAATGAAGAGTTTGTGTGTATTTTTGTGAATTTCGTTGTATTGACGGGCTATTTAGGTGAGTTTCAGGGAATATGATAGGAATATGTGACGTTGAGTATGCGGCTTATTTACATTTGCGAGAATAATTATCTGTTGTATGGATGGCCTTTTTTTCGGTGGCGATACTTTTCTGTTTGTTCTAATGTCTAACTTATACGATATAATAAAAAGTGTATTCAAAAATTTATTTATCATCTTTATGTTTTATTTGTAATTGGAAATACACATACATGTAAAATAATTCTTGTTTTTTAGAATTTTGCTGTATCTTTTTGTGGCAGGACTGTTATGGTGAGCGTAGGTGTGTTGTCAATGGTGTGCTTTGATTTTTCGGTGGAAAGTGGGAGAAATTAGATTTTCTGTGTAAAAAAGGAGTGTCAATCGTCTTTCGCCTGTAGTGCTCGATGTGTTGAAATGGGGTGTTTCAGTATTGTGTTTTTGTGGATATATTCGGGAAAATATTTATATTAAAAAAGCATAACAATTAACGAGAAGAAAATAAGCGGATTTGTTGCGACTATGAAAAATACTAATAACAAATAAATAAGAAATTTGGATTTTTCTTGCATGAGTTGTCGTTAAAACTGAATAGTTGGCAGGACTGCATGGGGGTGACTACGAAATTTGTTTTTTCCGGAAGTTGTGGAATGTGCAGAGGTGAGTCTTGTGTTGCCGGGGTGGGTAGATTTGCGGAGAGGCTGTCTTCGGGTGTTATTTTTTTTGTTGTTTATGGTGGGAGTGTATGGGTGATGCTTGAGAAAATTCCTCTTGAGAATAAAACTTAAGAAAGCGTAGTATTTACCGTTATTAAATAGAAAATCGGTTGAAAAATTATTAAAGAAAACAATTTCATTTAATTTGTTAGCGCATTTCAAGAAGTCGATATAATGTTATTGAATGTGATATAGGGTAGCCGCTGCTAACTTTAATTTATTTTTCCGGTGGTTCAAATATAGTAAATTGATGAGAGGTAAAATACAATGATGCTCATAATGTGGTTTTGAGATGTTTGATATAAAATGTTTGGTGCTGAACAGGCTCTGCCGGGGCAGGCATGGTAGCCTGGTGAGGTCCTGGTGAGGATTTGGGGCGGGAGCAAATTGGTGACGCTTTAGTTTATATCTCTTCCGACTTAAGTGAAATATGCCGGGAAGGCGTAATTTTAGCTTGAATCTGTGGGTCAATGGAGTAGAATGACGGAGTTATGCTAGATATCCGCGTTGTCAGGGAAAAGCCTGAATATGTCAAAGAACGTGTCCGCCTGCGTGGCGGGGATCACTGGATGCTTGTGGACAAGGTGTTGGAGTGTGATGTGAAGCGTCGTAATGCCGAGACGGAGAAACAGTCGCTCTCGCAGGAGCGTAACAGTACGTCCAAGCTCATCGGACAGATGATGAAGGAAGGTCGCCGTGAGGAGGCCGAGACACTCAAGAAGCGAATGGGCGAGGTGGGTGAACGCATCAAGGAGCTGGATGCTCTGGCGACGGCGGCTTCCGAGGAGCAGGAAGCCCTGCTGCTTTCCATACCGAATATGCCGCATGATGCCGCCCCTGTGGGGAGCGATGATTCTGCAAATCCGGAGATTCGCCGCTGGGGTTCGGCTCCGGAGATTGCCGAGCCGAAAGATCATGTGGAGCTGGGGACGAGCCTTGGGCTGATAAATTTTGAGGATTCGGCCCGTATATCCGGTTCCGGTTTTATTGTATACCGTGGTTTGGGTGCGCGTTTGGAGCGTGCACTCATCAATTTCCTGTTGGACACACAGACGCAGGAGAACGGCTATCAGGAGGTGGGTGTCCCCTTTATCGTGAAACGCGATTGCATGTACGGCACGGGTCAGCTTCCCAAGTTTGAGGAAGATATGTATGGGCTGGAGGGGAATAGCATGTTCCTGGTGCCCACGGCTGAGGTGCCGGTAACCAATCTTTGCCGTGACCAGATTGTGAAGGAAGCACAGCTTCCCATCAAGATGACGGCCTATACGCCCTGCTTCCGTCGGGAGGCTGGCTCTGCCGGGCGTGAGAACAAGGGCATGATTCGCGTGCACCAGTTCGACAAGGTGGAGCTGGTGGAAATCTGCCGCCCGGAGGATGGATTTGCCGAGCTGGAGAAGCTGACGGGGCATGCTGAATGCATCTTGCAGAAGCTTGGACTGCATTACCGTGTGATTGAGCTTTGCACGGGGGATGTCGGGTTCTCCTCTGCTAAAACCTATGATATTGAGGTGTGGGCACCGGGGCAGGGCAAGTTTCTGGAGGTTTCCAGCTGCTCCTGTTTTACGGACTATCAGGCGCGCCGCATGAAGCTGCGCTACAAGGACGCAGAGGGGCGTATCCGCGTGCCCTACACGCTGAATGGCTCCGGCACGGCACTGCCGCGTCTGTATGTGGCTCTGCTGGAGCAGTGCCAGCAGCCGGACGGCTCTGTGAAGATACCCGCGGCACTGGTGCCGTATTTCGGGGCGGAGAGCATTTGCCCGAAAGCGTAAGTTATACTTTTCGGCAGGTGCTGCCCGCAGCGTGCGGTGCCTGCCGGTTTTCTCTCCGACGCTGTAACCTGCTAACACAAATCCGGAAGATACTACTATGCGTGAAATGATTGCAACCATGGGGCCGATATTCTGGCTCATCATGCTTTTTGCCGTTCTGTCTTTGGCCGTGGTGGCTGAGCGATTGTTCTATTTCCACCGGGTCAACATCAATTCCGGTGATTTCCTGCGTGGGCTTTCCTCTCTGCTGCGCTCCGGGCAGTATGATGAGGCATTGCATGAGGCGCGCATGCTCCCCGGCCCGATGGCTCGGGTGGTAGAGGCCGTGTTGACCCGCCCGCGTTTGAGCCGCAATGAGCTGCGAGACATAGCCCTGGAAGCCGCTGATATGGAGGTGTACCGGGTGGAGCGTAATATACGCACTCTGCAGGCATGTGCCACGGTGATGCCGATGCTGGGGATTCTGGGAACGCTGCTGGCTCTGGTGGCATTTTATGAGCAGCCGGGCGTGACAGATGGTGCTGCTGCGCCGCCATTGGTAGCAGCCACGCTGCAGCAGGCCCTCATGCTTTCTGCTGCCGGAATAGCTCTGTCAGTTCCGGCGTACCTCTTTTACATGTATCTGGCCGGGAGAGCTCGCCGCATCATCAATAAAGTGGAGCGAGCCGGTTTGGAGTGTGTATATATCATCTGTGATGCGAGGGATATGGCAGAGGCCCAATCCACGGCACAACAACCGCGCCGCAGCTGCTGCGCATTCAGTGTCGTAGAGGAGGAAAAAGACTAAATCAAGAACAGCTTCAGCAGATTATTATCATGAGGAAGGTGCGTTCCAGATTGACCGGCGGAGGCGGTTCTATCCTGATTCTTTCCGGGGCGAATCTCTTTATCCTGCTGTGTGTGTGTGTGCTGCTGACCAACCATCTGGTGCCGCGGTACGGGTGCCGGGTCAACCCGTCAGAATCTCATTTTGTGATGGGGGCCTATGATAGGGAAAGCTCCCGCATTGTGACGATAGCTGCCGGTGACAGCCCGCAGATATATGACGGTTCGCTGTTGGTGGAGGGCGGAATTGCCGGTTTTGGAGCACGGTTGGAGGAGTGGAAGCGTGAGTCGGGTCTGAATGCTAAATTACACATTGTGCTGGTCCCGGACAGAGCTGTTTCATCCGGGACGCTACAGCAGATTACGGATATGATATTAAGCTGTGGGTTTACTTGCAGTTACGCAGCCGTACCGGCGATGATGCAATGAAGAAAGAACGGGAAAAGAAACAGCAAGAAGCGCGCTCATTGCACGGGTGCCTGCCCCTGTTTTTTCTGGGAGCGGCAGTGGTTGTCGGCTGTGGCTTGTGGTGGTTACCCGTGGAAATGAAACCGCGGTTACGACCGTCAGGCGAAGGGCGTGTGTACTACCACAACAGCGGATTGGTGAATTACGAGGCTGCTCGCAAGAGCCCCCTGACCATATTGACGGAGCAGGACCCCGGTGAGTTTTTCTACCGTGACTCTGAGGCGATGTATGATAGTGTGGGGCGCAATGCTGATCTGAGAAAAGCCCCGCCGCTGGATATCCTGCCTCAGGTGGCCGATTCTGTGGTCATATCTCGGGACATTCTGTTGGAACTGCCGCCTGAAAAGGGGGCGGAGCAAGCTGCTGCTGCAGTGCCCCCGTGTTCCGCTGAGCAAGGACCTCAGGAGGAAGGAAAGGAGGAAGAGCGATGACGGTATTCCCCCTTTCCCCGGCTGAGTTTTTTCTCTTCCTCATGCTGGTGGGGCTGCTGATATTGGTGTGTGTCTTTATTCCGGTGCAAGTGGCGGCCAAGGTGAGGCGGGTGAGACATTCACGCACCCACATTACCTGCCGCATCTGCGGCTACCGCTACCTGCTGGCAGACAGACGCGCAGAGAACGTTTGCCCGCATTGCGATTCTCGCAACTAGTATATCGTTCGGTAAATGATTCCACAAGTTTGCAAAGGATAAATGGGAAATTGTAGGGGAAGATGTGCGGGCAAGCCCGCACGCGAAATTGCCCTGACGGGCAGCGAAATTCATGGCTGGAGCCATGAGCGAAATTA
>JAFQEY010000077.1 GCA_017398765.1 Akkermansia sp.
ATCACCGCGCCGTCTGTCTCCGGCACACTCTCCGCAATCCGCTTCACGCTTTCGACAGATAAAGTGCAACCGTAAAACATGTTGTGCGCACTCCGCAGATTGGGCAGCGGCGGGAGAAACTCACGCAATGCTACCACGGACAGAAACACCCCATCTCCGTTTTCCAAAGAAGCCAGGGAGTACTTCCACAAACCGCCCGCCACATCTGCCACATAGTCACTCTGAACTGCCTGCATATCCTGTCCATTCACACAATGTTCATATTTACTGTCAAGAATGGGTGAATGAGGCATCTGCGCGCCCGATATACGGCATCTGCGGTACGGGGCCGACACGGGGCATAGCACTGCCGATTCATCACTAAGCTCCACTTCAGAGCCGGTTGCGGTAAAACAGGCAGGAGTCCCCATTTCAGACAAAGCAATCAGCGTTCCATCTCCTTTGGTAACAACACAGTTTTGTGGTGTCAACACTTGGTATATCCTTCCGGGAATAGTTTTTACTGTCTTCATGTAAACAGCATACCCTCCTCCTCCCGCCTTGCCAATACCGGAGCGCATTGATTCTTTTCGTTTGCGTTTTTTCAAACAAGTGTCACAATTTGATTAAGACTTGAGATTGATTCCCTTTTCTGGTAAAATCGGCTCGAACTATGAAATTCACGGAAAAACTCTCGGCTCGAATCAAGGAGACTCGTTCTGCGCTGTGCGTAGGGCTGGATCCCCGCCCGCAGACGGAAAACATGAACGAACTGGCAGACTGGTTGCGCAGAGTAGTGGAAGAGACTGCCCCCTACGCCGCTGCCTACAAACCCAATATTGCCTATTTTGAGGCAATGGGGCTGCCGGGGCTGCAACTGCTGGAGGAGCTGCTGCCGGACATGCCCAAGCACATTCCCGTTATTCTGGATGCCAAACGCGGAGATATCGGTGAAACACAGAAATACTACGCACAGGCCTATTTTGACCGCATGGATGTGGATGCCGTGACGCTCAATCCCTTCATGGGTTACGATATTCTTGCCCCCTTTCTGGATCGCCCCGGCAAGGCAGTCTACCTGCTGGCTGTCACCACAAACCCCGGCGCGGCAGATGTGGAACGCCAAATCCTGGCAGACGGACGCAAAGTCTACCAGCTGGTAGGTGATATGGTGGAACGCTCCCGCGCCGAAAACAGTGCCACGGAAGTGGGCATGGTTGTGGGGCTTACCAACGCCAGCAGTGAAATTCTGACCGAACTGCCGGATGCCCCCCTGCTCATCCCCGGACTGGGCGCACAGGGCGGTGATCTCTCTGCTCTCACCGGCGGCACTCGTCTGGCTCCCCCCACCATCAATGTATCCCGTGGCATCCTCTACAAAGACACTGAGCTGAGCTTTGCAGAAAAGGCCGCCCGCTATGCGGAGCAAATTCGCGTGGCACTTGGGCTGTAAATCCCCACCCTCTCATGAAACAGTATCTGGAACTGCTGGATGATGTGCTGACCAACGGTGTTGGACGAGATGACCGCACCGGCACCGGCACCATCGGCGTGTTCGGGCGGCAGGCTCGCTTTGACCTGCGGCAGGGATTCCCCTGCCTCACCACAAAGAAACTGCACCTGCGCTCCATCATCTATGAGCTGCTCTGGTTCCTCAAGGGCAGCACCAACGTCCGCTACCTGCAGGAACACGGTGTTACCATCTGGGATGAATGGGCAGACGAAAACGGTGATTTAGGACCCGTGTACGGCTCCCAGTGGCGCGCCTGGCCGGACGGTAATGGCGGAAGTATAGACCAGATTGCCAGGCTGATAGACAGTCTGAAAAACAACCCTTGGAGCCGCCGCCACCTGGTGACAGCCTGGAATGTGGCAGAAGTGGACGGCATGGCACTGCCGCCCTGCCACTGCCTGTTCCAGTTCTGCGTAATTCCCGCGCAGAAAGAGGGGGAAAAACACGGCCTGAGCCTGCAACTCTACCAGCGCAGCTGTGACCTGTTTCTGGGGGTTCCATTCAACATCGCCAGCTATGCTCTGCTGCTGCAGATGGTGGCGCAGGTCTGCGGATACGAGGCTCGCGAATTCATCCACACCTTCGGTGACCTCCACCTCTACAACAACCACCTGGAGCAGGCGCGGCTGCAGCTCACCCGCGAGCCCCGCCCCCTGCCCACCATGCGTATCAACCCGACGGTGACGGAGATTGACGGGTTCGACTTCTCTGACTTCACGCTGGAGAACTACGACCCGCACCCGCACATCAAAGCCGCTGTTTCCGTATGACCCCCCGCTTCACCGGAGTAGTCGCCATGGCTGCGGACAGAGCCATCGGCATCGACCAAAGCATCCCCTGGCGCCTGCCGGAGGACATGAAACTCTTCAAACGTCTCACCATGGGGCATCCCATCCTCATGGGGCGCAAGACATGGGAATCCCTGGGGCGCCCGCTGCCCGGGCGACAGAACATTGTTCTCACCCGTGATATGAGCTACCGGGCAGAGGGTGCAACTGTCATTCCTGACCTCTCAGCACTGGAAAATCTGGAGCTGACAGACAGCGAGGTCATGGTCATCGGCGGGGCGCAGATATATGCCCACCTACTCCCGAAAATGCAAAAACTCTATGTCTCAGAGGTAGAGGGAGAATATGAGGCAGACACCTGGTTCCCGGAGTTTACACACTATTTCCGACGCTGCACACAGGTGGAGCAGTTTGACGGCTTCCGGCTGGTGCTCTACGAGAAGTAATCCCCCCTACTGCCCCCTATGAAAGCATTTATTCTGCTCCTGACAGCCTGTCTGGTGACGGTGGTCGCCCACCCCGCCGTAGCGGCAGCCTCCCCGCCGGAAGCAGACATCGGCATCCGGCCGGAGCAGAGGCAGCTCTCCCCCATTGAGGCGTTTAAGTATCTGGATTCACTACAAGTATTCAATCAGTCATCCCACCCACTGCTGGACGAGATTGTGTACCGGGAAGCCACCGCGCGCTTTCGGCAAAACATCCGGCTGTGGGAGAAAAATCCGGAGGCGGTGAGAGATTATCCATGGGTGGCGGAATTACTCAACATCGGGCTCCAGAGCAGCACCGCATTTCTAATCCGCCCGGATATCCTGCAAAGTTTCATCAGCATTACCGCCGATATCAATGCCAAGGATACCTACGGATACACGGTCATGGATTACGCTGTCCGCGAATCGGTTTCACAATTTTTTCAGCCATTACTGGCAGCCGGAGCAAAGGTAGATGTGACGCAGAGTGATGAAACCGGCAGAACGGCGTTGTATTTTGCTGTTTTTGAGGGCAGTAAAAACTCAACGGAATACCTGCTGCAGCAAGGCAGCTATGTCAATGACTTCAGCAATGACGGCACTTCCGTTCTCTCTCTTGCTCTGAATCAGGGGCATCAGGAAATTGTTGATATGCTGCTGGCCGCCGGGGCAAAAATGGAAGCCACATGGGAAGATGACGACGGGTATACCCTGTTGCACCATGCCGCAGCCGGAGGATGCACGGAGCAGGTGCGGCACCTGATTCAGAAAGGAGCCGGGGTTTCAGAGCAAACATCGGAAGGGAAATGGACACCGCTGATGCTTGCCACCATGTATGGGCATACAGACACTGTGAGCGAGCTGTTGAAACAGGGTGCCAATCTTCGGCAAAAAAACGCCTTCGGTACAACAGCCCTTGAAGTAGCAGTTGATGAGGACTCTCCCTGTTTTCCTATTCTGTTCAAGGAAGCAAAGAAACAACATTTGCTCAATAAGCATCAAATATCCGAATTACTGGAAGAAGCCATTATAGGGTATCAACGTGAAACAGCCGCTTTTCTGCTGCAAAACGAAGTGGATTTCAACGCAGAAGATATGGGGTGGCAATATCTGGGAATCGCCCTCTGCCGGGGGGATACGCAGCTGCTCCGGCTGCTGGAAAAAGCGGGGGCTCAGTATGATGCCTGCACCCCGGATGACGAAGGAGTAACCCAGCTCATGCTTGCGGCGCAGCAGGGGTATTGCGAACTGGCAGAGCAATTTCTGGAGGACGGCGCAGACGTGCATGCCCAGGATAATGAGGGAGTCAATGTCATGACCTATGCACTGCTCGGCGGCAATGAACAAATCGTAGAACTCCTGCGAGAAGCCGGGGCAGAGCTTTCTCCCCATGCCACCACACCGGAGGCAGAAACCCACCTGATGCTGGCGGCGCGCCATGGTCTGATTCCGCAGATAAAAGAGCTGCTGAAGCAACGGGCAGCCATCAACGCCCGCGCAAAAACAGGAAAAACAGCTCTCATGGAAGCCCTCAGTCACGGGCAGGAGGATGCCGTGCAACTTCTGCTGCAATCCGGGGCAAAGTGGAAAGACAATTCTACGCCGGGAACCCCTACATTACTCATGTGTGCCGCTCAGGGCGGTTCAGAGGGGTATGTCCGCAAACTTCTGGGAACGGGGAGTGACCCGAACGCCGTCATTTTCCCGGCATCCGATGCAGATACCCCTGCCGGGACCACCGCCCTCATGCTTGCCGCTCAACACGGGCATGAAAAAGTGGTTCGGCTCCTGCTCAATGCCGGAGCATACCCGCACCTTCGCAATGAAAACGGGCAAACGGCCGCTGAGCTGGCAAGAGAACACGGGCACCCCAAACTGGCAGATTTCCTGCAAACGCTCCCATGAAAACGCCTGTTACCTGCACCTGAGCGAAACCACGGAGGCTGACAACCGCCGGCGGCAACAGCTGCCGCAGCACCTGTGCGCCCGCAAGCCGCAGAAGGGAGAAAAAGCATCGGAGTGGATTGATTATCTGCACGCCCGATACCGTACAGACAACTTCAATCTGTGGCGGGAGAAGCTTCCTCCCTCCCGATGAAATAACGCACCAGACCGATGGGGAACATGAGCAACTCCGCCGTCATGGCTCCCGCCGTGGCAGCCAGACTGGCAGGAAAATCCACTCCGTAACTCAACACCACAACCAGCGGACGGCGCAGTTTGTTACCGAGGCTGCGCTGTGTCGGGGCATCCGGCAGGAACTCCAGCGTAACCCAGCTCAGGCTGTCAGAGGCAACCGACCACGGCGCGTGATTGATAGGCACTGCCTTAGTTCGCAAATGCTCCGAACTGAGCGTTGAAAAGCTTTTCTCCGTCAGCACGGGCGGGGTACCGTCAGCCGGCGGCGGAACTTCCAGCCCCAAACGGGTGCGCACCTCACTCTCTGACAGGAGGCAGTAAATATACTCACGGTGAGCATCCGGCCGCACACCCAGACGCATACGGCGCGGAACGGCGGGTGAATCACTGCTGCTCAGCCAATGACTGCCAAGCTCCACATATTGAACGGGTACACGCATGTAGTAATGCGCCCCAACGCGGTAATATGGCGTATCCTCTGCCTGAGCACGCATGGGTACGGCATCTTTTCTTCCCCAGGCGTCCAACTTCCCGCCCGTATTAACCAGCGCAATACAGGAAGTAAGCCCCAAAACTGGCAGAATGGCCGCAATCCCCACCTTCATACTACCATTGTAACAGATTCCCCCCCTAATTCAAGGTGATTTTGCCGCCCTGCCCTCGGAATTATTTCCTCTTCCTCTGCGCGTCACTGTTGGGCGGTTCGTCATCTTTTCTCTGTTTGGCGGGCTATGCGCTTGCAAGCAAGGTTTTTTTTTGTTAAAATCTGCAGCCGCAAACATAAGCATGGCAATCTCCCCCACACATCCCATTGATACCAAAGGATATCCCATCATCCTCATCGGGTTGATGGGATGCGGAAAGACGACTGTGGGCAAAGCACTCAGCAAGCGCACGGGTATGCCGTTGCTGGATACGGATGCCATCATCGAGGAACAAACAGGCAAAAGCATCCCGGATATTTTTCGAGACCAGGGAGAAGCCCATTTCCGTGCCCTCGAAACGGCGTTGCTGCGCTACCTGCTGGAACAGAGACTCTCCCCTGCGCCTGTCATCTCTACCGGTGGGGGTATTGTCATACGCCCGGAAAACAGAGAGCTGCTGCGCAAGCTCGGGTTCACCATCTGGCTCAACGTATCGGTGAAAGCTCTGCTGGCCCGCACCAGATTTTCCACCAACCGACCACTGCTCCAATCACCGGACAGAAAAGCAATCCTCACCCGGCTGCATTCCGAGCGCCGCCCCTTCTACCGGGAAGCCTCGCACTATCGCCTCAATTCCACCTGCATGGATGTCTCCAGCGTTGTCACCCACGCTTGCCGACAAGCGGAAGTTTTCTTCGAAAACCTGCCGCACTCCGGCATGAGCTGAAAACACACCTGAACCCAAATTTAAAATAACTGAGCATTCTGCGTGATTTGTGCTTTTCATACGGCACTGCTGTGGTAGAATGTCAGTGGTAATCTCGGAAATGTATCGCTGATGAACATGCTCAAACGCATATCCGCCTCAGTAGTGCTCAGCTTTGCTCTCTCGGCAGGACTGGCTGGGGTGTCATGCACCCATGTACCACAGCCGGAAGCACCCAAGCTGTCAGCCTCGCAAGCAAAGCGGGCCATGTTTCAGGCTGTCAAGCGAGATAACCCCCAAATGCTGCGCCAGGCACTACAAAGCGGAATCAACGTGAACCAGACAGATGAAAGCGGCTACACACCGCTGCTGCTGTCCACGCGTTGGGGCAACAGCTCCTGCGTGCGGCTGCTGCTCAATGCCCGGGGGAT
Source organism: Akkermansia sp. (assembly GCA_017398765.1). GTDB lineage: Bacteria > Verrucomicrobiota > Verrucomicrobiia > Verrucomicrobiales > Akkermansiaceae > Akkermansia. The sequence goes on from JAFQEY010000077.1 coordinate 6,668, forward strand.
AGATGTCAACAAAGCCGTGGAAGATGGTGAAACTCCGCTATACAAAGCTGCTGCGGGGGGGCATTCCACCTGTATCAGCATGCTTTTGAAAGCCCCCGGTATTGATGTCAATAAAGAGGAGAATACCTACGGCTGGACCCCGCTCACCATCGCTGCCATCGAGGGGCATGAAGATGCTTTCCGCAAATTGATTCAGGCTCCCGGTATAGATGTCAACAAAAAAGACCACTACGGGGTCAATGCACTCTTTCACACGGCATTCAATGGCTATAGCGACGGAGTGAAACGCCTGCTGAATAAAGGCGTTGATCTCTCAGCGTTCGATGCCGCCACCGTGGCCGTATTCCGTGGTGATTCCCGCGGACTCTTGCGCCTGATTAGCAACGGATACAACGTCAATACCCGCGGCATCTACCGCATGAGCCCCCTGCTCTGGGCTGCCGGTCTGGGGAGAAATGACTGTGTCCGCATCCTGCTGCAGGCCGGCGCGGACGCTTCTGTCCCCGGCTCAGATTCCCGCACACCGCTGATACGTGCCGCCTGCTACGGGCACGCGGAGTGCATTCGGCTTCTGTTGGCAACAGGTAAGGTTAATCCTGACCGGTGTGATGAAGACGGAGAAACAGCTCTTGGGCATGCAGCCTACGCCGGGCATGCCGATTGTGTCCGCCAATTACTGAAAGCCCCGGGTATTGATGTCAACAAGGCCAACCTGCTGGGTGAAACGCCCCTGTTCCTTGCTGCCATGCAGGGGCACACTGACTGTGTACGGGTACTGATTGCTCACCCGGGCATCCGGATTAACCAGGCGGACAAAAACGGGAAAACACCTCTTCAGGCAGCCCGGGCTTCTGATGCCGCTGAATGTGCCGAATTACTGCGCAAAGCATCATCACTCTGAAAATTGGGCTTGCCCCCTGATTCCTGCCCCCCTGGCCGTTTCAACCAAGCAACAAAAAAGGCAACCGCACCGGGTTGCCTCTTCAGTACCCCCTCGCGGACTCGAACCGCGGACAAACTGATTAAGAGTCAGCTGCTCTACCAACTGAGCTAAGGAGGCTTTCTGTTACACACGCTGTTGCTTACGGACTGGTACCCCCTCGCGGACTCGAACCGCGGACAAACTGATTAAGAGTCAGCTGCTCTACCAACTGAGCTAAGGAGGCACTATGTCCATAAGCACGCTCGCATCTGCTCCCCGTGGGGAAGCCGCTGGTCAGATTTGAACTGACGACCCACGCATTACGAATGCGTTGCTCTACCCCTGAGCTACAGCGGCGATGCTGTGTGCGGGCAGAGTTAACCACATTTTCACATGAATTGCAAGCAAAATTTCTGAAAAAAGTTAAATTTTAGTTAATTTTTCCGAAATTAAGACGGCAACTGCTATTTTAGGGTTGAAATTAGCTCAGGAAAGTATAGAATAGACGTGCTATGACATACGAAGTTTTTGAAACGAAGGAAGAGGCCGCCAAGAAGCTGGCCGCCGAAGTGGCAGAGCTGATTCGCAGCCGCGCCGCAGAGGGCAAGAACGCTGTTCTGGGTCTGGCCACGGGTGCAACCCCGCTTCCTTTCTATGCTGAGCTGATTCGTCTGCACAAGGAAGAGGGTCTCTCCTTCAAGAATGTGGTGACCTTCAATCTGGATGAATACACCGGTCTGCCCCACGAGCACGTGGAGTCCTACTGGTACTTCATGCACACCAATCTGTTCAACCACATCGACATCCCGGCAGAGAACATCAACCTGCCCTGCGGTACCCTGCCGCAGGAGGAGATTGCTGCCCACTGCCAGGCATACGAGGACAAGATTAAGGCCAACGGCGGTCTTGACCTGCAGATTCTCGGCATTGGCCGCACCGGCCACATCGGCTTCAACGAACCCGGTTCTGATGACACCACCATCACCCGCCAGGTAACGCTCGATGACCTGACCAAGACGGACGCTGCTCCGGCTTTCGGCGGTTTCAAGAACGTGCCCTGCACCGCCATCACCATGGGTGTGGCCACCATCATGGCTGCCAAGAAGGTGCGTCTCATGGCCTGGGGTGAGAAGAAGGCCTCCATCGTGAAGAAGGCCATTCAGGGACCCGTGACCATCGACGTGGCTGCTTCCTACCTGCAGAACCACGCCGACGCCAAGTACTTCCTGGACAAGCCGGCCGCTGCTGATCTGTAAAGCTCAGTCAGACGAAATTTCTATGCTACACGGGCCGGGGAGTGGTACTCCCCGGCTTTTTTCGCCATGGCACACCTCTACGTCCACATTCCGTTCTGCCACCGCATCTGCCCGTACTGTGCCTTTTTCAAGCACACCCCGGCAGACACGGATATGCGCGGCTTTGTTCAGGCCGTGGTGCGGGAAGCCCACCTGCGACTGCCCGCAGGCTATGCACCGGAAACCATCTATTTCGGCGGCGGAACACCCAGTATGCTTTCCCCCACCCATCTGGGTAGCATGATTCAGGGATTACGGGAATGGGTGGACTTTTCGCAGGTGAAAGAATGGAGTTTTGAAAGCAATCCTGCGACCTTCACGGAGGCAAAGGTCAACCAATGGCGGGAGCTGGGAATCACCCGCGTATCGCTGGGGGTGCAGAGTTTCGAGCCGCGTCTGCTGCAGCTTCTGGGCAGAACCCACGCCCCGGATGATGTGGAGAAAGATATCCGGCTGCTGCGCAGCGCCGGGATTCCGCAAATCAATATAGACCTCATGTTTTCGCTGCCCACGCAAACATTGAGCGAATGGTCACACACGCTGCACCGTGCCCTGGAGCTCGCGCCTGACCACATCTCCACCTACAACCTCTCCTATGAGGAAGACACCGCCTTCTACCGACAATTCGGGGCTGATGCCGGAGATGAAGAGACGGATATCGCCATGTTTGAAATGGCAGACGATATGCTGACCGCTGCGGGGTATCGGCACTACGAGATATCCAACTATGCCCGCCCGGGATGCAGGTCACTGCACAATCTGGCATGCTGGCGCGGCGAGGATTACTACGCCCTGGGGCCGGGAGCCGTAGGGAGCGTTGCCGGCGTACGCTATCAGAACAGCGGAGACACAGCCGCCTACATTAGGGCATTGAATGAGGGCATGCTTCCCCCCGGCACTGCGGAAACGCTTCGCCCGGAAACGCGCCGCACAGAGCTGCTGGGGCTGATGCTGCGTACGGATGAGGGCTTGCCCGCCTCCATGCTGCGTCCGCAGGATTCTGCCTTTATTGATATGCTGAAGCAGGAAGGGCTGGCAGCCTCATCCGCCGACGGCCGCCTGCTGCTCACGCGCAGCGGACGACTCGTGGCGGATGAAATTGCCGTGGGGCTTATTTAAGACACGCTCAAAGCTGTTTCAGCAGCTTGTCGGCACCTCTGTAATCACCCAGTGTTCGGAGAATTCGCTTCGCCTCATCTTTATCCTGCTCACAGCCCCAGCCATACAGGAAGCACTTGGCCAGAGTGTATTGCGCTTCCTTTAAATCGCTGTCAAGGGGGAGCAGCCAAAAGCCCTTATTCTTGTCCTGAGCAACACCTTTGCCGTACAGGTAGCATTTTGCCAGCTCCGTCTCGGCATCTTTGTTGCCTGCATCAGCCGCTTTCTTCAGCCAATTAACAGCTTCCTGCGGATTCTTCTCCACCCCCCGGCCATACAGATAACATTCACCCAGCCTATACTGCGCCATGGCATTTCCCTGCTCCGCAGCCTTGCGATACCAATTGAACGCTTCCGTGGGGTTCTTCTCTACGCCTTTGCCATAGTCATAGCAGCCCCCCAGCCTATACTGCGCCCAGGCATTTCCCTGTTCCGCAGCCTTGCGATACCAGCTGACCGCTTCCGCCGGGTTCTTCTCTACGCCCTTGCCATTTTCATAGCAAACACCCAGATCATTCTGCGCCATAGCGTCTCCCTGCTCCGCAGCCTTGCGATACCAGCTGACCGCTTCCGCCGGGTTCTTCTCTACGCCTTGGCCATCTGCATAGCACCAACCCAGTGCCAGCTGCGCCTTGACATGACCCTGTTCCGCAGCCTTGCGAAACCAGCAGACCGCTTCCGCCGGGTTCTTCTCCACGCCCTTGCCAGTTTCATAGCAAACACCCAGATTACACTGCGCCGGAGCATATCCCTGCTCCGCAGCCTTGCGATACCAGCTGACCGCTTCCACATACGATTTTTCAGAAAAAAAATACAAACCACCCAGATTCGTTTGTGCCAAGGCATTTCCCATTTCGGCAGCTTTGAGATACCAGCGATGAGCTTCAAACTTGTTTTGCTCCACGCCTTCGCCATTTTCATAGCACTTTGCCAGATTATTCATCGCATCCGGCAGCCCGTGTTCGGCGGCGGCGCGGAACCAGCGGACGGCTTCCTCCA